>NZ_JAAGLR010000815.1 GCF_010548245.1 Streptomyces sp. SID11385
TGCGCGGCGGCCTCGGGGCTCGCGGCCTCGGCCGCCTCCAGGAGGGCCCAGTCGGCGGCGGCGCGGCGGCGTTCGGCGGGCGCGACGCGCGCCGAGGAGGCGTCGGTGACGGTGTCGAGCAGCGCCCGCAGCAGCAGGAGCCTGCGGTTGGCCTGGTCGTGGACGAGGTGGTCGAGCGTCGCTTCGCCGCCCTCGGTCCTGGCGAGTTCGCCGAGCACGGAGGGCGGGACGGCGGAGGGAAGGACGGACGGGCCGGAAGGCGGTACGGACGGCGGGACGGCGCGCGTCATCGGCTGGCTCCTGGGACGGGTGCCGGTCGCGGCTCGCCGGGCGCTCCCCGCGCGGCCCGGTCCAGGGCGACCGCCACGTGGCGGATGAACTTCTTCAGGTCGGCGCAGTACACCGAGGGGTGGGCGAAGCCGTCGCCCGCGCGGTAGCGGTGCGCGTAGTGCCCGCCGCCGCAGACGGTGAGCAGCGGGCAGGCGCGGCACTCGGCGGCGAGCGCGGCGGCGCCCGCCTGCCGGGCGCGGACGCCGGGGTGGGCGAGCGCGGTGTCGAAGGAGTGGGCGAAGACGTCGAGCCCGGTGGCGGCGGCGCCCTCGTAGGCGGACTTGAGGGAGTCGACCTGCTCGATGGCGCCGTCCGTCTCGACCACGACGGCGGTGAACGGGTCGAGCCCGAGGGACTCGGTGGCGGCGGGGCGGCCGAGGAGGAGGGCGAGGCATTCCTCGAAGAGCCGGATACGGGTGGTGC
>NZ_JAAGLR010000970.1 GCF_010548245.1 Streptomyces sp. SID11385
AGCGCGGCGACCGCGCCGACCACCACGACGGCCGCCCCCGAGGCCACGTACAGCCCCTTGCGCCGCCCGCCGCCCCGCTGTTCCGCGTCCGGTTCGCCCGCGCCCGCGAGGCCGGGCCCGGGGACGCGCGGCAGCCGCATCGTCGCCTCGGGGAGCGCCCCGCCGTACGTCGTGGGCTCCGGCTCCGCCCCGTCGTCCTCCTCGCCGACCGTCACGTACGGCCGCACCCGCAGCGGGCTGAACTCCTCGCCGTCCACCCCGCACGCGCACGGCGCCCCGCCCTCGCGCGGCCTTCCGCACTCCGGGCAGGACTCCTGCCCGTGCCCCTTCGCAGGTCTCCCCGCCCGCTCGCCTTCCTGCTCGTGTCCCTGCTCGCGTCTGTGTCCGCGTTCCTGTTCGTGCACCGCAGTCCCCTCCCGGCCCCCTGAGCGATCCCCGCGATTATGCCGAGAGTCCCTGAGCACGTGTTCGACCGGGCGAACCATGACAAGCCGTCAACCTCCCGTGCGTCCGTCCCTCAGACGGCCGCCCCCGGCGCGCGCGAGCCCTCCGGCGCCCCCGAGCCCTCCCGCGTTCCCGGCGCCTCCCGCGCGTCCAGTTCCTTCCTGAACCACCGCTGCGCGTACGTGTCCTCCCACAGCGGCCCCGTCTCCCGCCACCCGTGCCGCGTGTACAGGCCGCGCGCCTCCACCAGGTCGTGGCGCGTGTCGAGATCGAGGCGCCGCGCCCCGCGCTCCCGCGCCTCCGCCTCCGCCGCGCGCAGCAGCCGGCCGCCGCCGCCCAGGCCGCGGAACGCGGGACGCACGAACATCCGGGTCAGCTCCAGGGCGTGCGGGTCGAGACGGCTCGCCTTCAGCCCCACGCAACCGGCCGCCTCGTCCCCGTACCACCCCACGAGCAGCAGTCCGTGCGGCGGCGCGAGCGGTGTGTGGTCGGAGGCGGCGAGCGCGCGGCGCAGTTCGCCCGGCTCCGTGTCGTGCCCCTCGTGGAGCCGGTACCAGCGGTCCGAGAGCTCCGTGTAGTACGCGCGCCACAGGTCGAGGGCGGTCGGCGACTCGTGCGGTTCTGGGGCGATCGCCCAGCGTGCGTCCATCCTCCGATCCTCACCCACCGTGCCGGTTGTGGGCCAGCGGTTTTGACGCGCCGTTCGCGGCAACCCGGAGTGCTGAACGCAACACCCCGGGTCCGGGACAGGGACGCGGGTTCCGACCGGACTCTTTCCCACGGAGGGCAAGCATGTCTCCCGCCTTGACAATTGTGTTGATCGTGGTGGTGGTCGTCGTCCTCGCCGCCGTCGCGTTCCTCCTCGTACGGCGTGGTGCCGGCGCCCCGGGCGGCTCGTTGCCGCGCCGCTTCGGTCCCGAGTACGACCGGGCCGTGCGGCACCACGACGGTGACAAGCGCGCCGCCGAGCAGGAGCTGAGGGAGCGCGTCAAGACCTACGGCTCGCTGCACGAGCACACCCCGGCCGCCGAGGAGCGCACCCGCCTCCTCGCCTCCTGGAGCACCCTCCAGGAGCGCTTCGTCGAGGCGCCGCGCGAGGCCGCCGCCGAGGCGGACCGGCTCCTCGCCGAGACCGCGACGGCCGTCGGCCACCCCGGCGGCGACCGGCACGCGGCCCGGCTCGACTCGCTCTCCGTCCACCACCCGCACCACGTCGACGGCTACCGCCGGCTCCGCGCCGCGCTGAACCCCGCCGAGAGCGGCCACGAGAGCACCGAGGAACTGCGCGAGGCACTGCTCGCCGCGCGCGGCCTCTTCGAGGAGCTCATCGGCGCGGGCACCTCGGGGACGCGTACGGGGCGCGACACCGCGCACCACGCCGCACACCGCACGGAGCGCGCGAGCGACCGCGCGCAGGGACCGGACACACCGCCCGCAGCCGGCACGGCACAGGCCCCGGCGCCGGGCACGGCCCCGGCCCCCGTCCCCGAAGCCACTGAGACCTACGAGGGCCACGAGGCCCGGAGGAGCTGACCGAGATGACCGCGATACTGCCCGACAAGGCCACCCCCACCGGCTCCGGCGACCGCACCGCCACGAGCTTCCTGCCCGCCGGGGCGCGAGAACGCCTCGAACCCAAACTCCGCGAGGCCGTCAGCGAGTTCGTCGACTCGCCCGCCGAGGCCGTCGAGAAGGCCGACCGCCTCCTGGCCGAGACCGTCGAACAGCTCCACAAGGCCCTCGTCCACCGCCACGGCGAACTCCGCTCGGCGTGGGACGGCAAGGGAGGCGCGGGGAGCGCCCGGAGCGCGGGCGCCCGCAGCGCGGAGAGTGCCCGCGGCGCGCGGCGCGAGGACGGCGCCGGGCTCGGCGACCGTGCCGGGTTCGGCGACGGTACGCCGGGCGGCGCCGGTACGGCCCCGGGCGCGGACCGCGCGGAGGACGAGCCGACGGGCCTGGACGGCCGCCGCGACCGTACGGGGACGACGCGCGACGCCGACGGTGACGGTGTGGCCGACGACCGTACCGGCCTCCCCGGCACCCCCTCCGCCGCGTGGAAGCCCGGCGCCACGACCGAGGACCCGACCGGCGCCGCGACCGGCACGACGACCGGCGTCGAGACCGACGCCACGACCGACGCCGGTGCCCGCGTCCCCGGCGACGAGAAGACCGCCTCGCGTCCCGGGAACGGCACCGAGGCCGACACCGAGCGGCTGCGGCTCGCGCTCCAGGAGTACCGCGAGACGACGGAGCGCCTGCTGAACCTGTGACGCGCCCCGTGCGCGCGCACGGACGCCACGGACCGCGCTCCCCGAGAGCCGGAAGGGGCGGACGACGGGTGGGACCCCGTCCTCCGCCCCTTCCTCATGCCACGCGCCGCGCCGGGCCACGCGCCGGACCGCATGCCGTGAGCCGCCGTGGCCCGCATGCCGCGCCCCGCCTCACGCCCGGCCCGGGGGACCCTGCGTCCGCACGCGCACCGTCCCTCGTACGGGCGAAACCGGCCCGGTACCCGGGCGCCTCACGCCGCCCCCGTAACCACGCCGCCTCAGGCGTCGCCCTCACGCGCCGCTCGCCACCGCGCCGCGATCTCCTCCACGTCGTACGGGCTCAGCCGCAGCGGCGGGCCCTCCAGCGGACTGCGCAGCGCCGCGCGGATCTTCTCGTTCAGCTCCGTGACCAGGCGCCGCGCCACCGCCTCGCTCGGCGCCTCGCGCGCGGCGGCGAGGGTGTCCTCGGCCTCCTTGCGCAGCGCCAGCGAGGGCGGCAGGTGGGAGAGGCCCTCGCGGGCCATCTTCCCCTTGATCCACCACAACTCGTCGTGGTGCGGCCCCTCTTCGGGCAGTGGTTTCCCGGCCAGGGCACGGAATTCACCGCGCTCCTCGGCCTCCCTGATCTGCCGGTCGATCCAGGACTCGAAGTCCAGGCCGGGGGGCTTCCGCTGGGTCATGTCGTGGTCTCCGTCCGCCGTTGTCCCCCGCGCGTACCCGTCCAGTCTCCCCCGGACGGCCGGACCGCCGCGTTCCCGGGGCGGTCACGCGAGGGCGCCCCGGCGGCCTTCAGCTCACGACGCGGGCCAGCGCGAAGCCGTCGTACCCCTTGCTCCCCACCGTCTGCACCGCCGTCGCGCTCAGGCGCGGTTCGCGGGCGACGAGGTCGAGCCCGGCGCGGGTGCCGACGACGCGGGGGTCCGTGCTCCCCGGGTCGATCACCTCGCCGTCGCGGGCGACGTTGTCGATCACGATGAGGCTGCCGGGACGGGTCAGGGCCAGGGCCCACGTGACGTACCCGGGGTTGTTGACCTTGTCGGCGTCGATGAAGACGAAGTCGAAGGGCTCCGGCTTCTCCTCGGCGAGCGCCGCGAGGCTGTCGAGCGCGGCGCCGACCCGGATCTCGACCGTCTCGGCGTACCCGGCGCGGTCGAGGTTGGCGCGCGCCACCTCGGCGTGCCTCGGCTCGTACTCCAGCGTGATCAGCTTCCCGTCCGCCGGGAGCGCGCCCGCGAGCCACAGCGTGCTGTAGCCGCCGAGCGTGCCGATCTCCAGGATGCGCCGGGCGCCCTGCGTCTCGGCGAGCAGGCGCAGCAGCTTGCCCTGGTTGGGCGCGACGGCGATGGGCGGCAGCCCGGCCGCGTCGCTCGCGCGCAGCGCCTCGGCGAAGAAGTCCTCGGTGGGCGCGAGGAGATCGGTGAAGTAGGTGTCGACGTCGGTCCAGGTCTGCGCGGGATCGGGCACGGGGGCGCCTCTTTCGGTGGCTCGCGGGAGAACGCGGTGGCTCTTGACGGGGAACGGGTGGGTTCCCGAAAGGAACTTACCACCGCTCCCTCCGGCCGGTCCCGGGCTCGCGAGGTGTCACGTAGGGTGACCACTCCGTTGCCGGGAAGGTGCGGCGGAAACCGGCCGCGAGCCGACGGCTACGCTTTCCCCGCCCCGAGCGGGGGTGAGGGGGAGCGTTCCGTACCGTTCCGCGAGAATTCGGTGGGCGTCCGCTTCCTCGGTGGCGGACGACCTTGTCCAGATCCTCAGTTTTCGGCCAAAAGCCGGTCAAAACGTGGTCAACGGCAAGGTGAAAGAGAAGAGGCTATGAGGCGAACAGGGGCCCGGCTGCGTCTACGCACACGGGCGGCACGAGCCTCTGGGAGCACGGAGCGCGCCACCGAGGGCCGGGACGTGCCGGACAACGACGAGCGGGGCGGGAGGCCACACGACGTGGCGAATGCGGAGCGGAGCGGGACGGACGGGATGTTCGGTCCCGGCGGTCCCGACGGTGTCAGGGCCCGGATGCGGGTCCTCTGCGTCGTGCTGTGGGTCGCCGCCGCGGCCCTGGTGGTGCGGCAGCTCACGGCCGTCCTGCGGCTGCCCCCCGGGGACCGGCTGACCGACCTGGAGACGTGGGTGGGCCCGCAGGGCGTGCTCCACGTCTCCGGCTCCCTGTACGACACGGGGAGCTTCACGGGCTCGCCCTTCGCCGGGCTCGTCCTCAAGCCGCTGCGCGAGGCGGCGCAGGACACCCTCGGCGTGCTGTGGACGGTGGCGAGCCTCCTGCTCGTCGTCGTGCTCGGCCTCGTCGTCGCGCGCGCGGTGCCCCGGCCCCGTTCGCACTCCCGCCTCGTACCGCTGCTCGTCGCGCCCGTCGCGATCTGCCTCTTCCTCGTCTCGCTCCCGGTGCGCAACGCCTTCCACACCGGGCAGTTGAGCATCCTGCCCGTCCTGCTCGTCGTCCTCGGCTGCTTCGCCGTGCGCAAGGACGTCCCGGCCGGAATCCTCATCGGCCTCGCGGCGGCGCTCCAGCCGACGATGCTGCTCTTCGCGCCGCTCCTGTGGCTCACCGGGCGCCGCCGCGCGGGCGTCTCGACGCTCGCCACCTTCCTGGCCGGCACCGTCCTCGCCTGGATCGCCCAGCCGCACGACTCGTGGACCTACTGGGTGCACCACATCGCGGGCGCGGGGCTCGGCTCCAGCGACGAGCTGGCCAACCAGTCGCTGCACGGCGCGCTCCTGCGCTTCGGCCTGCACGGCCCCGTGGAGCTGGCGCTCTACGCCGTGCTCGCGCTCCTCGTCGTCTACGTGGGGCTGCGCCGCGCGGTGCGGTACGCGGCGGACGGGCAGCCGCTCCTCGCCGTGGCGATCACCGGCTGCGTCGCCGTCGCGATCTCGCCGACGAGCTGGCAGCACCAGATGTTGTGGGTCCTGCTCACCGCCGTCGGCCGCGTCGGCACCAAGGCGGCGGACCGGTACGTGTGGCCCATCGCCGTCGTGCTCGCGCTCTCGCTCACCCCCAAGGTGCTGCTGCCGAACATGACGAGCCTCGACCCGATCACGCAGAACATCATCCTCATCGCGGCCCTCGCGGCGGCCTGCCTCGTGCCCTTCCTCAGCACCTCCGCACCCGCCTACGAGCACCCCGTCGCCACCGTCCACCTGCCGCGCCGCCCCGCGCGCTGGTCCTGGGTGCCGCTGCTCCCCGTGTGGCGCTGGGTCGCCCGGCGTCCCAACCTGCTCCTCGAACTGCTCCTGATCCGCGTCGGCTACGCCGCCTACTCCGAGGTCCGCAAGGCCGCGCGCGGCGGACGGGCCACCGCCGAGGATCACGGCGACATCGTCCACAGCATCGAGAAGTTCCTGCACATCGACATCGAGCACTGGGCCAACCACGCCGTCGTGAAGGTCTCCTGGCTGGAGAACTTCTTCAACTTCTACTACGAGTCCTTCCACTTCGTCGTCCCGCTCAGCGTCCTCGCGATCCTCTACGTCTGCCGCCCCGCCGAGTACCGGTGGGCGCGCAGCGCGCTCGGCTTCGCGACGCTCCTCGCGCTCCTCGGCTTCTGGCTCTTCCCGCTCGCTCCGCCGCGCCTCATGCCGACGCTCGGCTTCATCGACACCGTCCACGGCGTGCAGGACTTCAGCAAGCCGGACTACGGGACGCTCACCGCCGTCACCAACCAGTACGCCGCGATGCCGTCGCTGCACTTCGGGTGGTCGCTGTGGTGCGGGCTCGTGATCGCGATCCTCGCGCCGAAGTGGTGGATGAAGGCGCTGGGGCTGCTGCACCCGCTGTTCACGGTCTCGGCGATCGTGGCCACCGGGAACCACTGGGTGCTCGACGCCGTGGGCGGGGCGACGGCGGTGGGGCTCGGGTTCGGGATCACGTATGCCCTGGCGGGGCCGCGGGGGCGGACCAAGGGAGCGGGGATGGCGGCGGAGCCCTCCGGGGGCGGGGAGCCGGATGTGGGGGCCCCGCCCCCACGCCCCCGCTCCTCTGTTGCCGAAGGGGCTTGACGGCCGGGGCTTGCCTTTGAGTGGGCTCCAGGCTCTACCGTCCTCGGCGATGGCTCACGGAACGACGAGAGGACGACCCGTCATGGCGGAGCAGGCGGCTTGGAAGACGCGCGAGGAGCGGCACGCGCGGGGGCTCGACGTGCTGAAGAGTGTGGACGGGAGCGTGGGCGAGAAGGTCGTCGACTCGCTCGCCGACGTGAGCCCGGAGCTGGGACGGCAGGTCGTCGGCTGGGCCTTCGGCGAGATGTACGACCGCCCCGGCCTCGTCCCGCGCGACCGCCAGCTCGTCACGCTCGGCGTCCTCACCGCGCTCGGCGGCTGCGAACCCCAGCTCGACGTCCACATCAACGCCGCGCTCAACACCGGGCTCAGCCCCGAGGAGATCACCGAGGCCCTGCTGCACGCCGCCGTCTACTGCGGCATCCCGAAGGCCCTCAACGCGACCTTCGTCGCGAAGAGGGTCTTCGGGGAGCGCGGCCTGCTGCCGGTGGGCGGCGAGCCGACCGGCTGAGGAGGCCGGGCCCGGCTCAGGACTCCCAGTCCTGGCCCGTGATCAGGCGCAGGAAGCGGTGCGGCGTGTCCGGGCCGAACATCAGCTCGTGGATGAGGGTCGCCTGCCCGGCCTCCTCGTGGCTGCGCGGGAAGACGTCGCGCTCGTACGCGGTGAGCGCGGCCTCCGTGTCGTCCGGGTGTTCCGCGAGCGCCTTGCCCAGCTCGGCGCCGTCGAACATCGCCAGGTTGGCGCCCTCGCCCGAGGGGATCATGAGGTGCGCCGCGTCGCCGATCAGCGTGACGCCGGGCACCCGGTCCCAGCGGTGGTCGGCGGGGAGCGTGTGGAGCGGGCGGAGCACGGGGTCCGTCTCGCCGTCCGTGATGAGGGCGGTCAGCTCGGGCGCCCAGCCGTCGAACTCCCTGAGCAGACCCGCCTTGACGGACGCGGGGTCGTCGAAGCCGAGCGCCTGGAACCACTCCAGGGGGCGCTGGAGCGCCACGTAGGTGTGGAGCCTGCCGCTCGCCTCGCGGTGGGCCTGGATGCCCTTGCCCGGCGCGAGCGAGAACATCGCCCCGGCCCCGACCGCCTTCGCCGTTGCGGTGTGGCGCGTGTCGGCCTCGTACAGGTACGTCTCGACGAAGGACGTGCCGGTGTACACGGGCTTCGCGTCCGACAGGAGCGGGCGCACCCGCGACCAGGCGCCGTCCGCGCCGACGAGCAGCGCGGTCTCGACCGTCGTGCCGTTGGCGAAGCTCACCTCGTGGCGGCCGCCGCCGAGCGCGCGCACGCCGGTGACCTTGTGGTTCCAGCGCACCGTGCCCTCCGGCAGCGAGTCCAGGAGCACCTGCCGCAGTTCGCCGCGCTGCACCTCGGGGCGGGCGTCGCTGTCGTCGTCCTCCTCCAGCAGGACGGACCCGTCCGGGTTGAGCGCGCGCGAGGCCGCGTGCCCCGCCAGGATGATCGCGCGGAACTCCTCGGTGAGCCCGGCGGCGGCGAGGGCGGCCTGCCCGTTGTTCTCGTGGATGTCGAGCATCCCGCCCTGGGAGCGGGACGTCGGCGACGACTCCGCCTCGTAGACCGTGGACGGGATGCCGTGGACGTGCAGGACGCGGGCGAGCGTGAGTCCGCCGAGTCCCGCGCCGATGATGGTGACGTGCGTGTGCGTGGTCATGGCGGGCTCCTTCGCAGTCGTCCGGAATGCGTCCGGAGGGCGTCTGGAATGTCGTTCCACACCCCACTCTGGAACGGTGTTCCAGAATTGTCAAGCTGGAACCGTGTTCCAGGGCCGTGTGCCAGGATAGGGGCATGACGAAAAGGACCGCGCGCGCCGAGCCGCTCTCGCGCGAACGCATCGTCCGGACCGCCATCGAACTGCTCGACGCGGCAGGAGCGCGGAAGCTCACCTTCCGGGCCCTGACGGAGCGGCTCTCGACGGGCCCCGGGGCGATCTACTGGCACGTGGCGAACAAGGACGAACTGCTCGGCGCTGCGACGGACGCCGTCGTCGCGGACGCGGTGTCCGTCGAGCCCGCCGCCGGTGACACGCCGCGCGAGGCCGTCCGCTCCGTCGCGCTCGGTCTCTACGAGGCGACCGAGGCGCACCCCTGGCTCGCGACCCAGCTCGCGGCGCAGTTCGCGCGCGAGCCCTGGGGCTCCGTGGCACCGCGGATCTTCGAGGCGCTGGGGCGGCAGGTACGGGCGATGGGGGTGCCCGAGAGCGGCTGGTTCACGGCCACGTCGGCGCTCATGCACTACATCTTCGGTGTCGCGGGGCAGAACGCGGCGAACAGCGACATGGCCGGTGACCTGCCGGAGGGCGAGACCCGCGCCGAGTTCCTGGAGGCGGCCTCGCGCGCCTGGGAGGCCCTGGACCCGGCCGCGTACCCCTTCACCCGCGCCGTCGCCGACCAGATCCGCGACCACGACGACCGCGAACAGTTCCTCGCGGGGGTCGACCTGGTGCTGACGGGGATCGTGGCGTCGGTGCCGGGTTCGGCGTCGGGGGCCGCGGACGGCGCGGGTTCGGGTTCGGGTTCGGCGGAGGGCTCGGGGAGCTTCTAGAGGCTCGCTGCGGTTTCCGGTACGACGAAGCCGCCGCCACCCCGGTGCGGGTGGCGGCGGCTTCGGTCGTGTGCGGCCGGGGCGGCTCAGTACCAGTGGTGCGTCTGCCAGAAGTCCCAGGCGGCGGCCGGGCTGCCGTAGCGCTCGGTCATGTACTGGATGCCCCATTTGACCTGCGTCCCGGCGTTCTCGTGCCAGTCGGCGCCGGCGGACGCCATCTTGCTGCCGGGCAGCGCCTGGACCAGGCCGTAGGCGCCGGAGGCGGCGTTGGTGGCGTGCGGGTTCCAGCCGCTCTCGTGCGACACGATCTTGTCGAACGCGGCGAACTGGCGGGCGTCGGGCAGCAGCTTCTTCGCGAGCGTCTTCGCCGAGGCCGTGTCGGCGGCCTTCACCGCGCCCGCGCTCTCCGTCGTGCCCGCGCTCTTCGCGGCGCTCATGACCGTCGCGGCCTGCGGGGCCGGCGTGGCGGCGTGCGAGGCGGGGGCGCCGGAGAGGGCCATCCCGGCCGCACCGCCCACGAGGGCGACACCGGTCACGAACTGCTGGGGGACGCGGGCCAGGCGGAAGGCGACGGCGGGGAAGGGGATGCGCATGAAGGAGACCTGACGTCGGGGACGAGGGGCAGGGGCGCGGGAGAGGGAGCGGGAACCGCGAGGCGGTGCTTCGCTCCGGGAGCGGCGGGGATTACCGCGCCGGCGACGTGTCCCGTTGTAGGCGGACGGCGGTGCGCCGGGCAAAGGGCGGGTGTACTACGGCCGGTAGGGGACGGGGGTGAAAAGTCGCTTCAGCCCCCGGCTCTCCTGTCCCCGCCCTACTAAGCCGGTACGGGTGCGAGCCAGGTCACGTGCGCCGCCTCACCTCTCGGCGCCCTTTTCCTCGCCCGGGGTGAGTGAGTGCTCACCCACCGCGAAGGAGACCTCCGGCTCGAAGGCCGCCCTGCGGGTCGCGCGGCGCAGCGCCTTCAGGACGGCGGGCCCCAGCGTCAGGCTCAGCACCGCCGTGAGCGCCGCGCGGGGCAGGTCCCAGCCGAGCGAGGTCGCGAGGCAGTAGGCGAGAAAGCGCCCCAGGTTCGCGCCGAGCGGATCGCCCGGCACGTACGAGACGCCCGTCGACAGGCCGCCGAGGTAGGGCCAGCCCTGGAGGTTCATGACGAAGCCGTACGCGAGCGCCGCGACGGCCCCGTACCCCGCCAGGAGCAGCAGCTCCCGTGTCCCGCGCAGCGAACGGGCGCCCGGCAGCAGGCCCGCGCCGCCCGAGACCCAGCCCATCGCGAGCATCTGGAACGGCAGCCAGGGGCCGACGCCGCCGGTCAGCAGCGCCGAGGCGAACATCGACACCGCGCCGAGGACGAAGCCGAAGCCGGGGCCGAGCACCCGCCCCGCGAGCACCATCAGGAAGAACATCGGCTCGATGCCCGCCGTGCCCGCGCCGAGCGGGCGCAGCGCGGCGCCCGCGGCGGCGAGGACGCCGAGCATCGCCACCGCCTTCGCGTCCAGGCCCCCGTCCGCGATCGCCGCGACCACGACCGCGAGCAGCAGCGGGA
>NZ_JAAGLR010000687.1 GCF_010548245.1 Streptomyces sp. SID11385
CGTGTACGCCCCGTACCCGTACCCCGGCGCCTGCGCCTGTCCCGGCGCCTGGCCCTGCTGCCCGTACGTCTGCGGCTGCCCGTACGCCGCGAAGCCGGGTCCGCCCCGCGAGAGGCCGGTCCCGTCCTGCGAGACGTAGGGGTCGGCCCCGTACGGTCCCGGCGCGGGCTGCTCGTACGAGACGGCCGGAGCGGGCTGGACCGGCTCGGCCGGCGGGGCGGGCCGGGCGGGGGCCACGGGCGGCAGGTACGCCGTCGCCTCGGCCGCCGACTCGGGCGGCACCACCGGCTGCACGGAGGTCTCCCAGGTCTGCGCCTGCCAGGTCTGGGTCTGCTGCATGTCGTCCTGCTGCCCCTGCCCGGGCTGCTGACCGGTGGGCCACTGCTCCTGGGGCTGGGGCTGGGGCCGCTCGGGCCGGTACGGGTCGTACGGCTGATTGCTCATGGTGTGCGGTTCACCCTCCTGCGAACGGCGGGAGCACCTCGACCGTGCCGCCCTCGGCCAGACGTACCGTCTCATGCGGACGGCTCCCCACGGGATTCCCGTCGACGAGGAAGGAGGAGCGGTCCAGGACCTGGACCAGCTCTCCCGGATGGCGGACACGCACCGCCGCCAGGGCCTCCGCGAGCGTCGCCGCCTCGTACGGCTCCTCGGCGGTCCCCGCCGCGGCCTTCGCCGCCGCCCAGTACCGCACCGTGCCCACTGCCACGCCGCGCTCCTCTCCGGTCCGCCCCGCACTCGCGGGGGCGTCCATCATGCCCCCGCCGCCGTGCCCGTCCGCTCCGCCCACCGCCACAGCCGCCCGAGCAGCGCCTCTCCGGTCGCGTTCTCCGCGTGCCCCATCCCGCGCTCGATCCACAGCTCGCCGTGCGTCCCCGCGGCCCGCTGGAGCGCTCGCGGGTGGTCGAGCGGGAAGTAGGGATCGCGGTCGCCGTGCACGAGCAGCAGCGGGACGGGGGCGATGTACGGGGCGAGCGCGGTCGGCGAGAGCGGTACGGGGTCCCAGTCGCCCGGCCGGATGCGGGTACGGAAGCCGAGCCGGCCCACCGTGCGCCCCAGCCGCCGCGTCACGAGCCAGTGCAGGCGCCGCATGGGCGCCGTACCCCGGTAGTACCAGCGGGCCGGGGAGCTGACGGCGATGACGAGATCGGTACGGTCGGCGCGGCCGCCCGCGAAGACGAGGCGGTCGGCCTCGGAGAGGGGGGCGGGGAGGGCGGGCCCGGGGAGGGGGACGGCGAGGGCGGTTTCCGCCCCGTGTGCTCCGCCGCGCGCTTCCGTGCGCCCCCCGTTCGTACCGGCCGCCGTACCGTCCGCGCCGTCCGCCGGGCCGTTCACCGCTCCGTCCGGCGCCGCCCGCCGCTCCGCGAGCCCGTGCAGGCCCGCGTGGCGCAGGACGACGGAGCCGCCCATCGAGAAGCCGAGCGTGATGACGCGGCCGTGTCCGAGCGAACGCGCCCAGGTGACGGCGGCGGCGAGGTCGAGCACTTCGCTGTCGCCGACCGTCGAGCGGCCCCCGGAGCGCCCGTGGCCGCGGAAGGAGAAGGTGACGACGGCCGCGTGCCGGGCGAGGAAGCGCGCGGCGCGCCGTACGTGCGGCCGGTCCAGGTCGCCGGTGAAGCCGTGCGCGAGGACCACGACGGGTCCCCCGACCGGCCCGGGCCCCGGCTCGTACGCCGCGTCGATCCGTACCCCGTCCGCCGCCCGCAGAGTGGCGCGCGCCCTGCGCGGGCCGTGCGCCCCGGTCCCCTCCGTGACCGGTCCTACAGGTCCGGAACCTGCCGTCGTCGCGCTCATGTGGGCTATTCTCCTCGGCAGAGGACCTGGGCAGCGAAGCCCCCGGGTCCTTTCGTGCTTTCCGGCGCGTTGTATACGACCGGCCCCCACCGGATGTGTGCACCGCGCCGCGAGGGCGCGGGGGCTCCCCGGGGACGCGGGGGCCCGCGGCTTCCCCGTACGAAGAAGTGCCGCATATCCCGGTCGCGTACCGGCCGGGGACCCATCGGTACCGAGGAGGAACCTGTGATGGGCGAGCGAGACGCACACCATTCCAGCCGGCCCCGCACGACCACGGAGGCAGGTGGCCTCCGATGAGCTCCCTGCTCCTCCTGACCAACGCCCTCCAGCCGTCCACGGAGGTCCTGCCCGCGCTGGGCCTGCTCCTGCACAACGTCCGCGTCGCGCCCGCCGAGGGGCCCGCGCTCGTGGACACGCCGGGCGCCGACGTGATCCTCGTCGACGGCCGCCGCGACCTGCCGCAGGTGCGCTCCCTGTGTCAGCTCCTGCGCTCCACCGGGCCCGGCTGTCCCCTCCTGCTCGTCGTCACCGAGGGCGGCCTCGCGGCCGTCACGGCCGACTGGGGCGTCGACGACGTCCTCCTCGACACGGCGGGTCCCGCCGAGGTCGAGGCGCGGCTGCGGCTCGCGACGGGCCGCCGCCAGAACGCCGCCGACGACAGCCCCATGGAGATCCGCAACGGCGACCTCTCCGTCGACGAGGCCACCTACAGCGCGAAGCTCAAGGGCCGGGTCCTCGACCTGACCTTCAAGGAGTTCGAGCTGATCAAGTACCTCGCGCAGCACCCGGGCCGCGTCTTCACGCGCGCCCAGCTCCTGCAGGAGGTGTGGGGCTACGACTACTTCGGCGGCACCCGCACGGTGGACGTCCACGTGCGGCGCCTGCGCGCCAAACTCGGCCCCGAGCACGAATCCCTCATCGGTACTGTCCGCAATGTGGGATACCGCTTCGTGACTCCTGAGAAGCCGGAACGCGAACGGACGGAGAAGACCGCCACCGGGCCGGCCGCCGCCGAGCCGCCCGCGAGCGGCCGGGACGAGGCCGCCGCACCGGAGAAGAGCGAGGTCAGGGCCACGGCTCCGACCAAGCGCTGAACCGCTCCGCGTCCCCTTGGCGGGGGCGGCCGCCCGGTGCCGTCCGGATGGCTGCCCCCACCACGGGGTTTACGTCCTTTTTGCACTCCCGGGCGGCCGTTCGCAGGCCCTGGGCAGCGCTTTCACCCCGCGTAGACTGCCCGGCGTGGCCAAGGTGACGCGGGACGACGTGGCGCGGCGGGCGGGGACTTCGACCGCCGTCGTGAGCTACGTCATCAACAACGGACCCCGGCCGGTCGCCCCGGCCACGCGCGAGCGCGTGCTCGCCGCGATCAAGGAGCTGGGCTACCGGCCCGACCGCGTCGCGCAGGCGATGGCCTCGCGGCGCACCGACCTCATAGGGCTCATCGTGCCCGACGCGCGCCAGCCGTTCTTCGCGGAGATGGCGCACGCGGTCGAACAGGCGGCGTCCGAGCGCGGGAAGATGGTCCTGGTCGGCAACTCGGACTACGCGGACGCCCGCGAGGTCCACTATCTGAGAGCGTTTCTCGGCATGCGGGTCGCGGGGCTCATCCTCGTCTCGCAGGGCCCGAGCGAGACGGCCGCGGCCGAGATCGACGCCTGGGACGCGCGGATCGTGCTGCTGCACCGCCGGCCCTCGCCGATCGACGACGTCGCCGTCGTCACCGACGACGTCGGCGGCGCACAGCTCGCGACCCGCCACCTCCTCGAACACGGCGTGCCGTACGTGGCCTGCCTCGGCGGCACGGAGCAGACCCCGGCCGAGGGCGACCCGGTCTCGGACCACGTCGAGGGCTGGCGCCGGGCGATGACGGAGGCGGGCCTGCCGACCGCGGGGCGCCTCTTCCAGAGCCCGTACAACCGCTACGACGCCTACAAGGTCGGCCTCGACCTCCTCGCGGGCCCCGACCGGCCCCCGGCGCTCGTCTGCGCTACGGACGACCAGGCGATCGGCATCCTGCGCGCGGCCCGCGAGCTGCGCATCGACGTCCCGGGCGAACTCGCGGTGGCGGGCTTCGACGACGTCAAGGAGGCGGCCCTCACCGACCCGCCGCTGACCACGGTCGCCTCCGACCGCACCGCGATGGCCCGCGCGGCGGTCGACCTGGTCCTCGACGACGCCCTCCGCGTTACCTCCCCCCGCCGCGAACGCCTGAAGGTGTACCCGTCGAGGCTGGTGATTCGGCGCTCGTGCGGGTGTGGGTGAGGAGCGGGCTCGTGCGGGTGGGGGTGAGGCGGGCGCTCGTGCGGGTGCGGGTGAGGCGGGGGCTCGTGCGGGTGCGGGTGCGGCGGGGCTCGGTGGGGGGCCGGGCGGCCTGAAGGTGGTGGCGCCTCGGTTCGGGGAGTGAGAGGCGTCGGGAGTTGGGGGCGTTGGAGGGCTGAGGGGTATCGGACGGCTGCGGGCGTCGGACAGCTGCGGGGCGTCGGGCGGCTGCGGGGCGGTGAAGGGCTGAGGGGCGTCGGGCGGCCGAGAGGGATCGGAAGGGCTGTGGCGCCTGGTGCGGACTCTCCTCATCCGATCGAGTGGCGGGATTTTCGACTTCGGGGAAGTTATCCACAGATTTGCCGGGATGGTCGGGGGGACCGGGGGATTTGCGGAAGACTGTTAGAAGGGGAGCCCCCCAGGGCGGGTGGGGGCTGTCCGCTGACGCTGTCGAGCGCGGAGCCGCCTGAGGTGGGAGGCCCCCCGCCTACGCGGAGCCGCCTCGGACGCCACTGACGCCGGCTCGGCCGCCACGGCCGCTCTCCCCCCGCCTTTACATCGGGCAAACAGCCTTCTGCCACCCTTCTCAGCCCCGTCTCAGGGACCTCTCATGATCCGCGGACACGCTGAGACACATGACCGAGAACCCGTACGGACCCAGCAGCCCGCAGTCCTCCGACCCCGCAGGGCGACCGCAGCCGCCGACCGGCAGCGAGTCCTCCCCCGACGCCGGCCACGCCACCCCCGCCGGCGCCACTTCGGCCGGAGCCACCCCCACCGGCGCCCCCACCACCGCCGCCTACCCGCCCCCGCCCGCGTTCGGCCCCGACCCCTACGCCTATCCCGTCGAGGCCCCCGCGGCCCCGGCCGCCTCCCACCGGCGGCTGCGGCTGCGCGGCCCCGCCGGCATCCTCACGGCCGTCGCGGTCGCGGCGGCCGTCGTCGGCGGCGCCACCTCGTACGGGCTCCAGCAGCTCGGCGGCAACGACGGCGGCGACACCGTCACGACGGTGAGCGGTACGACGGTCTCCGAGTCGAGCAAGGGCACGGTCGCGGGCGTCGCCTCCGCCGTGAGCCCCGCCGTCGTCGAGATCAGCGCCGCCTCGAACGCGGGCCAGTCGACGGGCGCCGGGGTCGTCATCACCTCCAACGGTGAGATCGTCACCAACAACCACGTCGTCTCGGGCGCCCAGCAGATCAAGGTCACGCTGAAGAGCGGCAAGTCGTACACCGCTGAGGTCGTCGGCACGGACAGCTCCAAGGACCTCGCGCTCATCAAGCTGAAGAACGCCTCGGGCCTCAAGGCCGCGACGCTCGGCAACTCCGACCACCTCCAGGTCGGCGACAACGTCGTGGCGATCGGCTCCCCCGAGGGCCTGAGCGGCACGGTGACCAGCGGCATCGTCTCGGCCCTCGACCGTGACGTCACGGTCGCGAAGGAGAGCGGCGGCTCGCAGAGCCAGGAGCAGCAGGGCCAGGGCGGCGGCCGGAGCGGTCAGGGCTTCGGGGGCGGCGGGGACGACTCCTGGCCCTTCCAGTTCGGCGGCGAGCAGTTCAACGGCGACACGGGCGACACCACGACCACGTACAAGGCGATCCAGACCGACGCCTCGCTGAACCCGGGCAACTCGGGCGGCGCCCTCATCGACATGAACGGCGCGATCATCGGCATCAACTCGGCGATGTACTCGGCCTCGTCGAGCGGCAGCCAGTCCTCCTCCTCGGACGCCGGCAGCGTCGGCCTCGGCTTCGCGATCCCGGTCAACACCGTGAAGGCCGACCTGGCCAAGCTGCGCTCCGGCGCACAGGACTGAACGGCCCGCCGGGCCCCCGGCGTGGCAGGCTGGGCGCCATCGTCACGGGCACACGCCCCACGCGGGACGCCATCGCCACCGGCACACGCCCCACGCGGGACACCGTCCCCGCCGCGTACCCCGTGACGGCCGCCCCGCGCGCCCACCCGCGCACCGGACCCGAGCAGACCGAGGAGCAGGAAGCGATGAGCCCGCAGGAAGGCGACCGCGAGCAGCGGCAGCAGCGCATCCTCGTCGTGGACGACGAACCCGCCGTCCGCGAGGCGCTGCGCCGCTCGCTCGTCTTCGAGGGGTACGGCGTCGAGGTCGCGGCCGACGGGCACGAAGCCCTCCAGAAGGCCGCCGCGACCCCGCCCGACCTCGTCGTCCTGGACATCCAGATGCCCGGCATGGACGGCCTCACCGCCGCCCGCCGCCTGCGCGCCACTGGTTCGACCGTGCCCGTCCTCATGCTCACCGCCCGCGACACGGTCGGCGACCGCGTGACCGGCCTCGACGCCGGGGCCGACGACTACCTGGTCAAGCCCTTCGAGCTGGACGAGTTGTTCGCCCGTATCCGCGCGCTGCTGCGCCGCTCCTCGTACGCCGTCGCCCAGCAGGCGGCGGACGAGGAGGAGACCCTCGCCTTCGGCGACCTCCGCATGAACCTCGCGACGCGCGAGGTGACGCGCGCGGGCCGCGCCGTCGAGCTGACCCGCACCGAGTTCACGCTCCTGGAGATGTTCCTCGCCCACCCGCGCCAGGTCCTCACCCGCGAGCAGATCCTGAAGACCGTGTGGGGCTTCGACTTCGAGCCCTCCTCGAACTCCCTCGACGTCTACGTCATGTACCTGCGGCGCAAGACCGAGGCGGGCGGCGAGCCGCGCCTCGTGCACACCGTGCGCGGCGTCGGGTACGTGCTGCGCGGCGGCGGCGAGTGAACCGCGTCGTCCGCCGCTTCCGCGCGCTGCCGCTGCGCTCGCGGCTCTCGCTCCTGTCCGCCGCCGCCGTGGCGATCGCGGTCGCCGCCGTCTCGGTGACCTGCTGGTTCCTGGTACGCGGCAAGCTCTACGACGAGGTCGACTCGCAACTCAAGGACCAGGCGAGCCGGGTGCACCTGTCGTGGGTGCAGGCGGTCGCGGGTCCCTGTTCCTCCGAGCCGCCCGCGCAGGACTCCTCGCAGCGCCCGCCGTCCGCGCCGCTGTACCTCCAGATCGTCAGCGTCGACTCCGACCACCCCTGCGTGGCGGACGGCTCGACCGGCGTCGTCCGCGTCACCGACGCCGACCGCGACCTCGCCGCCGACCCCGAGGGCCGCCGACCGCAGACCCGCGACGGCACCACGACGGACGGCCGCGAGGTGCGCGTCCTGACCCTCCCCGTGGCGCTCAACAGCCAGCAGCTGCTCGCCGGGCGGGCCGTGCAGATCGCCGTCCCGCTCAAGGACACCCGCGACACCCTCAACGAACTCGCGCTGATCCTCCTGCTCGTCTCCGGCGTCGGCGTGCTCGGCGCGGGCGCCGCCGGGCTGTGGGTCGCGCGCACGGGGCTGCGCCCGGTGGACGACCTGAGCCGCGCCGCCGAGCACATCGCGCGCACGGAGGACCTCACGACCCGTATCCCCGTCGAGGGGGACGACGAGATCGCGCGCCTGTCGCGGTCGTTCAACAGCATGACGGCCTCGCTCGCGGCCTCGCACGAGCTGCAACGCCAGCTCATCGCGGACGCGGGCCACGAACTGCGCACCCCGCTCACCTCGCTCCGCACCAACATCGAACTCCTGGTCCGCAGCGAGCAGACGGGCCGCGCGATCCCGCCGGACGACCGCCGCGAGCTGCTGGAATCGGTCAAGGCGCAGATGACGGAACTCGCCGCGCTCATCGGCGACCTCCAGGAGCTGTCCCGTCCGGACGCGCGCCAGCAGGGCCCGCTGGACATCGTCGGCCTGCACGAGGTGACGGAGACGGCGCTCGCCCGCGCCCGGCTGCGCGGCCCGCACCTGACGATCGACGCCGCGCTCGACCCGTGGTTCGTGCGCGCGCACCGGGCACCGCTGGAGCGCGCCGTGGTCAACATCCTCGACAACGCGGTCAAGTTCAGCCCGGAGGGCGGCGTGATCCGCGTCCGCCTGGAGCGCGGCGCGCTGACGGTCCGCGACCACGGCCCCGGCATTCCCGCCGAGGACCTTCCGCACGTCTTCGACCGCTTCTGGCGCTCGCCCTCGGCCCGTTCCCTCCCCGGCTCGGGCCTCGGCCTGTCCATCGTCGCCCGCACGGTGCGGGACATCGGCGGTACGGTCACGCTGGCCCCGGCCCGCGACGGCGAGCCCGGCACCCTCGCGACGATCAGCATTCCGGGGGCCCCGGTCCGGCCGCCGGGCGAGCCGGAGTGACGGGCGCCGCGCGGCCTCCCGCCACGGTTCCGGACACGTCGCGAAGACCTCGTGACGAATCCGCGTAAGCGCACCCGGCATATGCGGACAACGGGGGAAGCGCGCTTGCGGACGGCACACGCGCCTGTGGTGGACTGCGCCGATGCGTTCCCCCCACCGCATGACCGACCGCACCACCGCTGACCAGCCGGGCGAGCCCGTGCCCGTGCCCGCGCAGGAGACGGCCGCCGCCCCGGACACGCGGCGGCTGGAGACCGTGCGGGGTCCGTACGCGCCCGAGGCCGCGCCGGGCCCGTACGCGCACGGCGCCGTCCCCGGCCCGTACGAGCGCGAGGCCGCCCCCAGCCCGTACGGTGACCGCGCGGCCCCGTACCCGTACGGACCCGGGACGGCCCCTAACCCGTATGAGGAACTGGGCGAGCTGGCCGGGCCGCTCGACGGCTTCCTCCGTCCCGAGGAGCCGCCGTTCGCGGACGCGTACGACGACGAGCAGGCGCCCTGGTCCGCGCCCGACCACCGGCGCAGGCCCCGCCTCTTCTTCCGCTTCGCGGGCATCCCCTTCGCGCTCAAGGCGGTCATCACGCTCGTCACGCTGCTCGCCTTCCTGGCGCTCGGCGACCGCTGGGCCGTGCTCTACGCGGAGCACACGGCGGCGGAGAAGCTGAAGGACACGATGCACCTGGAGGCGACGCCCGAGGTGAGCATCGGCGGGTTCCCGTTCGTCACGCAGGTGCTCGGCAAGCACCTCGGCTCGGTCACGGTGACGGTCCCGGACGTGGCGGCCGACCGCGTCTCGCTCGCCAAGGTCAGCGCGACGGCCGACGACATCCGCCTCAGCGGGGACCTGCCGACGAAGCTGAAGGGCGCGTACGCGGGCCGGGTGCGCGGCGAGGTGCTGCTCTCCTTCGACGACCTCAATCGCGAACTCGGCGCCAGTCAGGTCACGTTCACCGGTACGGGCCGCGACCAAGTGCTCGCGCGCGGCACGCTCCCCGTCGCGGGCCACGACGTACGGGTACGGGCCGACGCCCGCATCACGCGCGACGGCGCCCGGGGCATCCGTACCGAGATCGGCGGCATCCGGCTGAGCGTGGGCGATCTGGCCACCTTCCAGCCGGGCACGGGCCCGGCGGACGGCCTGCACCTCACCGAGAAGAGCGCGAAGGCGCTGCGCGAGCAGACCGCGAAGGTGAAGGCGCTCTTCGGGGTCCGCGAGATCACCCGCCGCCTCGGCGTCCCGCAGCAGGCGGTGGACGCCGCGCTGCGCAGCGACGACAAGCTGCACGAGGTGACCGGCACGCCCCGCTTCGTCCACGACCTCATGCGGATCAACCTCATCGACGCGGCCCTCGACCACCCCGAGCTGCTGCGCCGCCTCGGCTTCGACCCCGGCCTGCTGACCTCGCTCTCCACACTCACCCGCCCCCAGCTCGCCGACCAGCTCACCCTCGGCTTCCACCTCCCCGAGCTGCCGACCCAGACGGGCACCGTCGGCCTCTCCGACGTGCGGGTGACGAAGGAGGGCATCCACGTCCGTCTGAAGGGGGACGGCGTAGGGGTGAGCACGAAGTAACGGGACGGCGCCCCTCCGCGCCCCGCCCCGGGCCACCGCCCCGGGCCCCGCCCCGCGCCCCGCCCCGCCCCACCGCCCACGCCCTGCCCGAGCGCCCCCGTCTCACCGCACCCCGCCCCCGCCAGGGGCAACCCGCCATACCTTCACGGTTCAACTCCCGTTCACTCTTCCCGGAACGCCTGGTCACTTCGGCTGCCTACTTTCGGCCTCACGAGGTTCGCAAAGACCCCGACCAAGCCACCGCCGAGCCCTTCCGCAGGGTCCCGGCTCCCGGAAGGAACACCCCAACAGTGAAGCTTCAGCGCAAGAACCGGCTGCGGGCGCTCTCCCTCGGCGTCGTCGCCGTGTCCGGCGCCCTGGCCCTGACGGCGTGCGGCTCGGACGACACGAGCGGCGGCCCCAGCGGTGACAAGAGCAAGGACAGCTCGGCCGCCGCCGCGCCCTCCGCTTCCTCGGACATCGACTGCTCCGACGCCAAGGGCGAGCTGCTCGCCTCGGGGTCCAGCGCCCAGCAGAACGCGATCGACGCCTGGGTGAAGGCCTACACGGCCGCGTGCAAGGACGTGCGGATCAACTACTCCCCGGACGGTTCGGGCGCCGGTGTGACCGCCTTCCTCCAGGGCCGTACCGCCTTCGCGGGCTCGGACTCCGCGCTCAAGCCGGAGGAGATCACCAAGTCCGCCGAGGTCTGCAAGGACTCGCAGGCCATCGACCTGCCCATGGTCGGCGGGCCCATCGCGATCGGCTACAACGTCCCGGGCGTCGACAACCTCGTCCTCGACGCGAAGACCCTCGCGCACATCTTCGACGGCAAGATCTCCTCCTGGAACGACAAGGAGATCAAGGCCCTCAACCCGGACGCGAAGCTCCCGTCCACGAAGATCCAGGCGTTCCACCGCTCGGACGAGTCCGGCACGACGGACAACTTCACGAAGTACCTCAAGGCCGTCGCGCCCGCCGACTGGAAGTACGAGGGCGGCAAGGCCTGGCAGGCCAAGGGCGGCCAGTCCGCGCAGGGCTCCTCCGGCCTCGCGCAGCAGGTCAAGCAGACGGCCGGCGCGATCTCGTACTTCGAGCTGTCCTACGCGGCCGACGGCATCAACACCGTCGACATCAAGACGAAGGCCGCCGAGCCGGTCAAGGCCACGACGGAGAACGCCTCGAAGGCGATCGCCGCCGCGAAGGTCGCCGGCAAGGGCAAGGACCTCGCGCTGGAGCTGGACTACAACCCCTCCGCCGACGGTGCCTACCCGATCACCCTCGTGACGTACGAGATCGCCTGCGAGAAGGGCAACAAGGCGGACACGCTGCCCGCCACGAAGTCCTTCCTCAACTACATCGCGAGCGAGGACGGCCAGGGTCAGCTCGCCGACGCCGGCTACGCCCCGATCCCGGACGCGATCATCGCCAAGGTCCGCGAGACCATCACCGCCCTCAGCTGAGCCCGCGTGCGGGCGGCCCCCACCGGGTCGCCCGCACCGTCCGGTGCACCGCCGCCAGCAAGCCCGCCCCCGCGCTTGAGCCCGGGGCGTACCTCTCAGGGACTCACCCCCTGGAGGTAGCCCCAGAGGCGTAGTCCTCGCAGGGGAGCGGGTCCGCAGACCGGAGAAACCCCATGGACATACCCACGACCCCCGCCCCCGGGGGCCCACCCGCAGCCCCACCGACTCCCGCAGCCCCGCAGCCCGCCCCCGTCCGCCCGAAGGGCGACGGCGGGAAGGCGGGCCCCGGCAAGGCGCGCGGCGCCCGCCACCTCGGCGACCGCGTCTTCCTCGGCCTCTCGCGCGGCTCCGGCATCCTCCTCCTCGTCGTGATGGCGGCCATCGCCGTCTTCCTCGCCTACCGTTCCTCGCTGATCCTCACGAAGAACGACGGCAACTTCTTCACGACCTTCGAGTGGAACCCGACCGCGAGCCCGCCGGTCTTCGGCATCGCCGTACTGGCCTTCGGCACGATCGTCTCCTCGGTCATCGCGATGGCCCTCGCCGTACCCGTCTCGGTCGGCATCGCGCTCTTCCTCACGCACTACGCGCCCCGCGCCGCGCGCGGCCCGATCAGCTACGTCATCGACCTGCTCGCCGCCGTGCCCTCGATCGTGTACGGCCTCTGGGGCGCCCTCGTCCTCGTCCCGCACCTCAGCGGGCTCTACGGCTGGCTCGACGAGTTCTTCGGCTGGACCGGGCTCTTCTCCTGGCAGGGCGGCCTGCCCCGCTCGCTCCTGACCGTCGGCATCCTGCTCGCGATCATGATCCTTCCGATCGTGACCAATGTGAGCCGCGAAGTCTTCCGCCAGGTCCCGCAGGCGCACGAGGAGGCCGCGCTCGCGCTCGGCGCGACCCGCTGGGAGGTGGTCCGCATGGCGGTCCTGCCCTTCGGCCGGTCCGGCGTGATCTCCGCGTCGATGCTGGGCCTGGGCCGTGCGCTCGGCGAGACGATGGCCGTCGCGACCGTGCTCTCGCCCAGCTTCGACATCCAGTCGAGCCTGCTCGACCCGGGCGGCGGCACCTTCGCGCAGAACATCGCGAGCAAGTTCAACGAGGCCAGCGTCGAGGGCCGTGACGCGCTCATCGCCTCCGGGCTCGTCCTCTTCGTCATCACGCTCCTCGTCAACGGAGCCGCGCGGGTCATCATCGCCCGCCGCAAGGAGTACTCGGGGGCCGACGCATGAGCCACGACCAGAACCCGGCGGCCGGCCGGCCCGCCCCGCGGTCCGCGCCCCGGCCCCCGCGCAAGGACGTACGCGGCGAGGGCGCCGATTCGCTGCGGGCCGCGCGCCTGCCCCGCTGGTCCCACCTCGCCGTCGCCGCCGCCTCGGTCCTCGTCGCCTGCCTCATCGGCCTCGCCGCCGGGCTCGACTCGAAGATCCAGTGGGGCCTGATCGCGGCGCTCCTCTTCGTCTTCGGCGGCTACGCGCTCGCCGCCCGCGTCGAGGGCCGCCGGCAGGCGAAGGACCGCGTCGTCACGAGCGTCGTGTGGGTCGCCTTCCTCGCCGCCTTCATCCCGCTCGCCTCGCTCGTGTGGGAGACCGTCAAGCGCGGTGTCAAGGTCCTCGACCCGTACTTCCTGACGCACTCGATGGTCAACATCGGCTCGATGGACGAGGGCGGCGGCATCTACCACGCCATCGTCGGCTCGGTGGAGCAGGTCGGTCTCGCGACCGTCATGGCCGCGCCCGTCGGGCTGCTCACCGCCGTCTACCTCGTCGAGTACGGGCGCGGGAAGCTCGCCAAGACCGTCACCTTCTTCGTCGACGTCATGACGGGCATCCCGTCGATCGTCGCGGGCCTGTTCATCCTGAGCCTGATGCTCCTCGTCAAGGCGGAGCCCTTCGGCTTCGCCGGCTCCCTCGCGCTGGCGATCCTGATGATCCCGGTCGTCGTCCGCTCGACGGAGGAGATGCTGAAGCTCGTACCGAACGAGCTGCGCGAGGCGTCCCTCGCGCTCGGCGTGCCGAAGTGGCGCACGATCCTGAAGGTCGTGCTGCCCACGTCGATCGGCGGCATCACGACCGGCGTCATGCTGGCGATCGCCCGCATCGCGGGCGAGACGGCTCCCGTCCTGCTCCTGGTCTGGGGCTCCGCGTACATCAACACGGACCCCTTCCACGGCGGCCAGTCCTCGCTGCCGCTGTACATCTACCAGCAGTACGCGACGAGCGGCGGCTACGGAGCCTCCTACGACCGCGCCTGGGCCGCCGCGCTCACGCTGATCGCCTTCGTGATGATCCTCAACCTGGCGGCCCGCGCGCTCGCCCGGTGGAAGGCCCCCAAGACTTCCGGTCGCTGAGGCGGCCTTTCGTACGAAAGAAGCAGTGAACCCATGGCCAAGCGCATCGATGTCAGCGGACTGACCGCGTACTACGGGGCCCACAAGGCGATCGAGGACATCTCGATGACCGTCGAGCCCCGCTCCGTGACGGCCTTCATCGGCCCCTCGGGCTGCGGCAAGTCCACCTTCCTGCGGACCCTGAACCGCATGCACGAGGTGACCTCGGGCGGTCGCGTCGAGGGCAAGGTCCTCCTGGACGACGAGGACCTGTACGGCAACCAGGTCGACCCGGTCGCGGTACGCCGCACCATCGGCATGGTCTTCCAGCGCCCGAACCCCTTCCCGACGATGTCGATCTTCGACAACGTCGCGGCGGGCCTCAAGCTCAACGGCTCCTCCAAGAAGTCCGAGCTGAACGACGTCGTCGAGAAGTCCCTCCAGGGCGCCAACCTCTGGAACGAGGTCAAGGACCGCCTCAACAAGCCGGGCGCGGGCCTCTCCGGCGGCCAGCAGCAGCGCCTGTGCATCGCGCGGGCGATAGCCGTCGAGCCGCAGGTCCTCCTGATGGACGAGCCCTGCTCGGCGCTCGACCCGATCTCGACGCTCGCGATCGAGGACCTGATCGGCGAGCTGAAGGAACGCTTCACCATCGTGATCGTCACGCACAACATGCAGCAGGCGGCGCGCGTCTCGGACCGTACGGCCTTCTTCAACCTCTCGGCGGTGGGCCAGCCCGGCCGCCTCATCGAGATCGACGACACCCAGCGGATCTTCTCCAACCCCTCGGTCCAGGCGACGGAGGACTACATCTCGGGCCGCTTCGGCTGAGCCGACCACCCCGACCCCTTCGCGGTGCTGCATGGCGGTGCCACCACGGAGGTAACGAAGAGCCCGCCCCGACGACAGGCCGGGGCGGGCTCTTTCCTGCGGGGGACTCGTACGGCGCGGGCGCCTGCTCAGCGGGCGAGCATCCGCTCCGTCAGCTCCCACAGCCGCCGGGCCGCCTCGGGGTCGACCGAGTCGGGGTGCGCCTCGGCGGGGATGCTGTCGGCGGTGAGCGGCCGGTCCGCACCGTCCACGACCGAGACCTCGCAGTCCTTCAGGTACACGCCGCCGATCCCGTCGAGCAGCGGGCTCGCGGCGGCGAAGACGATGGTGGCCGCGCCCTGGGCGGCGGTCTTCTTCCCCACCGCGGGATCGATGACGGGCCTGCCCTCCTCGTCCAGGAGACCCTGCTCCCGGTACGCGGCCTGGTCCTCGGGACGGTTGTTGAGGTTCGTCCCGATGACGACTCCCGGGTGCACGGCGTACCCCCGGACGCCGTCGGCGGCCCACCTCCGGTCCAGCTCGACGGCGAAGAGCACGTTGGCGCGCTTGGCCTGCGCGTAGGCGAGGCCCGGGTGGTAGCCGGTGGTGAAGTCGGGGTCGTCCCAGCGGATCGCCCCCATCCGCTGCGCCCCGGAGGACACGTTGACGACCCGCGCCCCGTGGCGCGCGGCCCGCAGCAGGGGGAGCAGGGCGAGGGTGAGCCGGAAGGGCCCGAGGTGACTCGTCGCGAACTGGATCTCGTGCCCGTACGCGTCGAGGGTCCGCCCGGCGGGCGGGGCCGCGGCGGCACAGTTGACGAGCACGTCGACGGGCCGCCCCGCCGCGAGCCGCCGCCCGGCGAACGCGTCCACGGACTCCGGGTCGACGAGGTCGAGCCTGTCGACCTCCACGCCCGCGATCCCGGCGACCTTCTCGGCGGCCCGCTCCGGGCTCCGCGCCGCGACGAGCACGTCGGCCCCGGCCCGCGCGAGCGCCCGCGTCACCTCGAACCCGATCCCTTGATGCCCCCCGGTCACCACCACGAACCGCCCCCGCAAGTCCACCCCCTCCAGCACCTCGGCCGCCGTGGCGGCGGCCCCGAAGGGGGAACCGATGGGGTGCTGCTGCGACGACTGCGACATGGACACACGCCTCCCAAACAAAACGGAACCTCGTTCCGCCCACTATACGGAGCAAGGTTCCGTTTCGCGACCGCAGGGAGGAACCACGCGGAAACCGACCACAGGGGTACGCCCCACGCACACGCAAAAGGCGCCCCCTCACCAGCGGAAGGCGCCCAGCCCGCACGACAGAACCGACAAGACCGGCCGATGGGTGGGCCCAGGGCCGCACGAGGAGGGCCCCACCCGGGACACACAAGGCCGAGACGCCGCCGTGCGCACGGGACGTACCGGCACGTATGGCGTGTGGTCGTACCTCGCGCCGAGGGGCCTCAGAGCCACGAAGGGAGTTGAATCAACGGCGCACGAGTGAGGTATCCGGGCCCGCACGCCCACGGAGCTGTCCCCACCCGAAGCAAGCGCCCGGCCACGTACGTCAGCGGCCCCGTTCCCCCACACGACGGACGCGTCCCCGGCGCGTACCGCCCGGCATCCCCGCACGACGGACGCCCCCGCACGCACCCCAGCCGTCTCCCCGCACGACGGACGTGTCCCCCGCGCGTACCGCCCGGCATCCCCCGTACGTACCGTCTTCGCACGCTGCGGGAACTTCCGCCGCTCGCCGCGCGTCATGGCCCACTACAGGGGGCCCATCGAACCCTTAGGTGATCCGTTCGACCACCCCTTAAGGGTCCCCCGCTCACATCCCGAGGCCCCTCGCACCCCAGCGCCCCGCCCGCGGACGCCCCGGCGCCTCAGCGTCCCCGGCCCCCAGCCCCCAGATCACAAGAACAAGAAGTTCACGACCCAGAAGCAGACCGCCCCCACGATCGCCGCCGCCGGCATCGTGATGAACCAGCCGAGGACGATGTTCTTCGCGACGCCCCACCGCACCGCGTTGACCCGCTTCGTCGCGCCGACGCCCATGATCGCCGAGGTGATCACGTGGGTCGTCGAGATGGGCGCGTGGAAGAGGAAGGCCGTCGTGAACATGATCGAGGCGCCGGTCGTCTCGGCGGCGAAGCCCTGCGGCGGGTCCAGCTCGATGATCTTGCGGCCGAGCGTGCGCATGATGCGCCAGCCGCCCGCGTACGTACCGAGCGAGAGCATGAGCGCGCAGGCGACCTTCACCCACACCGGGATCGCGTCGCCCTGGTCCTCGACATCGGCGATGACGAGCGCGAGCACGACGACGCCCATCGTCTTCTGCGCGTCCTGGAGCCCGTGCCCGAGCGCCATCGCGGCGGCCGAGACCGTCTGCGCGATACGGAATCCGCGCTTGGCCCGGTGCGGGTTCGACTTGCGGAACAGCCACAGGATCGCGCACATCACGAGGTAGCCGACGACGAGCCCCACGAGCGGCGAGAGGAACATCGGGATGACGATCTTGTCGATCACCCCGGACCAGATGACCCCGATCCCGCCCGCGAGCGCCGCTCCGACCATCCCGCCGAACAGCGCGTGCGAGGACGAGGAGGGCAGCCCGAAATACCAGGTCACGAGGTTCCACACGACCGCGCCCACGAGCGCGGCGAAGAGAATCCACATTCCCTTGTCGCCGTGCGGGGTGTCGATGATGCCCTCGCTGACCGTCTTCGCGACGCCGTTGCCGAGGAAGGCACCGGCGAGGTTCATCACGGCGGCCATCGCGAGCGCCGCGCGCGGCGTGAGCGCCCGGGTCGAGACGGAAGTCGCGATCGCGTTCGCGGAGTCGTGGAAGCCGTTGGTGTACGTGAAAGCGAACGCGACCAGAACGGTCACGACCAAAGCAAAGGTGTCCACCGGGTCAGGACTCCTTGACCGCGATGGTCTCCACCGTGTTCGCGACGTGCTCGAACGCGTCGGCGGCCTCTTCGAGGACGTCGACGATCTGCTTGAGCTTCAGCACCTCGATGGCGTCGTACTTCCCGTTGAAGAGGTGCGCGAGGAGCTTGCGGTGGATCTGGTCCGCCTGGTTCTCCAGACGGTTCACCTCGATCCAGTACTCGGTGAGGTTGTCCATCGTCCGCAGGTTGGGCATCGCCTCGGCGGTCAGCTCCGCCGCACGGTGAAGCACCTCGATCTGCTGCTCGACACCCTTGGGAAGCTGGTCGACCTGGTAGAGGACGACGAGATCGACCGCCTCCTCCATGAAGTCCATGATGTCGTCGAGCGAGCCGGCGAGGGTGTAGATGTCCTCGCGGTCGAACGGCGTGATGAAGGAGGAGTTCAGCTGGTGGAAGATGGCATGCGTCGCGTCGTCCCCGGCGTGTTCCGCGGCCCGCATGCGTTCGGCGATCTCGGCCCGGGCGGAGGGGTCCGCCCCGAGCAGTTCCATGAGGAGCTTGGAGCCCGTGACGATGTTGTCCGCGGACGCGGCGAACATGTCGTAGAAACTCGTCTCCCGGGGGGTCAGACGAAAACGCACGTGGGGTCCTCGGTGTCCTCTGGGTTCGGTCAGGCTGATGCTAGGCGCATCATCCGGCCACGGCGAACCGGCTTTCACAGTGTCGCCCATGAAAGCGAGCGATCATCACAGGGCCCCAACCGGCCCCAGAGGAACAGAACCGATCCCAACAGATCGGAAATATCGGTACGATATACCCATGCGGGGTATAGAGGGGGCGCTCAGCGCCCCTCTCGACGCTTCTGCGCAGCCTGCCCCACACTGGCCGTAACCCCGCAGGGCCCGGCGGTCCGCGCGGGGTGTCGGACAGCTCACATCTGCGCCGTGGTCCCCCACGGCCCCCGTACCGGGAGGACGCGATGACGACCACCGAGGCCGAAGGCACCGGAGCGGCGACTCCCACCGGGGCGCCCGGCCCGACCGGCCCCGCCACCCCGGGCCCCGATACAGGGGGCGCGGACACGCCCGGGCACGCCGTGCACGGCTACCACGACCACAAGCAGGAGCACCTCAAGCGCCTGCGCCGCATCGAGGGCCAGATCCGCGGCCTTCAGCGGATGGTCGAGGAGGACCAGTACTGCATCGACATACTCACCCAGGTCTCCGCCTCCACGAAGGCCCTCCAGTCCTTCGCCCTCCAACTCCTGGAGGAGCACCTGCGGCACTGCGTGGCGGACGCGGCGGTACGGGGCGGGGACGAGGTTGAGGAGAAGGTCGCGGAGGCCACGCGCGCCATCGCACGGATGCTGCGTACGTGAGAGGCCGCGGGTTCCGTACGTGACGGGCCGCCGTATGTGATGGGCCGTACGTGAGGCGCCGAGGCCGTACGCGAGGCGTTGAGCCCACAGCCCCGCCCGGCCCCCGGCCCCCGGTGTCCAGCCAACCCGCTTCCCGGCCCCGCGCGCCTCCCCGCTCAGCCCCCGCTCACGTCACCGCGCCCCGTCTCTCTCACCTGCAACACCTCGTCGATCCGCTCCACGCTCAGCCGCTCCTCGCACGAGCAGACGGCCGCGATCATCAGCTCCCCGCAGAGCTCGATCTCCGCGAGGGCCACCGGGTCCTCGACCGCGAAAGCTGTCGTCACCTTGGCTCACCCCCTTCTCCCGGCCCCTTCCAGGCCCTTCCCGGGCACCGTTCCCGGACGGCGCGCGGCCCAGCGTAGGGAGCCGCGTGCGCCGGGCGCATGACACGGAGGGACCATTTACGGGTCATCCGCCCCGGCGCACGACGGAGCACCCGACCGCCCGGCGCGTCCACCTGTCGCACCCAGCCGTCCACCCACGCGCTCTCATCGGGTCAACGAACATTACGTACGGCCGTCACGCCGCCCCTCCGGGAAACCACGAAATCAGCCCCCAGACCTACGGCTGGTACTCCAGGACTACCGTGGAGAGGTGACCTCCGAGGAGCCCCCGGCAGACACCCACCGCACCACGACCCAGGAGCGCGGCCCCTTCTGCACCGCCACCTGCCTGTGCGGCTGGCGCGGCCCGGCTCGCCGAGCCCGTTCCAAGGCCCGCTCGGACGCGGCGGAGCACCTGCGGAACGCGGAACCGGAAGCGCGTACGGGGCCGTAACCGGCTCTCGTAACGGCTCTCGTGGGCCGCTCCCGCAACCGGCTCTTGTGCGACAGTCCGACCCGCTCGCCCGTCCCCGTTACGCCACCCGACCCCGTTACGCCGCCAGGTCCCGGTCCCCGCCCGCCGTCGCCGGGCGCACCGCCCCGTCGGCCCCCTGCCGCTCCCGCTCGCCGGCGGCGCCGCGCTCGTCCTCCGTACCGCCGTCCGTGCCGCCCGTACCGGCGCCCGCCCACACGAGGCGGCCCGCGCGGCTGCGGCCGACCGCGCGCAGCACGGGCGTGAACAGCATCGTGAAGAGCGGCGAGAGCAGCAGCGCGACGGCGGTGCCGAGCGCGAAGCCGCCGACCACGTCCGTCGGGTAGTGCACGCCCATGAGGACCCGGCAGAACCCCTCCGCGACCGCGAGCCCGATGCCGACCAGACCGAGCTTGCGGTGCGCGAGGAAGAGCGAGACGCCGATCGCCATCGTCAGCGTCGAGTGATCGCTCACGAAGGAGAAGTCGGTCTTGCCCGGCTCCAGGACCTCCAGGCCCTTGTGGTCCACGAAGGGCCGTGGTCGTTCGACGAAACCGCGGATCGGGATGTTGACGCCCACCGCGAGCGCGGCGGCCAGCGGCGCCCAGACCACCGCGGCGACCGAGGAGGCCGCCGCGTCGAGGGAACCGCGCCGCCTGACGCCCCACCAGCACCACAGCACGAGCAGCACGGCGAGCACCGGCAGCCCGTACTCACCGAGGAAGCGCACCGCCTGATCGCACCAGCCCGGGGTGTGCTCGGTGAGACCGTTGATGTCGAAGAGCAGGCTGACATCGGGGTTCGACCCGGAAGTGTCGAGTCCAGCCATCGTGCCGCGGCCCCTTGTCTTTCGTACCGGGACGCACACGGCGTACGTCCCTCACCAACCCCCGTGGTCGGCACCGGCCGGCACCGCTCCGCTCGCGCACACACCTGTGGTCCTGAACAGAGAACGCCTGCTCCCTGCCCCCACGTTCCGCACTCCACCGAATGATCACCCAGACGTTATCGAAGAGAGACGCGTCCCCGCAGCTCAGGCCCCCACCGCGAGCGGGGCGCACGCCGGGGCGCGCGGGTGGAGCGGGGGCGCGCGGGTGGGGACACGGGGCGGGCGCGGGGCCCGTACGGGGGCGCGGCGCGGTGCACGCCGGGAGCCGGCGCTCCGCCGGACCGACCCGTACGGGCCGGATCACGACCGTACGGGTCCGGATCGCGACCGTACGCGGCTGGGTAGCGACCGTACGAGCCCGAGCCGCCGTCAGTCCGCCCGCCGAGGCCCCGTCCCCGCACCGGCCAGCGCGGCGGCGCCGGGCGAAGGTGACTCCGTACCCGACCGCTCACCCGCTACGGCGGCCCCACCACCAGCCTGCGCCCCGTCACCCTTCGCCTCCGTCTTCTCCTTCTCCTTCTCCTTCGCCTTCTCCGCCTCGCGGTCCTCGTCGACGGGTCGCAGCGACTCGCTCGCGCCCGGTTCGGGGAGGGCCGCGGCGGCGGCCTGGGTGACACGGGTCGCGCCGAAGTAGTCGGGGGTGTCGATCGGGTCGAAGCGGATGACCGCGCCGGTACGCGGCGCGTCGATCATGTAGCCGCCGCCGACGTAGATCCCGACGTGCCGGATGGCGCGCGAATTGGTCAGGTCGTCGGAGAAGAAGACGAGATCGCCGGGGAGCAGCTCGTCCCGCCCGGGGTGCGGTCCCGCGTTGTACTGATCGTTCGCGACGCGGGGCAGATCGATCCCGACGCTTTCGTACGCGGCCTGGGTGAGCCCCGAGCAGTCGAAGCGCCCGCGCTGCGCCGCCGTCCCCGTACCGCCCCACAGGTACGGCGTGCCGAGCTTGCCCTGCGCGTACGAGATCGCCGCCGCCGCCTGCTCGGAGGGCTGGAGCCGCCCGGCCGGCGCGGAGAAGCTCTCCTCCAGACCACGGATCGTCTGCACGTAGTTGCGCGTCTCGCTGTACGGCGGGACCCCGCCGTAACGGATCACCGCGTCGGGGCCTGCGTTGTAGGCGGCGAGCATGTTCGCCGACCGGTCGCCCGGCACGTCCTTGACGTACGAGGCGAGTTCGCAGTCGTACGAGGCGGCCGAAGGGATCGCGTCGGCCGGGTTCCACACGTCCCGTACGCCGTCCTTGTCGCCGTCGACGCCGTGCGTGGCCCACGTGCTCGGGATGAACTGCGCGATGCCCTCGGCCGCCGCCGCGCTGCGGGCGCGCGGATTGAACCCGGACTCCTGGTAGAGCTGCGAGGCGAGGAGCGCCGGGGTGAGCGCGGGGCAGAGGTTGCCCCATTTCTGCACGAGCGCCTGGTACGCGGCGGGCACCGAGCCCTTCGCGAGGCCGGTCGCGCGGCCCGCGCCACCGTTGCTGAGGTTTCCGGCGACGACGAAGACACCGACGACGAGGAGCGCCACGAACCCCGTCCCGAGGGCGGCGAGCAGCGAGCCGATCAGCCAGAACTTGCGCACGCGTCAACTCTCCCCCATGAGGGAGCGCTTCGTCACGGTGTACGGGAGCACGAGGCGCGCGTACCAGCCATATGAGCCGTTCATCGCAGCACGCGGGGGCGAACGGAGGCGCGGAGTCTCCGGCACGCATGAGGAACACTCAGGTGATGGGCCGTCAACTTGCTGACCCTCAGCGCCGCCCGATCTGCCTCCTTCTTCACCCGTTGGAGTGAGGCGCTGGGGACACGCCCGCATCGTTGCCCGCAGTCACATCGCATGATACACAGAGTAATCACGCGGGCGGGTGCGTCCCTTTCCACCCCTTCGGTCCGGTTCCCGCAGGCGGAAAGAAGGCAAAACTCGGCCAGGTTTGACGCCAAGTCGACATGCACAGGCGCCGGAGTCAGCGACAATGAGCAAGACCTCTGTGTCGAGCAGAGGACGGAACAACCCGTTAGGGGCGGTGAGTTACATGCTTATGGCGGCCGACAAGGGCGACATCAACACGATCATCGGCGGGATCGCCCCGGACTGGGGCCCCTTCGGGAGCCTCGGCAGCGAGGCCCGCGTCATGATCCAGGTCGTCATGGCCTTCGCGATCATCCTGTGCCTGGCCATCGCGATCTGGGGCGCGGCCAAGCAGCGCATCGGCGCGACCGCGCTGCGCGACACCTTCAGCGCCGAGCAGGGCAAGGGGCTCATCATCGCCGGGCTCAGCGGAGTCTTCATCATCGGCTCCCTCGGCACCGTCTTCACGATCGTGTACGGCATGGCCGTTTAGCCCCACACACGGCTGCGCCGTCCAGTCGCGGGACGGCACGACCGGGGCCACGGGGGTGCCCCGCACGCCACCCGCGTCACCCCTGTCCCCCGTGCCACCGGCTGAGGTTGCGTCTCCCTGATGTCCCTGATGTCCAGTCACCACACCCCGCGCGAACGGCCGTCCACCGGGCTACCTTCGTACTACGCGCTCCGCACCGCGGGCCGCGCGAGGGCTAACCGAACGGCCGAGGGGGCGCAGGCGGCATGAGCACGGGCGACGACCACCGGTACGGGGTGCCCCCGCTCCCCGACGACTACGGCGGCACCGGGCAGACCCGCACCCGCCTCCCCGACCGCGCGGGCCCCCCGCGCGGCCCCGCCCCCCGCCGCCCCTCGCGCGGGCTCGTCATCATCGGCGCCGTCGTCGCCCTCCTCATCGCGGCAATCGCCTTCGCGAACCAGGACACCGACGACTCCCCCACCCACCGCGACACCACCACCCCCGCCAAGGCCCCCGCCGCGGCCCCCACCACCCCCACCGGCACCAAACCCACCCAATCCCCCGGCCCCACAGGAATCCCCACGGGCTACCCCCACTCGCAGACGGGGGCCCAGAGCGCGGGCGCCAACTACGCCGTAGCACTCGCCTCCCAGGCCATGCTCACCAAAGACGGCCGCGAGAAGCTGCTCGCCCAGCTCCTCGTCGAGGACCAGCTCGCCCCCCTTGAAGCCCGCTTCGACTCCGTCTACTCGGCCGACTTCCTCGCGAAGATCGGCCTGGACCCGAAGGGCAGCCCCGTGGACGGTGGCACGTACGTGTCGCGGGCCATGCCCGTCGGCACGAAGACGACGGCGTACACGGACACCGAGGCCAAGGTCGAGGTCTGGTGCACGAGCCTGTCCGGCACCGCGTCCAAGTCGACCACGCACCCGGTCACGACCACCTGGTACACCACGGTCCTGACCCTGCGCTGGGAGCGGGACGACTGGCGGATCGCCGCCTTCACGCAGAAGGACGGGCCCACTCCCGTCAACGGGGACGGCACGGTGTCGACCTCCGAGGAGATCGAGAAGGCCGTCGAGGAGTACGGAGGGTTCACCTATGCCCGGTAACCGGCGCGTGCTCGTCCGGGGCACCGTCCTGCTCGCCGCGGCCCCGGCGACGCTCCTCCTGTGGGCCGGTCAGGCCCAGGCGGACCCCGACAAGCCCTGCGACATTGTCCCCGGGCCGGTCAAATCGGCCTGCGAAGGCGACAGCGGGCCAAGCAGTCCCACCGTCCCCGACGCCCTCGACCCCCTCGCCTCCCTCGCCAACGGCTGCGCCGACGCCGCCTCCTGGACCGTCGACAAACTCTCCGAAGCCGTCAAGAGCACCGCCAACGTCGACTTCACCAACCCCAAGTTCCTCCAGCAGTACGCCGTCGTCTTCGCCGCCTCCACCATCCTCACCCTCCTCCTCTGGCTCCTCGCCGTAGCCAAGCGAGCCGTCCGCGGCGTCCCGATCACCACGGCCATCAGCGAAGCGGTCGGCTTCCTCTGGCTCACCGTCCTCGCCTCCGCCTTCACCCCCCTCATCCTCTACACCGTCGTCTCCGCCACCGACGGCATCACCGCCGTCCTCTCCCGCACCACCGGCAGCCAGACCGACGTCTTCTTCGGCTCCTTCTCCAAAGCCCTCGACCAGGGCGACGACATCGGCGGCGGTCCCATCATGCTCGTCGTCGTCTCCCTCGTCTCGATCCTCGCCGCCGGCGTCCTCTGGCTCGAACTCGTCATCCGCGCCGCCCTCCTCTACGTCGGCGCCCTCCTCGGCACCGTCGTCTACGCCGGCCTCGTCGACAAGAACATGTGGGGCCACGTCCGACGCTGGGCCGGCGTCATGATCGCCGTCATCCTCGTGAAGCCCGTCATCGTCATCGTCCTCGGCCTCGCCGGCGCCCTCGCCGGCGACGACGGCCCCTCCGCCTTCTCCGCCGTCGTCTCCGGCCTCGCGATCATCCTGCTCGCCATCTTCGCGAGCGCCATGATCTACCGCTTCGTCCCCGGCTTCGGCGACGAACTTGTCGCCTCCCGCTCCAACCGCATCCAGCAGGGCGCCGAGTCCCGCGCCGCCGCCGTCCTCTCCTCCCCCGCCTCCTTCGTCGCCCAGGGCATCAAGACCCACAGCTCCCGCAACGACGGCGGCGGCAACTCCGGCGGCGGGCAGAACCAGGGCGGCTCCAAGGCCCCGAACTCGGTCGGCGAAGGCATCGCCGCCCACGGCACCCGCAGCGGCGGCGCCCAGCAAGCAGCGGCCCCCGCCCCCCGCTCCGCCACCCAGACCCCGCACGCGTCCAACCGAGGCACGGGCAACAACAGCACGGGAGGTGAAGGGCGTTGACGACCCCACCACAGACCTACGCGCCCCGCCGCACCTATCTCATCGGCCGCGCACGGCCCAACGCCGTCATCGGCCGCAACCGCGAGAGCGGCGAACTCGCCCTCATCATCGCCGGGGCCTTCCTCGGCATGATGTGCGGCCTCCTCGTCCCCTTCCTCGCCCTGCGCCTCGTCCTCCTCATGGGCTTCCCCCTCATCGCCCTCGCCGCCGTCTACGTCCCCTACAAGCGCCGCACCTTCTACAAGTGGTACGAGATCAACCGCAGCTTCAAGCGGCTCAACCGCAGCGGCCAGGCCGCCTACCGCTCCGCCGCCGCCGAGGCCGGCACCCGCATCGACGGCCGCGAGATCGAGGTCGGCCCGCCGCCCGGCATCGGCCGCATCTCCTGGCTCTCCGCCCCCTTCGGCCCCGACGAGATCGCCGTACTCCTCCACGCCGACCGCCGCACCGTCACCGCCGCCATCGAGATCGAGGGCCCCGGCGTCGGCCTGCGCGACTCCGAGGACCAGGAAGCCCTCGTCGACCGCTTCGGCACCCTCCTCAAGCACGTCGCCAACGGCGACGGCTTCGTCACCCGCCTCCAAATGCTCGCCCGCACCCTGCCCGCCGACCCCGACGCCCACGCCAAGGACGTCAGCCAACGCGGCGACCAGCGCGCCCCGCTCTGGCTCCAGGACAGCTACGAGCAGCTCCTCTCCATGGTCTCCACCTCCAGCGAGCAGCACCGCGCCTACCTCGTCGCCTGCATGGACTACGGGCGCGAACTCGCCGCCGAGGCGAACGCCATGGCCAAGGCCGCGCGCCCCAAGGGCGGCCGCAAACTCGACCGCGACGCGGGCCTCGCCATCGTCATGGCCCGCGAGCTGACCGATATCTGCTCCCGCCTCCAGGAAGCCGACATCCGCGTCCGCCAGCCCCTCGGCCAGGGCCGCCTCGCCTCCCTCATCCACTCCATGTACGACCCCGACCACCCCATCGACCACCTCCAGGCCATGACCCGCCGCAACGCCTGGCCGGCCGAACTCGACGCCACCGAGCCCACCTACCTCCAGGCAAAGACCCGCGAGTCCACGACCCGTGAGCCCTGGTGCCACGCCACCGCCTGGGTCAAGGAGTGGCCCATGACCCCCGTCGGCGTGAACTTCCTCGCCCCCCTTCTCGTCCACACCCCCGACGTCATCCGCACTGTCGCCGTCACCATGGACCTCGAACCCACCGAGGTCGCCATCGAGCGGATGCTCACCGAGAAGACCAACGACGCCGCCGACGCCAGCCGCGCCGCCAAGCTCAACCGCACCGTCGACCCCCGCGACATGGCCGCGTCGGGCCGTATCGACCAGCGCGGCGACGACCTCGCCAGCGGCGCCGCCGGAGTCAACCTCGTCGGCTGGATCACCGTCTCCTCCCGCAACCCCGAAGCCCTCGCCCGCGACAAGCGCACCATCCGCGCGTCCGCGGGCAAGTCCTACCTCAAGCTCGAATGGTGCGACCGCGAACACCACCGCGCCTTCGTCAACACCCTCCCCTTCGCCACCGGCATCCGCCGCTGACCATCATTCCCCCTCCAACCAGGTAAAACCTCCCTCTCCAGGCGGAAATCTCCACCTCCACCGCAAGTACGACATCCCACCACCTCCCGCAGGACTCACCGCTGCCCCTCCACCCCACGGTGGAACCACCACCTCCACCCCAGGGTGCAGCCGCCCCCTCTCCGACCCCACACCAAAAAGCCGCACCACCGACCCGCCACCGCCCGGGAGCCCGAGATGAAGGACCCGCTGACCCTCCTCACCGACGCCTTCGCCGCATTCCTCTTCGGAAAGGTCGAGACCACCCGTCTCCCGGTCCGCACCTCGACAGGGCAGGCCCAGGCCGTCTACCTGCCCACCGCCGCCCCGGGCCTCGGCGACTCCGGCGTCATCATCGGCCGCGAGGTCTACAGCGGAAAGGGCTACATCTACGACCCCTTCCAGCTCTACGGTCAGCAGCTTCCCGCCCCGCACTGGCTCGTCCTCGGCGAGTCCGGCAACGGCAAGTCGGCGCTGGAGAAGACGTACGTGATGCGCCAGCTGCGCTTCCGCGACCGCCAGGTCGTCGTCCTCGACGCGCAGGGCGAGGACGGCGTCGGCGAGTGGAACCTCATCGCCTCGCAGCTCGGCATAACCCCCATCCGCCTGGACCCGACCGCAGCCCTGGACATGGGCATCCGCCTCAACCCGCTCGACCCCGCGATCACCACGACGGGACAGCTCGCCCTGCTCCGTACGATCATCGAGGTCGCGATGGGCCACGGCCTCGACGAGCGCTCGGGCTTCGCGCTCAAGGTCGCCCACTCCTACGTCAACCAGACGGTCACCGGCCGGCAGCCCGTACTGACCGACATCGTCGAACAGCTCCGCCACCCCGAGCCGGAGTCCGCCGAGGCGATGAACGTCGCCCTGGAGGACGTCCGCGCCTGGGGGCTCGACGTCGCGCTCGTCCTCGACCGCCTCGTCGACGGCGACCTGCGCGGCATGTTCGACGGCCCCACGACGGTCGGCATCGACCTCGACGCGCCCCTCATCGTCTTCGACCTCTCCCACATCGATCGCAACTCGATCGCGATGCCGATCCTCATGGCCATCGTCGGGGTCTGGCTCGAACACACCTGGATCAGGCCCGATCGCAAAAAGCGCATCTTCCTCGTCGAAGAGGCGTGGCACATCATCAACAGCCCCTTCGTCGCGCAACTCTTCCAGCGTCTCCTGAAGTTCGGCCGCCGCCTCGGTCTCTCCTTCGTCGCCGTCGTCCACCACCTCTCCGACGTCGTCGACGGCGCCGCGGCGAAGGAAGCCGCCGCGATCCTCAAGATGGCCTCCACGCGCACGATCTACGCGCAGAAGGCCGACGAGGCCCGCGCCACCGGCACCGTCCTCGGCCTCCCCCGCTGGGCCCAGGAGATCATCCCCACGCTGACGCCCGGCATCGCCGTGTGGGACGTCAACGGCAACGTCCAAGTCGTCAAACACCTCATCACCGAGGCCGAGCGCCCCCTCGTCTTCACCGACCGCGCCATGACCGAGTCCTCCCAGCCCTACCCCGAGGAACTCCTCGCCGCCGAGCAGGAGACCGCCGAACGCGCGGCCCTCATGGAACAGCGCCACTCCGGAGTCGCCTGACCATGCGCGAGCGGCACGAAGCCGGGTCGTACCCGAGACGGTCGTACGCGGGGCGTACGCGCACGAGCCGCTGGTCCGCGCCTCGGTGGTACGCGAGACGGAGTGAGGTCGTACGAGAGGACGAGCCCCGATGAGCACCCGCAAGGACGCCACCCCGGGCCGTCCCGGCGGCGTCCCCGACGGCGTGCTCCTCGGCGTCCTCGTCCTGGCCCTCGGCGTCACCCTCCTGCTGTGGCTCGCGAGCGGCCTCGCGGCCCTCTTCTCGCACGGCGCCTGGCCCGGCGCGATCAGCCTCCGCAACACGCCCCTCGCCCTGCGCTCCCTGCTGACGGACCCGAAGGACCTCCACGCCGCCTGGCCCGACGCGCCCGCGTCGGCGCTCTCCGGCTACGGCCTCTTCTGGGGCCTCTTCTTCGGCCTCGCGATGGTCCTCGCCGTCCTCACGCTCTTCGTCCTCTCCGCCTTCGCCCGCCGCCGCGCCCTGCGCGCCACCCGCAAGAACCCGCCCTCGCCACAGGCCGCCCCCGAGCCGGCGCTCCTCCCCGGGGAGGAGTCGGTACGGATACGGGAAGAGGCCCTGCGCCGCCGCGAGGCCGCGCTCCGCCGCGAGGAGGAGGAACTCGCCCGCCGCGAGGAGGAAGCCCTCAACCGCCGCGAGAAGGCACTCGAAACCCGCCGCCAGGCCCTCGACCTCACCAAGCAGGACCCCCCGCCACCCCCCGCCCAGCTCGTGGCCCCCGCGGTCCCCGCCCCGCGCCGCCCCCCGCTCCGCCTGGCCGACGCCCCGGCCCGTCTGGCCGAGGCGATCGACGCCGTACGGGAGGCAGCGGGACCGGTGCTCGTCGTCACCTCCCAGCCCGCGCTGTGGCGCGAGACGAAGGACGCCCGCGCCAAGCTCGGCCCCGTCCTGGTCCACGACCCGCTGCTGCGCTGCGACACACCCGACCGCATCCACTGGTCCCCCGCCGGTGGCTGCGTCGACCCGAAGACCGCGGCGGTACGTGCCAGAGCACTCCTCGCCCCGGTCCGCCCCGCGTCCAGGCTCGACGCCGCGACCGCCGACACGGCCGAGACCCTGCTGCGCTGCTTCCTGCACGCCGCCGACACGGACGGCCGCCCGGTCTCCCACGTCCACCGCTGGGCCCAGGGCACCCGCGTCCACGAGGCGGTGCGCATCCTCCGTACCCACCCCACCGCGGCGCCCGGCGCCGCGGGCGAACTGGAGGCGGCACTCACCGCCTATCCGGAACGCCGCGACATGGCGCAGGAACTGACGGCACGGGCCCTCTCCGGACTCGCCGAGGTGCACCTGCGCGAGTCCTGCACCGCGCACCGCACCGACACGGCCCGGCTGGATTCCTTCCTCGCCGAGGAGGGCACGCTCTACCTTGTGGGCGTTTCCGTCGAGGACCCCAAGGCGCACCCGGGCGCCATGCCCTTCACGACGGCGCTCGCCTCCGACGTGGTCGAGCACGGCCGCCGCGAGGCCGCGAGGTCTCCCGCCGGCCGGCTCGACCCACCACTGACGCTCGTCCTGGAGGACGTCGCCGCGGTGGCTCCCCTCCCCGAGCTCCCGGCCCTCCTCGCCACCGGCCCAGGCGCAGGGCTGCACCCCTTGGCCCTCCTGCGCTCCCAGGAGCAGGCCCGCACCAGATGGCCGGACACCGACCTCGTGGGCTGACGCCTCAACCGGCCGTCACAGCAGGACCGAGAGGTCCGCCCCACACGTATTCCAACTCCTCGCCCGTACCGGCCTGGTCCGGCGCCCGGTGCCCGGTCGCCTTGAAGCCGAGCCTCTCGTACGCGGCCACCGCCCGCCCGTTCCCGGCGTGCACGAAGAGCCGCAACCGTCCGGCCCCCACCTCTCCGGCCCACTCCCGCACCGCGGCCACGAGCGGCCCCAGCACCCGCCCACCCCCTCGGTGTTCAGGCCGAACGAAGACCCCGACGAGCTGTACCTGCCGCTCCTCGACGGACAGCCCGAAGTAGTCCTGCTCCCCGGCGTCCTCGACGATTCCCGCCACCGACCCGACCCAGCCGCCCTCCGGCGCGACAGCGGCGAACTGCCGACTGCGCACCCCGGCCTCGGAGTTCGCGGCCTGTTCCTTCCAGAGCACGTCCGGCTTCCCCAGAGCGTTCGCGTACGTGTCCAGAAAGGCGAGGTGCGCCACGGGGTCCCGCAGTGCGGCGAGCCTCAACTCCTTGGCCTGCGGCCAGTCGTCGGCAGTCACTACTCGTATGACGTTCATGCGGCCGAAGATACCCGTAACGCGAAAAAGCCCCGCACCAATTAAATGGTGCGGGGCTTCCCCATAAATATTGTTCGGCGGCGTCCTACTCTCCCACAAGGTCCCCCTTGCAGTACCATCGGCGCTACGCAGCTTAGCTTCCGGGTTCGGAATGTAACCGGGCGTTTCCCACGCGCTATGACCACCGAAACACTATAAAACCAGCAACCACCCCGCCACACCGCGAAAGCGGGGGCAGTGTGTGATTGTTCGTGGTTTCAGAACCAACACAGTGGACGCGAGCAACTGAGGACAAGCCCTCGGCCTATTAGTACCGGTCAACTCCACCCCTCACAGGGCTTCCATATCCGGCCTATCAACCCAGTCGTCTACTGGGAGCCTTACCCTCTCAAAGGAGGTGGGAACACTCATCTCGAAGCAGGCTTCCCGCTTAGATGCTTTCAGCGGTTATCCCTCCCGAACGTAGCCAACCAGCCATGCCCTTGGCAGAACAACTGGCACACCAGAGGTTCGTCCGTCCCGGTCCTCTCGTACTAGGGACAGCCCTTCTCAATATTCCTACGCGCACAGCGGATAGGGACCGAACTGTCTCACGACGTTCTAAACCCAGCTCGCGTACCGCTTTAATGGGCGAACAGCCCAACCCTTGGGACCGACTCCAGCCCCAGGATGCGACGAGCCGACATCGAGGTGCCAAACCATCCCGTCGATATGGACTCTTGGGGAAGATCAGCCTGTTATCCCCGGGGTACCTTTTATCCGTTGAGCGACGGCGCTTCCACAAGCCACCGCCGGATCACTAGTCCCGACTTTCGTCCCTGCTCGACCCGTCGGTCTCACAGTCAAGCTCCCTTGTGCACTTACACTCACCACCTGATTACCAACCAGGCTGAGG
>NZ_JAAGLR010000104.1 GCF_010548245.1 Streptomyces sp. SID11385
CCGGCGCTCGGCGAGAGCGTCACCGAGGGCACCGTCACCCGCTGGCTCAAGGAGGTCGGCGACTCGGTCGAGGCCGACGAGCCGCTCCTTGAGGTCTCCACCGACAAGGTCGACACCGAGATCCCCTCCCCGACCGCGGGTGTCCTCCTGGAGATCACCGTCGCCGAGGACGAGACCGCCGAGGTCGGCGCGAAGCTCGCCGTCATCGGCCAGCCCGGTGCCGCCCCGGCCCCGGCCGAGCCCGCCCCGGCGCAGGAGGCCCCGAAGCA
>NZ_JAAGLR010000247.1 GCF_010548245.1 Streptomyces sp. SID11385
CTGCGCGCCACGAGCGCCTTCGACAGGCCCTCCGCCCACGTGCGCCGCCGGAAGTACGCGAAGCGCTCGCGCGCGGCGGGCACCCGGTGCCGGATGACGGCGCGGTCGTCGAGGAGCAGCACCGCGCCCGGGTGGTCCCGGCCGAGCCGGATGCACAGCTCGGTCTCCTCGCAGCCCAGCGGGCGCCGGTCGCCGTCCCGCCCGATCCCGGTCACGAAGCCGCCGGTACGGGCGAAGGCGGCGCGCCGGAACGAGGCGTTGCCGCCGAGCACGTTGCGGACCGGGACGAGCCCGCGCGGCTGCCCCGCGTACGTACAGCCCACGACCCAGTCGAACTCCTCGGGGAACCACGCGGGCCGCCGCCCCGAGGCCCACGCGGGCAGCGTC
>NZ_JAAGLR010000531.1 GCF_010548245.1 Streptomyces sp. SID11385
GGGTCGTGGGGGACGCGCTGAAGGGGTGAGGACACGCTGAGGCGGTGAGGAACGCGGGGGCCCGCGCGGGGGTCCCCGCGTCCCCGTTTCGGTGCCGCGTGTCGACCGTACGGCCGTACCGCCCGCGCGGCCTCCCCGGGGCCGTGCCCACAGTGGCGTATGCCCAGCCCCGCGCACCCGCCCGTGCACCCGCCGCCGCCCGCCGGACCGGCTCTCCCCGGGACCCGTCTGCGGCCCGCCGCCGTGTTCCTCGCGCTCGCGACCGTCGTGGCGCTCGTCGCCGGGTGGCCGCTCGTCGCGCGGGCGCTGCCCGACAAGGAGGGCGTACGGGACGGGGCCCGGCTCACGATCGGCCCCGAGGGCGCGGGCCGGGTGGTCCTGCGGGTGCGCGGCGGCGGCTGGGAGCTGTCGCGCTCGTCGAGCGACCCGGACAGCGGTTACCTGCTCAGCCGC
>NZ_JAAGLR010000816.1 GCF_010548245.1 Streptomyces sp. SID11385
TGGCGGCTGACGGGGATGAAGCCCTGTCGCTTCCAGCCGCCGCCTCTGGGTTCAGGTTCCGTCATGCTTCCTCATCGTCGCCGGACGTGCCCCGTGCTCAGGCCGTCACACCCCAGGGTCCCCCGTTCACCGCACGGTGTGGGGGCGAATGAGGGATTCGCGCGCGTTGCGCCCCTCCGCGCGCTCCCCCTTCCGGGCACACTGCGCGGGCGCCGCCCCCGGGAGCCGCCCCTCCGTGGTCGTCGGGGCGCGGGTGGACGGACGCCCGCCCCGGCCGCGACGCCGGTCCGGTCCCGCCGCGTCGCGTCGCGGCGGACGCCCCCGTGCGGGCGTCTTCGCGTGGGCCGATCGGGTGTCATGCGGGGCCGCGGGCGCAACTCCGGGCGGGGTGGGGCGGTTGGGGTGGCTGGTGATCCTGTCTCGGGGTCCGCTTTCCGAAAGGGGACAGTCATGAAGAAGCTGTGGGCCGCCGCCGCGGTCGCCGTCACGGTCGCGGGTGCGGGTGCCGCTCCCGCCATGGCGCTGGCCGACGACGGTGGTACGACCTCCGTCTCGGGCAACGGCGCCCAGCAGGCGTACGGCAACCAGGCGACGTACGGGAACATGAGCCCCCAGCTCGCGCTCGTCCAGGGCTCGCTCAACAAGCCCTGCATCGGCCTGCCCGCCAAGGTCAACGCCGGTTCGCTCGTCGGCCTCGTGCCGATCGCGGTCCAGGACATCAACGTCCTGTCCTCGCCGCAGAACCAGCAGTGCACCGAGAACTCCACCCAGGCCAAGGGCGACGAGCCGCTCTCCCACATCCTGGACGACATCCCGGTCCTCTCGGGCAACGGCGCCGCCAACGGCTGACCGCCGCCCCGGACGGGATCGACGAGGGCCCGCCCTCCCCACGCACACGCGCGGGAGGGCGGGCCCTCGCCTGTTCCCCGCCTTGTTCCCGGGCCCGGTTCCCGGCCTCGTTACCCGGCCCCGTCCGCCTCCCCGGCTCCCGTCTCCCGCCTCTTCCCGCTCCCTGTGACGTGCGGGACTGGCGGGATCTTTTCCGCCGGGCCGTCCGTTGGGAAGGGTGCCGGGGCACGACTGGTAGCTTCTACAGCACTGTAGAAGTACGGGGGTCCAGTGGGGCTGCCCGTGGTCGGTTCGTCGTACCCGGCGGGCCGGATTTACGAGAGACGGAGTTCTCATGGCGCTCTGGGATCGCATCAAGGATTCCGCGCAGACGATGCAGGGACAGCTCGTCGCGAAGAAGAACGACCTCAAGAGCGGCGCCTTCCGCGACGCGAGCATGGCGATGTGCGCGCTCGTGGCGGCGGCCGACGGCAGCGTCGACCCCTCCGAGCGGCAGCGCGTCGCGCAGCTCATCACCTCCAACGAGGTCCTCCAGAACTTCCCCGCCGACGATCTGCGCCGCCGCTTCGAGGCCAACCTCGACAAGCTCACGAGCGACTTCGCCTTCGGCAAGGTCGGCATCCTCCAGGAGATCGCCAAGGCCAAGAAGAAGCCCGCCGAGGCGCGCGCGGTCATCCAGATCGGCATCGTCATCGGCGGCGCCGACGGCGACTTCGACAAGGACGAGCAGGGCGTCGTGCGCGAGGCGTGCTTCGCGCTGGGCCTGCCGCCGCACGAGTTCGACCTCTGAGAACTCGGACGCTCGGGTTCCCGGGCACTCGGGTACTCCGACGCTCGGGCAGGAGCCTCCGGTACGGGCCGGGGGCCGGGCCGCCGTCACGGCGCACCCGGCCCCCGGCCCGTACTCGTTTCTGCCGCCCGCGCCCCGCTCAGACGTTGACGCCGAAGTCCGAGGCGATGCCCGCGAGCCCGGAGGCGTAGCCCTGGCCGACCGCGCGGAACTTCCACTCCGTGCCGTGCCGGTAGACCTCGCCGAAGACCATCGCCGTCTCGGTCGAGGCGTCCTCGGAGAGGTCGTATCGCGCCAGTTCGGCGCCGCCCTCGCGGTTGACGACGCGGATGAAGGCGTTGCGGACCTGGCCGAAGCTCTGGCCGCGCGACTCCGCCTCGTGGATCGAGACCGGGAAGACGATCTTGTCGACCTCGGCGGGGACCTGGGAGAGGTCGATCTCGATCGACTCGTCGTCGCCCTCGCCCTCGCCCGTCAGGTTGTCGCCGGTGTGGCGCACGGAACCGTCCGGGCTGGTCAGGTTGTTGTAGAAGACGAAGTGCGCGTCCGAGACGACCTTCCCGGCCGCCGAGCACAGCAGCGCGCTCGCGTCGAGGTCGTAGTCGCTGCCCGTCGTGGTCCGGACGTCCCAGCCCAGGCCGACCGTGATCGACGTGAGCCCGGGGGCCTCCTTCGACAGCGAGACGTTGCCGCCCTTGGCCAGCGTGACTCCCATGGTGTTCGCTCCTTGGTCTCGGGGGTGCTGCCGGATATGACGCGTTACCGAAGCTACAGGATGCTCTACAGGGTTGTAGAAGTTGAGGGGCGGGACCGGACCCTCCGGTCTCGGTACGATCGGGGCCCGGGGTGAGCGGGCGGGTGCGAGGAGGTGCGGGCGTGAGCGGGACCGAGCGGAACGGCGGCCGACGGCGTGGACAGGGCGAACTGGAGGCCAGGGTGCTCGCCGTGCTCCACTCCGCCCCCGGACCCGTACCCGCCGGGTGGGTGCGCGAACACGTCGGCGCGGAACTCGCGTACACGACCGTCATGACGATCCTGACGCGGCTCCGCTCCAAGGACGCCGTGACCAGGGAACGCCGGGGTCGCTCCTTCCTGTGGAGCGCCGTCGCCGACGAGGCGGGGCTCGCGGCGCTGCGGATGCGGCGGCTCCTCGACGGCGAGCACGACCGCGACGCGGTCCTCACGAGCTTCGTCACCTCGCTCTCGGCGGAGGACGAACGGCTCGTGCGCGAACTGCTCGCGGGCGGCGCGCCGGACGGCGGCGCGGGCGGCGGGCCGCGGGGGCCGCTCGCGGGTGGCGGGGCCGGGGGCTCCGGAGAGGGCTGAGGTACGTGGAGTACGTCGTCTTCCTGCCGTTCGTCGTCCCGCTGACCGCGCTGCCGGTCGGCCGCCTCGCCGTGCGCCACCTCCACCCGCGCACCGCGACGCTCCTCCTCACCGCGCTCGCCGTCGTGCTCGCCCTGTGCAGCACCGTGTGCCTCGGCCTCTTCGGCGTCGTCGGCACGGCCCGCATCCCGCACAACCCCCTCCCGGACGCCTGGGCCGACCCGGAGGTACGGGCCGCGGTGCCGTGGGACGAGGTCACGGGCTTCACCTCGCTGGCCGCGCTGCTCGCGGCACTCGTGGCCTGCGTACGGACGGGGACGCGGCACCGGACGGCACGGGTCGCGGCGCGCCGCGCGGCCTCGGCGCTGCGGGACGGGGACGGCGTGGCCGTCCTGCCCGACCCGGCCCCGTACGCGTACGCCCTGCCGGGCCGCCCCCCGCTCGTCGTCGTCTCACGCGGCATGCGGGAGTGCCTGACGGAGCGCGAGTACGGGGCGCTGCTCGCCCACGAGCGCGCGCACCTCGCCGGCCGCCACCACGGACTGCTGCTCCTCGCCCGCCTCGCGGCCTGCGCGAACCCGCTGCTGCGGCCCCTGGTGGGGGCGCTCACCTACGGCGCCGAACGATGGGCGGACGAGGAGGCGGCGCGCATCGTGGGGGACCGGCGGGTGACGGCACGGGCGGTGGGACGCGCGGCACTCTCCTCCTCCGGCCTCCTCGGCACGGACCTCCTCCCGGCCTTCGCCTCTCCCGGCCCGGTGCCCCGCCGCGTGGCGGCGCTGCTCGCCCCGGCCCCGGCGGCGCGGTGGACCGGGGCGCTGTCGGGGCCGGTGGGCTGGGCGGCGCTGATGGCGGCCGGCGGAGTCCTCGTCTCAGCGGCCTCCTCCTTCAACGCGGCGGTGACGGTGGTGGGGGTGTGGCGGGGAGCGGGGGTGGTGTGAGGTGGGGGCGCGAGGGTGACCTGGACGCCGGGAACGGGGCGGCCCGTCGCGGTGGGGCGTCGGTAGCGGTCGAGCGCGCCCGTAGCGGGCCGCCTCACTTCGCGTCCGCGTAGCACTCCACGATCGCCGTGGTGAAGGGGACGCGGAGGGGGAGGGTGCCGAAGCAGACGCGGGTGGCCTCCTCGGCGGCGTTCGCGATGAGGGCGGGGATGTCCGGGGCCTCCGACGCGGGGGCGTGGACGATGACCTCGTCGTGCTGGAAGAAGACCAACTCCGCTGCCCGGGAGTTGAGTTCGCGGCGCAGGGCGGCGAGGAGGAGCAGGGTCCAGTCCGCTGCCGCGCCCTGGACCACGAAGTTGCGGGTGAAGCGGCCCCGGGCGCGGGAGGCGGAGGGGGAGGGGGCGGGCTCGTCCTCCTGCGGGATGCCGGCCTCCTCCGGGGCCTCGCCGCCCAGGGGCGGGCACGTGCGGCCCAGCCATGTGCGGACGAGGCGGCCCTCCTCGCCGGCGCGGGCGGCCTCGTCCACGTAGGCGACCGCCTTCGGGAAGCGGCGGCGCAGTGCCGCGAGGTTCTTCAGGCCGTCGCCGGAGGTCTGGCCGTAGATCGCGCCGAGCACGGCGATCTTGGCGCGGTCGCGGTCGCCCGCGAAGGCGCGGTCCGAGACGGCCGCGTAGAGGTCGTCCGCCTTCGCGGCCACGTCCAGGAGCGCCGGATCGCCCGCGACGGCGGCGAGGATGCGCGGCTCCATCTGGGCCGCGTCCGCCACCACGAGGCGCCAGCCCGGGTCGGCGACGACCGCGCCGCGCACCACCTTGGGGATCTGGAGCGCGCCGCCCCCGGCCGTCGTCCACCGCCCCGAGACCGCGCCGCCCACCACGTACCGGGGGCGGAAACGGCCCGCGCGCACCCAGTCCGCGAGCCAGCTCCAGCCGTGCGCCGTCCACACGCGGTACAGCTTCTTGTACGTCAGCAGCGGGGCGACCGCCGGGTGGTCGACCTTCGCCAGCTCCCAGCGCCGCGTCGAGGTGAGTTTCACGCCCGACTCGGCGAAGGCGCGCAGCACCTCGGCGGGCAGGTCGGGGCGGACGCGTTTGCCGAACGCGCGGGAGACCTCCTCCGCCAGCTCCGCGAGCCGGCGCGGCTCGCCGCCGCCCGCGTACCGCTCGCCGAGCAGGTCGCGCAGGAGTTCCCTGTGCCGCTCCGCGCTCCAGGGCAGGCCCGTCGCGTTCAGCTCGGCGGCGACGAGCGTCGCCGCCGACTCCGTGCCGGTGAGGAGCGTGAAGCGGCCGGGGTGGGTCGTCCTCGTGTGGCGGCGGAGCTGGTCCGCGTAGACCTCCGCGACCGCCTCGGGCGGGAGCGGGGCGGGGCGCGGGTCGAAGAGAGAGGACTGCGCCTCGGGCTCCGCCGAGGGGCCCGGCGGGTCCTCGGGGACGGGGGCGTCGTGGAGGCGGGCCCACGCGGCGGCGAGCGAGCGCGGCTGCCCGTACCTGCCCTCGTGGCCGAGCAGGAGCGTCTCGGCGGCCTCGATGTCGTAGCAGCGCTCGACGCGGACCCCGGCGGCGAGCAACGCCGGGTACACCTGCGGCGTCGCGCGCCAGACCCAGCGGCCCACGCCTGGCCTCGCGCGCACCGCCGTCGCCGCGTCCGGCTCGGTGACGGGCGGCGCCGCGAGCGCGCCCTCGGGGGTGAGCGGGGCGACGCGCACGGCCGGGCCCTCCGCGTCGGCGGAGGTGAGCAGCCAGCGGGCGGCGGGATCGGTCACGTGTACGAGTCTGGCAGGGGGGACTGACAACGGGCGGGGGGCTCGCGGGGGGCGGGTGGGCCGCGGCTTTCTCGCACGCTCCTCGCGACAGACCCCACCCTCCCAAAGGGGAGGTGGGCCACCCGCTGCC
>NZ_JAAGLR010000180.1 GCF_010548245.1 Streptomyces sp. SID11385
GCCCCCCGGCGTCGCGCAGGAGCCGCGTCGTACGCCGCGTGCGCAGCCGTACGACGGGGACGAGCGCCGCGCCCCTGGTCCGCGCGGCCAGCACCCGTACGAACTCCTCCGGCACGGCGCTCTCGCCGTGCTCCCCGCCCGCCGCGCCCCCGCCGGACTCCCCCAGCGGCAGCCGAAGCTCCTCGCGCGTGTCCCCGCCGACCGGCAGCTTCAGGTGCCAGCCGGCGTCCGCGCCGCCCGTGCGGCGGCGGAGGGTCGCGCGGGTGCTCGCGAGGCGCAGGTCGGCGGTGTCGTAGTAGACGGCGTCGAGCGCGTGGACCTCTCCCCCGGTCTCCTCGGCCACACCGGGCAGCGAGCCGAGGGCGGGCAGGGGCGCGCCGGGGTCGAGGTCGTCGAGGTCGTACTTGCGTTCCGTCTCGTGCGTCTCGGTCGCCATGAGGGGAACGTAACCGGAAAACGCGGACCCGAACGGGCCCGCGCCACCGAAAAGCCGCCACCGTACGAATCAAGCCATCACGAGCGGGCAACCGCCTCGGGCCGACAACCGCCTCAGGCCGACAGCGGCTTCTGCAACTTGATCGACTGGAGCAGCCCCACCGCGATCCACACGGCGAACATCGAGGTGCCCCCGTAACTGACGAACGGCAGTGGCAGCCCCGCGACCGGCATGATGCCGAGCGTCATGCCGATGTTCTCGAACGCCTGGAAGGCGAACCAGGCGATGATGCCGCCCGCGACGATCGTCCCGTACAGCTCCGTGGTGTCGCGCGCGATGCGGCAGGCGCGCCACAGGAGGATGCCGAGCAGCACGATGATCAGCCCGGCCCCGGCGAAGCCGAGTTCCTCGCCCGCGACCGTGAAGACGAAGTCGGTCTGCTGCTCGGGGACGAACTGCCCGGTCGTCTGGGTGCCGTGGAAGAGCCCGGTGCCCGTGAGGCCGCCCGAGCCGATCGCGATGCGCGCCTGGTTGGTGTTGTAGCCGACGCCCGCCGGGTCGAGGTTCGGGTTGGCGAAGGCGGCGAAACGGTTGATCTGGTAATCGTCCAGGATGCCGAGCTGCCAGATCGCGACGGCCCCCGCGGTGCCCGCGCCGATGAGGCCGAGGACCCAGCGGTTCGAGGCACCGGAGGAGAGCAGTACGCCGAGCACAATCATCACCATGACCATGACCGAGCCGAGGTCGGGCATGAGCAGCACGATGATGATCGGCAGCACGGCGAGCCCGAGCGACTGGAGCACCGTCTTGTGATCGGGGTGGTCGCGATCGCCCGCGTCCACGCGCGCGGCGAGCAGCATCGCCATGCCCAGGATGATCGTGATCTTGACGAACTCCGCGGGCTGGAGCGAGAAGCCCGCGACCATGAGCCAGGCGTGCGCCCCGTTGACGGTCACGCCGAGCGGCGTGAGCACGAGGAGCACGAGGAAGACCGAGAGCCCGTAGAGGATCGGCACGGCGGTGCGCAGGGTGCGGTGCCCGAGCCAGACCGTGCCGATCATCAGGCCGAGCCCGATGCCGATGTTGACGACGTGCTTGACGAGGAACGCGTACGGGTCGTCGCCGACGAGTTCGGTGCGCCCGCGCGTCGCCGAGTAGACGAGCGCGCAGCTGAGGGCCGAGAGGGCGAGCGCGGAGAGCAGCATCGGCCAGTCGAGCCGCCGGGCGATCGAGCCCTTGGCGAGCAGCCGGGTCCAGGAGGAACGCTCGGGGCCGTATCCGGCGACGGTGAGCGAAGGTCCAGCGGCCATCAGTCCCGCCTCCCCGCGGTGGTCGTGACGGGCGTTCCGGCGTTCGCGACGCCGCCGCCGTCCTGCACCCCGCCGCCGTTCTGCACCCCGCCGCCGTCCTGCGGGAGCAGGGGCGACGTGGAGGGCGGGGTCTCCAGCTTGTAGGGCGCGAACTTCTTCTTGAGGGTGGGCGAGTCGATCGACCCGTCCTTCTCGATCTTCGGCAGCGTCTTCTCCGGCTCGGGGAGCAGCGCCTTCTTCTTGTTGATCTGCCCGGAGCTGTCGACGCCGTAGAGCGCGTCGTAGATCTTGCGGACGGCGGGCCCGGAGGCGCCGGAGCCGGTACCGCCCTGGGAGATCGTCATGACGATCGCGTAGTCCTTGGTGTACGTCGCGAACCAGGAGGTCGTCTGCTTGCCGTAGACCTCGGCGGTGCCGGTCTTGGCGTGCATGGGGATGTCCTTCTGCGGCCAGCCCTGGAAGCGCCAGGCGGCGGTGCCCTGCGTGGCGACGCCGGCGAGGGCTCCGTCGATCTCCTTGTGGAGCTTGGCGTCGATCGGGAGTTTGGCGTTGACCTTCGGCTTGATCTCCTCGACGTGCTTGCCGTCCGCGCTCACGACGGCCTTGCCGATGCTCGGCTCGTGGAGCGTGCCGCCGTTGGAGATCGCGGCGTAGATGCTCGCCATCTGTATCGGCGTGACGAGGGTGTCGCCCTGCCCGATGGAGTAGTTGACGCTGTCACCCGCGCGCATCTGGTTGCCTTCGAGGCAGTTCTCGTACGCGATGCGCTCGGCGTAGTCGCCGTCCTTCTTGCCGGACTTGCACCAGGCGGCCTTGTTGGCCTTCCAGTAGTCCTGCTTCCACTTGCGGTCGGGGACCCGGCCGCTGACCTCGTTGGGGAGGTCGATGCCGGTCTCCTTGCCGAGGCCGAACTGGTGGGCGGTCTTGTAGAACCAGTCCTTGGCGTTCTTCTTCGGCTTGTTGCCGCCGTCCTTCTTCCACTCGTTGTGCGCGATGCCGTAGAAGACGGTGTCGCAGGAGACCTCCAGGGCGCGGCCGAGGCTGATGGGCCCGTAGTTCTCCGACTCGAAGTTCTGGAAGACCTGGTTGCCGATGGAGTACGAGCTGGAGCAGTCGTAGTGCCCGTTGAAGGGGTAGCCGGCGCGCACCGAGGCGGTCGTGGAGATGACCTTGAAGATCGAGCCCGGTGCGGCCTGCCCCTGGATGGCACGGTTGAGCAGCGGGTAGTTCGACTTCTTGCTGGTGAGCTTGGTGTAGTCCTTGGCGCTGATGCCGCCGACCCAGGCATTGGGGTCGTAGTCGGGCAGCGAGGCCATCGCGACGACGCGGCCCGTCTTCGCCTCCAGGACGGCGACGGCGCCGGAGTCGGCCTTGTAGTTGCGGTGGGTGTTCTTGTCGTACTCCTTGCGGGCGGCCTTCATGGCCTCGTTCAGCTCGTACTCGGCGACGGCCTGCACCCGCGCGTCGATGCTCGTGACGACGTTCGCGCCAGGCTCCGCGCGGTCCGACTCGGCCTTGCCGATGACCCGGCCGAGGTTGTCCACCTCGTAGCGGGTGACGCCCGCCTTGCCGCGCAGTGCCTTGTCGTACTGCCGCTCCAGGCCGTTGCGGCCGACCATGTCGGAGCGCAGGTAGGGCGAGTCGGTCTTCTCGGCGGACTTGATCTCCTCGTCCGTGACGGGCGAGAGGTAGCCGAGCACCTGCGAGGTCTGCGCGCCGCCGGGCGCGGTGTAGCGGCGGACGGCGGTGGGTTCGGCGGTGATGCCGGGGAAGTCCTCGGAGCGTTCCCTGATCTGGAGGGCCTGCTTGGGGCTCGCCTCGTCGGTGATCGGGATGGGCTGGTACGGGGAACCGTTCCAGCAGGGCTGCGGGGTCTTCGCGTCGCACAGCCGCACCTTGTCCATGACGTCCTTCGGCTTCATGCCGAGGACGCCCGCGAGCTTGGTGAGGATGGTCCTCCCGTCGTCCTTCGTCTTCATCAGTTCGGTACGGGAGGCCGAGACGACGAGGCGGGTCTGGTTGTCGGCGAGCGGGACGCCGCGCGCGTCGAGGATCGCGCCGCGCACGGCGGGGTCGACGACCTGCTGGACGTGGTTCCCCGTCGCCTCCGCCTTGTACTCGTCGCCGTTGCGGATCTGGAGGTACCACAGCCGCCCGCCGAGGGTGAGCAGCAGGGACATGACCAGGATCTGGAGGATGACGAGCCGGATGCGCACCCGCGGGGTACGCCCGGTCTCTGGAATGTTCGACATGCGACGCCTCCCCCTCAGGGGCGGAATGTACGGAGGACGGGCGGGAGGGCGGCGGCGGGGGTCGCTGCGGTGGTACGGGGCCCTGCGGGCGTGCGGGGTGCTACGGGCGTGTGGGCCGGTCGGCGCGTACGGGTCCCGCCTGCCGCTGCGCGCGGGGTGCTCACAGCCGCTTCACCCCCTTGATGCGCCCGCTGTTGCGGGTCGCGCGCGCCATGCGGGCCTTGCCCATGCGCCCGCGCAGTCCGCCGCGACCGCCGCCGATGCTGAGCCCCGTGCCCGAGGCGAGCCAGCCCGCCGCGACGTCGGCGCCGCGCGCCGTGCCGCCGCCGCTCGCGCTCTCGCCGAGCGGGTCGTTCTCGGAGCGGCGGGCGAGCCACATGACGAAGGGCACGATGAACGGGGCGAGGACGAGGTCGTAGATCGTCGCGGTCGTCAGGAGCCCCGCGAGGCCCACGTGGCGGGCCGCGGTGTCCCCGACGAGGGCGCCGACGCCCGCGTACAGCAGGGTCGAGCCGATGGCCGCGCCGACGACCACGACGAGTGGCACGAAGACGGACCGCATCCGGCCGTGCTCGGGCCGGAAGAGCCCGGCGACGTAGCCGACGAGGCACAGCACGAGCGCGTACCTGCCCGCGGCGTGGTCGGCCGGTGGCGCGAGGTCGGCGAGCAGGCCGGCACCGAAGCCGATGAAGGCGCCCGCGAGGTGCCCGTAGACGAGGGCGAGGCCGAGCACGGTGAGGAGCAGCAGGTCGGGCACGGCGCCCGGGAGCTGGAGCCGGGCCAGCACGCTGACCTGGATCATGAGGGCGACGACCACCAGGGCGGTGGAGAGCAGAATCCGGTTGAGGCGCATGTGACCGCTACTCCTGGTCGCCGTCGCCGGCCCCGGCGGCGCCCGTGGGCGCGCCGGAGGGAGCACCCGAGGGCGCGCCCGAGGGCTTGGTGCCGGGGGGCGTGGCCGTGACGGTGACGGTGGGGGTGGGCTGGGGCTTGGGCTTCGCCGGCAGGACCGTGTCGCGCGGGTCCTTGCGCGGGGCCTGGACGACGATGCCGACGAGGTCGAGCTTCGTGAAGCCGACGAACGGCTCGACGTAGACGGTGCGGGTGAGGTCGCCGCCCGAGGGGTCGACGCGGACGACGCGGCCGACGGGGACGCCGGGCACGAAGGGCTTGTCGGCCTGCGAGCCGAAGGTGACGAGCCGGTCGCCCTTCTTCACCTTGGCCTTGCCGTTGAGCATCTGCACCGCGAGCGGCCGGTCCCCGCGTCCGGAGGCGAAGCCGAGTTCGTCGGTCTTCTCCAGGCGCGTACCGACCGTGAAGTCGGGGTCGTTGGCGAGCAGGACGGTCGCGCTCGACGGGCCCACCGTGGTGACCCGCCCGACAAGGCCCTCGCCGTTGAGCACGGTCATGTCGCGCTTGATGCCGTCGCGCGTGCCCGCGTCGATGGTCACGGTCCAGGAGAAGCCCTGGGCCGCTCCTATGCCGATGACCTCGGCGGCCTTGATGCCGTACTGCCCGGCGCCCGCCCGCTGGAGCATGGTGTCAAGCTGCCGGACTCTGCTCTGGTTGCGGGAGTCGCTGCCGAGGCGCTGCTTCAGCTCGGCGTTCTCGCGCTCCAGGGCGCTGATGCGGCTGTGGCGCGTGCCCGAGTCCCGGACCGCGCCGATCGCGTTGCCGACCGGGTCGACGGCGCCGGAGACGCCCTTCTCGACCGGTCCGAAGACGGCGGAGGCGGCCTGCCGGGCGCCGTCCACCGGAGAGTCCTCGCCACCGCGGATGTCGATCGTGATCAGTGCGAACGCGATGACGATCAGCAGCACCAGGAGCAGCCGGCTCTCTCGTGTGTCCCTCACGTGCGGCGGCCGTGCCTTCCTCGTCGGAATTCCGTGTCTCGACGGCTCCCGCACGCGGGTCCGCCGTACGGCGGGCCGCACCCGCGGACCGCCGATCGTGCCGTTCGTGCCGGCCGGGGCGCTCGTCCCCGGCAGTGGTGCTCGGGCCGGGGGTGTCCCCGGCGGTCGTGCTGGGCCGGGGCGCTCGTCCCCGGCGGTCGTGCTCGGCCGGGGTCGTACGGCCCCGGCGGGGGTGGTGCGCCGAAGCGGTACGGGCCGTTCCGGCGAAGCCCCGTCCTGAGCCGCTGCGGGCCTTCGGCGGGGTGGGCCCGCGGGACGCGTGTCCCGCGGGCCGGGGGGCTAGCGGCGCGGCTGCGCGTCCAGCACCTGCTGGAGCGCCTCGAACTCCTCGACGCACTTGCCGGAGCCGAGCGCCACGGAGTCGAGCGGGTCCTCGGCGATGTGGATCGGCATCCCCGTCTCGCGGCGCAGCCGTTCGTCGAGGCCGCGCAGCAGGGCGCCGCCCCCGGTGAGGACGATGCCCCGGTCCATGACGTCGCCGGACAGCTCCGGCGGGCACTTGTCGAGCGTCGTCTTGACCGCGTCGACGATCGCGTTGACCGGTTCCTCGATCGCCTTGCGCACCTCGCCCGCCGAGATGACGACGGTCTTCGGGAGTCCGGAGACGAGGTCGCGGCCGCGGATCTCGGTGTGCTCGTCGTTCTCCAGGTCGTACGCCGAACCGATGGTGATCTTGATCTGCTCGGCGGTGCGCTCGCCGAGCAGGAGGCTGTACTCCTTCTTGATGTGCTGGATGATCGCGTTGTCCAGTTCGTCGCCCGCGACGCGGATGGACTGCGCGGTGACGATGCCGCCGAGCGAGATGACGGCGACCTCGGTGGTGCCGCCGCCGATGTCGACGACCATGTTGCCGGTCGCCTCGTGGACCGGGAGCCCGGCACCGATCGCCGCGGCCATCGGCTCCTCGATGATGTGCACCTGCCGCGCCCCGGCCTGGGTCGCCGCCTCGATCACCGCACGGCGCTCGACCCCGGTGATGCCGGAGGGCACGCAGACGACGATGCGGGGGCGGGCGAGGTAGCGGCGCTTGTGGATCTTGACGATGAAGTAGCGGAGCATCCGCTCGGTGATCTCGAAATCGGCGATCACCCCGTCCTTGAGGGGGCGGACGGCGACGATGTTCCCCGGGGTGCGGCCGATCATCTTCTTCGCTTCGGCGCCGACGGCGAGGATTCCGCCCGTATTGGTGTTGATCGCGACGACGGACGGCTCGTTGAGAACGATCCCTCGGCCCCTCACGTACACCAGCGTGTTGGCGGTCCCGAGGTCGACAGCCATATCACGGCCGATGAACGACATTGAGTTCCCCATGAGGATCGTCTGGCCTTCCCAAGTGGAGCGTTGACGGCTTTTCAGGAACGGCGCGGTGGGTGCTTTTGCTCGCGGTGGATGCTGTGCTGAGGAGCGGCTTCCATCGTAGTCGCGCCCGACAGGGCTCGGCGCGAGGGTACGCGCTCAGAACGGGATTCTGCGCCGATGGGCGCACGCCTCGCCTGTGGAGACGTGCCATATGGGGCACGGGTTCCCCCGAACGTGGGCGCATATGCCAGAAGGCGACCGGAATTTCCGATCGCCTTCACCGCGTGGCCGCGGGAATGCCCCGAAACGGGCACCTCATGTTTTTGGACTTTCGATACCCGGAAGCGGAAGCCGGATCAGAAGCGGCCGGGGAAGAAGATCTTCAGCTCGCGTTCGGCGGAGTCCTCGGAGTCCGAGGCGTGGATGAGGTTCTCGCGCACGATGGTGCCGAAGTCGCCGCGGACCGAGCCGGGCGCCGCGGCGATCGGGTCGGTCGGCCCGGCGAGCGTACGGACGCCCTCGATGACCCGCTCGCCCTCGACGACGAGCGCGACGACGGGCCCGGAGAGCATGAACTCGACGAGCGGCTCGTAGAAGGGCTTGCCGACGTGCTCCGCGTAGTGCGTCTCCAGCGTCCCGCGGTCCAGCTCGCGCAGTTCGAGCGCGCTGATGCTCCAGCCCGCCTTGCGCTCGATCCGGCCGATGACCTCCCCCACCAGCCCGCGACGAACGGCGTCGGGCTTGAGCAGAACGAGCGTGCGCTGGGACATACGGGGTTTCTCCTTGGTACGAGGGTCCTGCGGTCAGGGAAGCGTATACGGGGCGCGCCCCCGATCCGTACGCAGGTTCGCCCCTCCACCACCCCGCCCTTCGGAGCTCCGCCCCGAACCCACGTTCCTCAGACTCCCCCAGCCTGCGGCCGGGAGGTGCCCCCAGAGGGGCTGGGATTCTCCGCCGCCCACCGCGCCTTGAACTCGTCGATCTTCCGCCCGTACTTCACGGAGGCCCACCACAGCCCGCCGAACGCCGCGCCCAGGATGAACATCACCGGCACGACGAAGCCGGACACGAAGAGCGCGATCTGCAAGGCCCACCCGAGCGCGACCCCGGCGGGCCGCGTCACGAAGCCGCACAACAGCACCGAGAGGAACATCGCGCCCCCGCACACGCCCCACACCGTGCCCTGCCCGAGGTCGTCCATCTTCATCGCGACGAGCCCGGCGAAGCCGATGATGAAGAACTCGCCGATGAGCGTCGAAGCACAGAGCATCCGCACGACTCAGCCCTTCCTTCCCAGAAGCAGCCGGGCCTCGCCGACCGTGATGACGGAACCGGTCACGAGCACGCCGCCGCCGGCGAACTCGCCCTCCTCCTCGGCGAGCGTGACCGCCGCCTCCAGAGCCTCGGGCAGCCGGGGCTCGACCTGGACGCGGTCCTCGCCGAAGACCTCCACGGCGAGCGCGGCGAGCGCGTCCGCGTCCATGGCGCGGTGGCTCGTGTTCTGCGTGATCACGACCTCGGCCATGAGCGGCTCGAAGGCTTCGAGCAGCCCGCGCGCGTCCTTGCCCTCGCTGACCCCGATGACCCCGATGAGCCGCGAGAAGTCGAATGCCTCGCCGATCGCCTCGGCGGTGACCCGCGCGCCCGCCGGGTTGTGCGCCGCGTCGACGACGACGGTCGGCGACTTGCGTACGGTCTCCAGGCGGCCCGGCGAGGAGACGGTCGCGAAGGCGGCCCGCACGACCTCGGCCGAGAGCGGCTCGGGCCGCTGCGCGCCGACGCCGAAGAACGCCTCGACGGCGGCGAGCGCGACCGCCGCGTTGTGCGCCTGGTGGGCGCCGTGCAGCGGGAGGAAGATCTCCTCGTACTCGCCGCCGAGCCCGCGCAGCGTCAGGAGCTGGCCGCCGACGGCGACCTGGCGCGAGACGATCCCGAACTCCATGCCCTCGCGGGCGACGGTCGCGTTCTTCTCGACGGCCTTCTTGAGGACGACCTGCGCCGCGTCCACGGGCTGCTGGGAGAGGACGACGGTCGCGTCCTGCTTGATGATCCCGGACTTCTCGACGGCGATCTCGCCGGGCGTGTTGCCGAGCCGGTCGGTGTGGTCGAGGGAGATGGGGGTGAGGACAGCGACGTCCGCGTCGATGACGTTGGTCGCGTCCCAGCTGCCGCCCATGCCGACCTCGACGACGGCGACGTCGGCGGGCGCGTCGGCGAAGGCCGCGTAGGCCATGCCGGTCAGCACCTCGAAGAAGGAGAGCCGGTAGTCCTGCTGGGAGTCGACCATCTCGATGTACGGCTTGAGGTCGCGGTACGTCTCGATGAAGCGCTCGGCGCTGATCGGGGCGCCGTCGAGCGAGATGCGCTCCGTGATCGACTGCACGTGCGGGGAGGTGTAGCGGCCCGTGCGCAGGTCGAAGGCGGTGAGCAGGGCCTCGATCATGCGGGCCGTGGACGTCTTGCCGTTGGTGCCGGTGATGTGGATCGACGGGTAGGAGCGCTGCGGTTCGCCGAGCACGTCCATGAGCGCGGCGATGCGGCTCACCGAGGGTTCGAGCTTGGTCTCGCCCCAGCGCGTGGACAGCTCCGTCTCCACCTCGCGCAGCGCCCGGTCCACCTCCGGGTCCTCGGGCCGGGCGGGGACCTCGGCCTGCGGCGGCCCGGCCTGGGCGCGCAGGGTACGGCTGCCGGCCTCGATCACCGCGAGGTCCGGGTCCCTCTCGGTCTCGGCGTCGATGATCCGGTCGAAGTGCTCGTCGTCGCCGTCGGTACGGTCGTCGTGCGGGGGCTGCTCACTCACGCCGCCAGTCTACGGAGCACCACCGACGGTCCGGGCGGCAGCCTCGCCAGGAGTCCGCGAGGACCCCGCACACCCGTATGACCGGATAATCAGGCACACTTGGCGATCATGGACATAGGCATTGATCTCGGCACCGCGAACACCCTTCTGTATGTGCGGGGCAAGGGCATCGTGCTGAACGAACCCTCGGTCGTCGCGGTGCGCGAGGGCCGCAAGGGCACGACCGTCGCGGTGGGCACCGAGGCGAAGGAGACGCTGGGCCGCTCCCCCGGCACGATCACGGCGGTGCGTCCCCTGGAGTCGGGCGTCATCAGCGACTTCGACGCCACCGAGGAGATGATCCGGCACTTCATCCGCAAGGCGGCGCCGCGCCGCTCCACGCGGATCAGGCTCGTCGTGTGCGTCCCGAGCGGCGTCACGCCCGTCGAGCGCCGGGCGCTCGTACGGGCCTCGCACTCGGCGGGGGCGCGGAGCGTGTACGTGGTCGAGGAGCCGATGGCCGCGGCGATCGGCGCGGGCCTGCCGGTGGGCGACGCGCGCGGCTCGATGGTCGTGGACATCGGCGGCGGTACGACGGAGGTCGCCGTCCTCTCGCTCGGCGGCCTCGTCACGGCGCGCTCGCTGCGGGTCGGGGGCCATGTCCTGGACACGGCGGTGACCGACCACGTGCGCAAGAAGCACGGCCTGCTCATCGGGGAGCGCACCGCCGAGGACGTCAAGATCGCGATCGGCTCGGCCTGGCCCGTGCCCGAGGACCCGGAGCTGGAGCAGCGGACGTACGAGGTGCGGGGCCGGGAGAAGATCGCGGGGCTGCCGCGCCGGATCGAGCTGACGGCCCCGGAGATCCGCCGGGCGCTCGACGAGCCGGTGGAGGCGATGATCCGGGCGCTGCGCGAGACCTTGGAGGAGTGCCCGCCGGAGCTGGCGGGCGACCTCATGGAGCACGGGATCGTGCTGACCGGCGGGGGCGCGCTGCTTCCGGGCCTGGACCTGCGGATGGCCTCGGCGACCGGCATTCCCGTGTTCGTCGCCGACGAGCCGCTGGAGTGCGTGGCGCGGGGCTGCGGGGAGTGCGTGGACCACTTCGACACGTTGCGGGACGTGCTGCGGGAGGGGTGAGCGCGGCTCGCGGTCCGCCACACGGGGTACGGCCTCGCACGCCTTCGGCGCGGTCACCGGTGTAACGAGCCGACAAATAGTGCAATGCGCCTATGTGGTATGCGCAGAATCCGGGCCGGGCGGCCCGTCAGCTCGCCGGTGACCTGGCACTCCTCGCGTGGGTCACCACATGGGCCTTCGGGGCCGCTGTTCTCCATCAACTCGCGGACGGCATCGCCGCGCGGCTCGCCCAAGCGGGGCCTGCCTCGTGGTGGCGGCTGCTGCCGAGACCGGCGCGGGACGTGCTGTCCCTCGTCGATCCGGCGCGGTGGCCGCTCCTCGTCACGTCGGCGGGTCTCGCGGTCTTCCTCCTGGTGAGCGTGCCCGCGATCGGCTGGTGGGTGCCGCGCCGGATGCGCTGGCACCGCCGCGCGAGCGCGGCCCACGCCCTCGCCGCCACCGAGGACGGCCGCGAACTCCTCGCCCTGCGCGCGCTGATGCGCCCTCTGGACGACGTGGGCCGCACCGCGACGCTGACGGGCGCGACGCCGGGCCGCCTGGCCGAGGGCTGGCGCGACGCGGACCCGGCCACGCTGGAGGCCCTGGCGGGAGCGGAGTTGCGCAGGCTGGGGCTGGAGGGGGGCGCGGCACAGGACTGACGCGTTCCCCGACCGGCCGCCCCACCCCCGTACACACCGAGGCCCGGCCCCCGTGTCACGCACACGGGCGCCGGGCCTCCGCACCTCAGGGCGTCACGCCTCGGGAAGCTTCGCCAGCTGTCCCGTCAGCCGCACGATGTCCTCCTCGGCCTTCGAGAGCCGCCCGCGGATCTTCTCGACGACCGGCTCCGGCGCCTTGCCGAGGAACGCCTCGTTGCCGAGCTTCCCCTCCGCCTGCGCCTTCTCCTTCTCGGCCGCGGCGAGGTCCTTCGTGAGCCGCTTGCGCTCGGCCGCGACGTCGATCGTCCCCGAGAGGTCGAGCGCGACCTCGGCGCCCTCGATCGGGAGGGTCGCGGTGGCCGTGAAGCTCTCGCCCTCGGGCTGGAGGCGCAGGAGCTGGCGGATGGCGGGCTCGTGCGGCGCGAGCTGCGTGCCGTCGAGGTGCAGGCGGGCCGGGACCCGCTGGCCGGGCTGGAGGCCCTGGTCGCCGCGGAAGCGACGGACCTCGGTGATGACCCGCTGGAGCGTGGCGATCTCCGCCTCGGCCGCGGCGTCCCGGAAGCCGGAGTCCTGCGGCCAGTCGGTGACGACGATCGACTCGCGCCCGGTGAGCGTCGTCCACAGCGTCTCGGTGACGAAGGGGACGATCGGGTGGAGGAGGCGCAGCGTGACGTCCAGGACCTCGCCGAGCACGCGGCGCGCGTCCTCGGCCGGCTGCCCGCCCGTCTGGAAGACGGACTTCGACAGCTCGACGTACCAGTCGAAGACCTCGTCCCACGCGAAGTGGAAGAGGAGGTCGGAGAGCTTCGCGAACTGGTAGTCGTCGTAGAGCGCGTCGGCCTGCGCGGTGACCTCGCCGAGCCGCGACAGGACCCACCGGTCGGTCGCGGAGAGCCGCTCGGCGGGCGGCAGCGGACCCTCGACGGTGGCGCCGTTCATGAGCGCGAAGCGGGTCGCGTTCCACAGCTTGTTGGTGAAGTTGCGGGAGCCCTGGACCCACTCCTCGCCGATCGGCACGTCGACGCCCGGGTTGGCGCCGCGCGCGAGCGTGAAACGGAGCGCGTCGGAGCCGTACTTGTCCATCCAGTCGAGCGGGTCGACCGCGTTGCCGAAGGACTTCGACATCTTCTTGCCGTTCTGGTCACGGACCATGCCGTGCAGGACGATCTCGGAGAACGGCGGGGTGCCGTCCATCGCGTAGAGGCCGAACATCATCATCCGGGCGACCCAGAAGAAGAGGATGTCGTAGCCGGTGACGAGCGTGGAGTTCGGGTAGAACTTCTGGACGCTGTCGGTCTGTTCGGGCCAGCCGAGGGTCGAGAAGGGCCACAGCCCGGAGGAGAACCAGGTGTCGAGGACGTCGGTCTCCTGGTGCCAGCCCTCGCCGCTCGGCGGCTCCTCGCCGGGGCCGACGCAGACGGTCTCGCCCGCGGGCCCGTACCAGACGGGGATGCGGTGGCCCCACCACAGCTGGCGCGAGATGCACCAGTCGTGCAGGTTGTCGACCCAGTCGAAGTACCGCTTCTCCATCTCCTGCGGGTGGATCTTGACGCGCCCGTCGCGGACGGCGTCGCCGGCCGCCTTCGCGAGCGGGCCGACCTTGACCCACCACTGCATCGACAGGCGCGGCTCGACGGCGGTGCCGCAGCGCGAGCAGTGCCCGACGGAGTGGACGTAGGGGCGCTTCTCGGCGACGATCCGGCCGTCCTCGCGCAGCGCGGCGACGATCGCCGAGCGGGCCTCGAAGCGGTCCAGGCCCTCGAAGGGGCCGGGGACGGTGATGATCGCGCGCTCGTCCATGACGGTGAGCGTCGGCAGGTCGTGGCGACGGCCGATCTCGAAGTCGTTGGGGTCGTGCGCCGGGGTGACCTTGACGGCACCCGTACCGAACTCGGGGTCGACGTGCGCGTCCGCGACGACGGGGATGGAGCGGTCCGTGAGCGGCAGCTTGATGAGCTTGCCGATGAGGTGCTGGTAGCGCGCGTCGTCGGGGTGGACGGCGACTGCGGTGTCGCCGAGCATCGTCTCGGCGCGGGTCGTGGCGACGACGATGGACTCCTCCCCGTCCCCGTACCGCATCGAGACGAGTTCGCCGTCGTCGTCCTGGTACTCGACCTCGATGTCGGAGATCGCGGTGAGGCAGCGCGGGCACCAGTTGATGATGCGCTCGGCGCGGTAGATCAGCTCGTCGTCGTAGAGCTTCTTGAAGATGGTCTGGACGGCCTGCGAGAGGCCCTCGTCCATCGTGAAGCGCTCGCGGGACCAGTCGACGCCGTCGCCGAGGCGGCGCATCTGGCCGAGGATCTTCCCGCCGAACTCCTCCTTCCACTGCCACACGCGCGCGACGAACGCCTCACGGCCGAGGTCCTGGCGGGACTTGCCCTCGCCGGCGAGCTGCTGCTCGACCTTGTTCTGGGTCGCGATGCCGGCGTGGTCCATGCCGGGCTGCCACAGCGTCTCGTAGCCCTGCATGCGCTTGCGGCGGGTGAGGGCGTCGATGAGCGTGTGCTCGAAGGCGTGGCCCAGGTGGAGGGAGCCGGTGACGTTGGGCGGCGGGATGACGATGGTGTACGGGGGCTTCTCGCTCTTCGCGTCGGCCTCGAAGTAGCCGCGCTCCACCCAGCGCTCGTACAGCGGCCCCTCTACGTCGGCCGGCGTGTACTGGGTCGGCAGGTCGGAGGCGGGCGCTGGAGTCGCTTGAGAGTTCTCGGTCACGGGCCCAGTTTAGAGCGGCGGGACAACTGCCCCGTACCCGGTTTCCGGGACGCCCCCGCACGCTCCGGCTTGGTAACAGTGCGGTCTTCGCTCCTCCCGGGCGGGGGGCTTTCCGACAGGATGGCTGCGGTACGGGCTGTCGCGTACGCGACAGCCGGAGACGGGAAGTTCGCAGCGAGAGGGAAGCCCAGCATGAGCGAGCAGCAGCCGGGCCCCTACGGGGGCTCGCAACCGCAGCAGCCTCCGGGGGGCAACGATCCGAACCCGTACGGGTATCCGCAAGCGGGCCCGTACGGAACACCGCCGCAGGGGCCGTACGGTCCGCCGCCGCAGGGCGGCGGCCAGGAGGCGCCGAACCCGTACGCGCAGGGCGGCGGCCGGCCGGGACCGTACGGGCAGGACGGCGGGCAGCCCGGTCCGTACGCGCAACAGCCGGGGCCGTACGCGCAACAGCCGGGGCCGTACGCCCAGCAGCCCGGCCCCTACGGGCAGCAGGTCCCGCCGCAGGGCTACGGCGTCCCCGGCGGGCCGCAGGCCGCGGGGCCCACGGGCGGCGGCAAGGGCAAGCGGAACGGGCTGATCATCGGCGGGGCCGTCGTGGTGGTCGCGCTCGCCGTGGGGGCGTACTTCGTCTTCGCCGGCTCGGACGACGGCTCGGGACTCCCCGACGACGGTCCGCACAAGCTCACCGCTCCGCAGACGGTCCTCGGCTCGTACGACAAGACGAAGGACGGCTCGGGTGACGAGGACGACTTCGACGAGGAGGACATCGCCGAGATGAAGAAGCTCGGCGTCGACGCGGACGTGGACGGGTTCCTCTCCGCCGACTACCAGAGCGCCGACCCCAACGCCGCGCAGACGATGGCCGACCTCAAGAAGATCGACCTGCTCAGCTACGCGGGCGCCTACGGGAAGCTCAACAACCCGGAGAAGGCCGTCGACGTGCTCTTCCAGGTCCTCGTGAAGGACTCGAAGAAGGACGGCGGCAAGAACCGGCCCACGTTCGTCGGCTCGCCCAAGGAGTACGAGCCGGCGGGCGGGGACGGCGCGATCTTCAAGTGCCAGCAGGCGACGGGCGAGATGGAGGGCGGCGGGCAGAACGGCGTCCCCGAGAAGATGAGGATCGCGGTGTGCGCCTGGGCCGATCACTCCACGATGGGTGTCGCGATGCCGAGCAACCTCGGTGACGTGATGCTGGAGGAGGCGCCGAGCGTGCCGAAGGCCGCCGAGCTGACGGCGAAGCTCCGCAAGGAAGTCCGGGTCGAGAAGTAACGGGTGGTACGGGGAGGGGGCGGTGTCCGCGCGGACACCGCTCCCTCCCCGTACCGGCGCCTTGGCCGGATCCGGCCTCAGGCCGACTTCTGCTCGCCCGCGCCCCGGCCGCGCGCCTCGCGCGGGATCAGGGTCGGGTTGACGTTGGAGCGGACGACGTCGGCGGTGATGACGACGCGGCCGACGTCCTGGCGCGAGGGCACCTCGTACATGACCGGCTGGAGGACCTCCTCCATGATGGCGCGCAGGCCGCGCGCGCCGGTCTGCCGCAGGATCGCCTGGTCGGCGATGGCCTCCAGCGCCTCGTGCTCGAACTCCAGCTCCACGCCGTCGAGTTCGAAGAGGCGCTGGTACTGCTTGACGAGTGCGTGGCGCGGCTCGACGAGGATGCGCAGGAGCGCTTCGCGGTCGAGGCTGTGCACCGAGGTGACGACGGGCAGGCGGCCGATGAACTCGGGGATCATCCCGAACTTCACGAGGTCCTCGGGCATGACCTCGCGCAGGTGGTCGCTGGACTCGATCTCGCGCTTGGAGCGGATCGTGGCGCCGAAGCCGATGCCCTTGGCGCCCGCGCGGGCCTCGATGATGCGCTCCAGACCGGAGAAGGCGCCGCCCACAATGAACAGCACGTTCGTCGTGTCGATCTGGATGAACTCCTGGTGCGGGTGCTTGCGTCCGCCCTGCGGCGGCACGGAGGCCGTGGTGCCCTCCAGGATCTTCAGGAGCGCCTGCTGCACGCCCTCGCCGCTCACATCGCGGGTGATCGACGGGTTCTCGCTCTTGCGGGCGACCTTGTCGATCTCGTCGATGTAGATGATCCCGGTCTCGGCCTTCTTGACGTCGTAGTCGGCCGCCTGGATGAGCTTGAGGAGGATGTTCTCGACGTCCTCACCGACGTACCCGGCCTCGGTGAGCGCGGTCGCGTCGGCGATGGCGAAGGGGACGTTGAGCATCCGGGCGAGGGTCTGGGCGAGGTGGGTCTTACCGGAACCGGTGGGGCCGAGGAGGAGGATGTTCGACTTGGCCAGTTCGATCGCGTCGTCCCGGCCCGTGGGCCCGCCGTTCTCGCCGGCCTGGACGCGCTTGTAGTGGTTGTAGACCGCGACCGAGAGGGCCTTCTTCGCCGGCTCCTGGCCGACGACGTAGCCCTCCAGGAACTCGTAGATCTCGCGGGGCTTGGGGAGTTCCTCCCAGCGCACCTCGGAGGTCTCGGCGAGTTCCTCCTCGATGATCTCGTTGCAGAGGTCGATGCACTCGTCGCAGATGTACACACCGGGACCTGCGATGAGCTTCTTTACCTGCTTCTGGCTCTTCCCGCAGAACGAGCACTTGAGCAGGTCGCCGCCGTCACCGATGCGTGCCACGAGGTGCTTCCCCTTCGCCTGGGAGACGCGCTCGACGCGCGGACTCCTGGTCCCTCAACTCGACGGTACCTTGCCGGGAGCCCGGTCCGGGCCCCCCTCGGCTCGGATCACACGGACTGTGACCGAACCGGGAGGAGGCCCGGCTCTCGGGAATCCCGCTGAAACCACCGTTCAGACGGCGGAATCCACCACACTCAGGCGGCGGAACCCACCACCTTACGCGGAGTGGTGATCTGGTCGACAAGCCCGTAGGCGAGGGCGTCCTCGGCCGTGAGGATCTTGTCGCGCTCGATGTCGTCGCGGATCTTCTCGATCGGCGTCGTCGAGTGCTTGGCGAGCATGTCCTCCAGCTGCGTACGCATACGCATGATCTCCTTGGCCGCGATCTCCAGGTCGGAGAGCTGCTCGCGGCCGGTCTGGCTGGAGGGCTGGTGGATCAGGACGCGGGCGTTGGGCAGCGCCATCCGCTTGCCGGGGGCACCGGCGGCGAGCAGCACGGCGGCGGCCGAGGCGGCCTGGCCCATGCACACGGTCTGGATGTCCGGCTTCACGAACTGCATCGTGTCGTAGATCGCCGTGAGCGCGGTCATCGAGCCGCCGGGGCTGTTGATGTAGATGGAGATGTCCCGGTCGGGGTCCATCGACTCCAGGCACAGGAGCTGCGCCATGACGTCGTTGGCCGAGGCGTCGTCGATCTGCACGCCGAGGAAGATCACGCGCTCCTCGAAGAGCTTCGCGTACGGGTCGTACTCGCGCACGCCCTGCGAGGTGCGCTCGACGAAGCGCGGGACGATGTAGCGGTTGTCCACCTGGGGGCCCGTGTAGAGGCCGCTGCCGGGGAAGTTGTTCATGAGTGTGTTCACCATCCTGTGGCGTTTCGGGCGGGGGGTCTCGTCAGGAGAGGCACGGACCGGGGCGGGACCCGGCGGGACTTCGCGGGCCCCGGTGGGATGTTGGGCCCCGGTACCGGCGGGACCGGGATCAGGCCCCGGTGCCGCCGCCGCCCGGGACGCCGGAGGCCACCGTGATGATCTCGTCGATGAGGCCGTAGTCCTTGGCCTCCTCGGCGGTGAACCAGCGGTCGCGGTCGCCGTCCCTGATGATCTTCTCGATCGTCTGGCCGGAGTGCCGGGCGGTGATCTCGGCCATCCGGTTCTTCGTCCGCAGCAGGTACTCGGCCTGGATCTTGATGTCCGAGGCCGTACCGCCGATGCCGGCGGAGCCCTGGTGCATGAGGATGTCGGTGTTCGGCAGAGCGAATCGCTTGCCGGCCGTACCGCCGGTGAGCAGGAACTGGCCCATGGAGGCCGCCATGCCCATCCCGATCGTGATCACGTCGTTGGGGATGTACTGCATGGTGTCGTAGATCGCCATGCCCGCGGTCACCGAGCCGCCGGGGCTGTTGATGTAGAGGTAGATGTCCTTCGACGGGTCGGCCGCCAGGAGGAGCATCTGCGCGGTGATCTTGTTGGCGATGTCGTCGTCCACCTGCTGGCCGAGGAAGATGATCCGCTCGCCGAGCAGTCGGCTGTAGACCTGGTCGCCGAGACCACCACCACTGAAGGCTTCGCCGGCGGCGGAGGGCATCAGATTCGTCACGTATCCACCTGCTCGTCTTGACGACGGCACCGGGCCGTCTTACGTCGTCTGCTGGAGCCTGGGACCCCGGCCGCCCGCCGTGCTCGACGGGGCTTCGGGGACTCCCCTGCCCTCGTATTCAAGGACCCTAACGCGCGGGTCGGCGCAGGCCATCCCGCATTCGGAACTGTTCGCTGTGAGCGCAGGTTCCGGCGGCGGGGGGCGGAGACCGGCTCGGCCTTGTCCTCAAGCGCCGGACGGGCTTCATTTGCAGGCCGGGGCGTTCGGGCCGGGACGCGATCTCGGGTGCGCGTGGTCCGGGAGCGTACGCGCGAGGGGCCCCGGGATCGGTGCGATCCCGGGGCCCCTCGCGTGCGTACCGGTGCTTACTTGGACTCGGCCTCGGCCTCGGCGGCGTCCTCCGTGGACTCGACGGCCTCCGTGGCCGCCTCCTCCTCGTCCTCGTCGTCGCTGAGGTCGACGACCTCGCCGTTGGTGTCCTTGACCGTGGCGGCCTCGACGACCGTCGCGAGGGCCTTGCCGCGGGCGACCTCGCCGACGAGCATCGGGACCTGACCGCCCTCGACGACCGCCTGGGCGAACTGGTCGGGGCTCATGCCGGAGGAGGCGGCGCGGCGCAGCAGGTGCTCCGTCAGCTCCTCCTGCGAGACGTTGAGCTTCTCGCGGGAGACCAGCTCGTCGAGGACGAACTGGGTCTTGATGCCCTTGACCGCCTGCTCCTCGGTCTCGGTCTTGAACTCCTCGGCGGTCTTGCCCTGGATCTCCAGGTACTTGTCGAGGTCCAGGCCCATCTGCGGGAGCTGGTGGTGCTCCAGGTTGTGGGTGCGGGTCTCGATCTCGTCCGCGAGCAGCTTCTCGGGGATCGGGACCTCGACCAGCTCCAGGAGCTTGTCGAGCACGCGCTCCTGGGCCTGCGTGGCCTGGTCGTACTGCTTCATGTTCTCCAGGCGCTTGCGGCTGTCGGCGCGCAGCTCCTCAAGGGTGTCGAACTCGCTCGCCATCTGGGCGAAGTCGTCGTTCAGCTCGGGGAGCTCGCGGGCCTCGACCTTGGAGACCTTGACGGCGACCTCGGCCTCCTTGCCGGCCGCGGAGCCGCCCTTCAGCTCGGAGGTGAAGGTGGCCTCGCCACCGGCCTCAAGGCCCTTGACGGCCTCGTCGATGCCGTCGAGCAGCTCGCCCGAACCGATCGTGTACGAGACCTCGCTGGCGATGCCGTCCTCCAGGACCTCGCCCTCGACCTTGGCCTCCAGGTCGATCGTGACGACGTCGCCGTCCTCGGCGGCACGCTCGACGGCGGAGGTCGAGGCGAAGCGCTCGCGCAGCTCCTCGACGGCCTTGTCGACGTCCTCTTCGCTGACCTCGATCGGGTCGACCTCGACCTCGATGCCGGTGTAGTCCGGGATCTCCAGCTCGGGGCGGATGTCCACCTCGGCGGTGAAGGAGAGCAGCTCGCCGTCCTTCAGCTCCTTGATGTCGACCTCGGGCTGGCCGAGGACGTTCAGCTCACCCTCGTTGACGGCCTCGGTGTAGAACTTCGGGAGCGCCTCGTTGACGGCCTCCTCCAGCACGGCACCACGGCCGAAGCGCTGGTCGATGACGCGGGCCGGGATCTTGCCCTTGCGGAAGCCCTTCACCGTGACCTGCTGGTTGATCTTCTTGTACGCCGCGTCGAGGCTGGACTTGAGCTCCTCGAAGGGCACCTCGACAGTGAGCCGAACCCGGGTCGGGTTCAGGGTCTCCACGGCGCTCTTCACGGTTAGGTCTCCTTGGTGGCTGACTTCTGGGTGTCGCGCGGCCACACCGTTCGTGCGGACCGGACGATGAGGGCCCGGAAGTATCCGGCGCGTTCTTCGATGGGCACGACGCTCCAGGGCTGTTGAGAGCTCTGGGCACGTTCACCGGAAACGCGGACACACGGGCACGCAGCTTGCATAGTAACCGTGCGCGTGAGGAGACCTGCAATGCGATCTGGACGCCGGCACCGCGGCGATCTTGCCGCTGGTGCTGATGGTCGGGGTGGCCGGATTCGAACCGACGGCCTTCCGCTCCCAAAGCGGACGCGCTACCAAGCTGCGCCACACCCCGCTGGTGCGGATCGTAGGGTACATGGCTCGCGCCCGCGTAGCTCACGACCGGCACGCGGGGCGGTACTCGGGGTGACGCGCGGGACGGGACCGGAGGGCCGGGGCGCTTGCGACGGGGGACGGGGCGGACGCGCGCGGGCAATGGGGTGTGCGCCGGGGGCCGCCGACCCGCTACGATGCTGCCCGTGCCGTGCGGCGGAAGCCGTCACCGCACGTGATGCGGGCGTAGCTCAATGGTAGAGCCCCAGTCTTCCAAACTGGCTACGCGGGTTCGATTCCCGTCGCCCGCTCCAGACAGGACCGCGGGGCCGGTCCGGAGGTTCGCTTCCGGACCGGCCCTGCGGCATGTACGGGGACGGTGGCTGGGCGCGTACGGGAGCGCGGGCCCCGGCGGCGACCCCGTTCCGTCGCCTCTCGGGCCGGCACACGAGCCTCCTCAGCCCGCGTGCAGGCCGGTGCCCGGCCACTCGCCGTCGGCGAACTGGCGGCCCCAGTAGTACGGGTGCACCTCGGCCAGCGTCCTCGGCTCCCACTTCGTCGGGTCGTCCGCGCGGGGGACCGCCACCTCGACGCCCGGGCCCCACAGCGCCAGCCGCTCCTGGCAGATTCCGCAGGGCGGGAGGATCAGCACGCGCCCGCGCTCCAGGTCGCGGCACACGCAGGCGGAGGCGACCACGGCCCGGTCCTGGGTGTACGCCTGGATGAAGGCGCCCGTCTCCTGGCACAGGGCAGCCGAACCGTGCAGATTGTCGAGCCCGACGCTCGTCAGGATGCCGCCGTCCGCGAGCCGCACGGCCGCCGCCCCACCCGGCTCCCCCGCCGGCCACCGCCGGTCCGTCAACTCCACGGCCGCGTCCACGAGCCCTTGATCGAGATGCATGGGCGCCGACGTTAGGTGTTCGCGCGGAGGGTGGCCACGGGTTTCCGGGCAGCGGACGTCAGGGGCTTCGCTTGGGCGGGACCGGGGCCGGAGTCGGTCCGGGCCCCCGCCTCAGAAGCTGATCTGGTTGATCGTCTGCGCTATCGAGTCCAGGAAGCGCTGGATCGAGGGCGCCATGCCGCTGGAGGCGAGGAAGAAGCCGAAGAGCACCGCGACGATGGCGGGACCGGCCTTGATGGAGCCGCCGCGGAGCAGCACCACCAGGATGACCGCCAACAGCACCACCACTGACAGCGAAATGGCCATAACTGATCACACCCTTGGTCGGTCTGCTCCCGGCCCGGGAGGTGCACGGCCGCACGCCCCCGCCAGAACCATCGTGCCACCAACAAGGCCGTCCTATGCGGCGGGTGACGCAACGTCGGCCAAGGGGGGTCCACCGGCCCAGGCGTTCAGGCCATAAGAGAGGCGCCGGACGCCTTCTGAGGTATGTGGGGCAGAAGGGGGGCGCGCGAGATGACGGGCGGCGCACGGGAAGCCGCGTGCGCCGGTCGCGCGCCGGTCGGGAATGGGCGGTAAAGCCCTCGGAAAAAGCGGAATGCCGTCCGCCGGAACGGCGGGGATTTTCCGGCCGCCCCGGGCGCCCCGCCGCCGCGCCCCGGGGGCGCACGGGGGAGAACGCCGCGCGTGGCCGCGCGGGGGAGAAGTGACGGGGAATGCGTGCGGAATACCGCTGGTCCGTGGGGGTGTGACGGGAGTCGCGTGGCGTTCACCCCGGCCGGGCGGAAAGTCGGGTAGACGAAGACAACGACAACAGGTGAGCCGAGAAACGAACAAAGTCGATCAGTCGCCATCCCGCATCGATCACAGGATCGGCCGGGCGCCGCGGCACCGAGGTACCCATGCATCACGACCCCGCGGAATCCGGGCAGCTCAGCGCGGTACCGGCGGACCCGGCGGCACGCCGCCCCCTGCCGCCCGAGTCCCCGGCGCACCCGGCGGGGCCCGGCACCGCGAAGGGAGCGGGAGCCCCCGGCGGGGGCGCCGGAAAAGTCCGTGACCCGTTCTTCGACAACGCGAAATACCTCGCGATCGTCCTCGTCGCGATCGCCCATTCCTGGGAACCCCTCCTCGCGTCGAGCCGTCCCCTGCGCGCGCTCTACCTCACCGTCTACGCCTTCCACATGCCGGCGTTCATCATCATCTCCGGCTACTTCTCGCGGACTTTCACGCTCGGCGCGCCGCAGGTACGGAAACTGATCACCGGGGTCGCCGTGCCCTATGTGATCTTCCAGTACGCGTACACGCTCTTCGCCCGTCTCGCGGGTCCCGATCCCGTGCCGACGTGGAGCGTTATCGACCCGTGGTGGCTCAACTGGTTTCTGGTCGCGCTCTTCGTGTGGCGCCTCACGACGCCGCTGTGGCGCCTCGTACGGTGGCCGCTCCCGCTCGCCCTCGCCTTCGCCGTCCTCGGCTCGGTGTCCCCGGAGATCGGTGCTGACCTGGACCTTCAGCGCGTGCTCCAGTTCCTGCCGTACTTCGTGCTCGGGCTGCTGCTGCGCCCGCACCACTTCGCGCTCCTGGCCCACAAGTGGCCGAAGATCGTCGCTGCGCCGGTGCTGCTCGCGGGCCTCGGCGCCGCCTGGTGGCTCGCCCCGCATCTGCCGTATGCGTGGCTCTACCACCGCGAGAGCGCGCAGGACCTCGACGCGCCCTGGTGGAGCGGCCCGCTCATGACCTTCGCCCTGTTCGCCGCCTCGCTCGTCCTGACGGCCGCGTTCCTCGCCCTCGTCCCGCGCCGCACGGCCTGGTGCACGCGGCTGGGCGCGGGCACGCTGGGCGGCTACCTGCTGCACGGCTTCCTGATCAAGGCCGCGACGTGGGGCGGCTGGTACGACGGCGCCTTCGCGCACTCCGCCGGCGGCGCGCTGCTCTTCAGCGCCGGCGCGGGAGTCGCGGTGACGCTGCTGTGCACACCTCCCGTGCGCCGTGCCTTCCGCTGGGCCCTGGAGCCCCGTCTCGGCTGGGCCTTCGGCGACACGCGCGGCGCCTGAGGGCGGCAACTCCCGCCTCATAAAGCGCCCTTGAATAGGACAACTCTGCTTCTTTCGACCCTTTGGTAGGGTAACTTTTGACTTTCACTTGACCATTGCTTGACTTGATGCGGAGGTTGGGCTCATCGGACACGCGGAGACCCTCATAGCGATGGGCGGCGCCTTTCTCGCCGCCGCCGTGCTCGCCCGGGCGGGCGGGCGCATCGGACTCCCCACCATCCCGCTGTTCATCCTGGCCGGGATATTGCTCGGCCCGCACACCCCTGGAGTCGTGCTCGTCTCGGACCCGCACGACCTGGAGATGCTCAGCGCCCTCGGCCTGGTGCTGCTGCTCTTCTACCTGGGGCTGGAATTCCATCTCGACGAGCTCAGGACGGGCGGGCGGCGCATGGCGCTCGCCGGGGGCACGTATCTCGCCCTGAACGTCGGCGCCGGCCTCGGCTTCGGATTCGCCCTCGGCTGGGGCACCTCCGAAGCTCTGGTCCTCGCCGGGGTGCTCGGCATCTCGTCCTCGGCGATCGTGACGAAGGTCCTCGTCGACACAGGGCGCCTCGGCAATCCGGAGACGCGTCCGATCCTCGGCATCATCGTCGTCGAGGACATCTTCCTCGCGCTCTATCTCGCCGCGCTCCAGCCGATCCTGTCCGGAGCCGACTCGCTCGCCGCGGCGGTGCTCGACGGCGCGAAGGCGTTCGGCTTCCTGCTGCTGCTCGCGCTGGCCGCGCGCTTCGGGACGCGGCTCGTGGGGCGGCTCATGCACACGCGGGACGACGAGCTGCTCGTCATCTCCTTCCTGGGGATGGCGGTGTTCGTCGCCGGGGTCTCGGAGTGGTTCGGGGTCGCGGACGCGATCGGGGCCTTCATGGTCGGCCTGATGCTCGGCAGCACGTCCTCGGGCGCCCGTATCCGCACCCTCGTGCACCCTTTGCGGGATGCCTTCGGGGCCATCTTCTTCTTCGCCTTCGGTCTTTCCATCAACCCGGGCGACCTGCCGAGCGTGCTGGGGCCCGTCCTGCTCGCGGTCCTGCTGACCTTCACCATGAACGTGGTCGCGGGGCTGCTCGCGGGCCGCATGTACCGCTTCGGCAGGGGCCCGTCCGCGAACATCGCGACCACGCTCCTCGCCCGCGGCGAGTTCGCGCTGATCCTCGCCACGATGGCGGCGGGCGCCGGTCTGGACGAGCGGCTCTCGCCCTTCATCGCCGGCTACGTACTGCTGCTCGCCGTCCTCGGCCCGTTGGCAGCAGGACGCGCGCACTGGCTCGCGCACCTGCTGCCGACGGCCGAGACGGACCCCGGGGAGGGGCCCGAAACCGCTCCGCCGACCGAGACCGTCTCTCTGGTCAAGGCCGGCGGCGCGGGGTGAGTACGGCGGGGGCGGCCGGCCTCGGGGCCGCTCCGCGCTCGTACTGGTGGTGGGTGAGGTTGCTGCCTTCCGGGGTTGAGGCTGACCCGTGAGGCAGTAGAGCCCTCGTACGGTGAGAGACGTTCCCCGTACGGACCTGCCGACGGGCTGGGCCAGTGGCCTGCCGGTCGGTTGAGGAAGAGAGTGGCACACATCAGCGACGGCTGCGCAATCGCGAAAAAACCGCTCACTCGAAAGAGTGGGCGGTTTTGCGGCTTCCACGAAGTTATCCACAGATTCGCGGGATTGGTGCGGGGGGTGGGGAGGGGTGCGGAAGACTTGATGCAGGGGCGCCCCCCAGGGAGGGTGGGGGCTGCCCGCGTGCACCGCACAGCGAAGCCCACTCGCCCCCGAGCCGCCCCCGTCCAGCCAGCTCCCCGCCCAGCCAGCTCCCCGCCCCTACTCCCCCACCTGATCCCGGCAGATCAGCACCAGCGCCCTGTCGTCGTTCACGTCCTTGGCCACCGCCTCGATGAGGTGCCACGAGGCACCCACGAAGCCGCCGGGCACGTACCGGTCGGCCTCGCCGGTGAGGCGGTCGATGCCCTCGGAGATCTCGCGTTCGGCGGTCTCGACGAGGCCGTCGGTGAAGAGCATCAGGATGTCGCCCGGGTGCAGGCAGCCTTTGGCCGGTTCGAACTCGGCGCCGCCGTAGACGCCCAGGAGCGGGCCCTCCGCGGTCATCTGCTCCCAGCGGCCCGTCCCGGCGTGGAGCTGGACGGCCGGCGGGTGGCCCGCCGAGTAGACCTCGTACTCGCCCGTCTCCAGGTCCAGGACCAGGTGGATCGACGTGGCGAAGCCCTCGTCCCAGTCCTGGCGGAGCAGGTAGCCGTTGGCGGCGGACAGGAAGTCGGCCGGAGGCAGTGAGCCGAGGAGGCCGCCGAAGGCGCCGGACAGGAGCAGCGCGCGGGAGGCGGCGTCCATGCCCTTGCCGGAGACGTCGGTGAGGACGACTTCGAGGACGCGCCCCTTCTTCGTGCGCGAGGCGACGACGAAGTCGCCCGAGAAGAACTGCCCGCCGGCCGGTCGCAGGGACATCTCCCGGTGCCAGCCGCGCGGCAGACCCGGCAGTTTGCTCTGCACCCGGATGCGTTCGCGCAGGTCGAAGAGCATCGTGCCGCCGCGCCGCCACGGCACGCCGACCCGGCTGCGGAACTGGGCGACGAGCAGGCCGACGAAGCCGCAGCCCGCGACGACGAGGATCGAGCCGGGGGTGACCCGCGCGGGCCCGTCGGTGTACGGGCCGAGGACCACCGATTCCACGATGAGGGCCGCGGCCGAGCCCGCGTAGAGCCCGAGCAGGCTCGCCGGGCGCAGGACGAGCCCGCCGATCGTGATGGGCACCGCGAGCATCGCGGGATCGCACCAGACGGGGGCGACGACCGTGAGCCAGCCGATGAGCGGCACGCACAGGAGCAGCCCGACGAGGGCGATCCAGTCCGAGCCGTCGCCCCGGAAGTAGTCGACCCCGGCCCGGCGCACGGCGATGCGGGCCCGGTGGTACCGCATTCGCCACCGTGCCGCGGGGGTCTGCGCCGCAACGCGTTCGCCTGTCATTGCTCGGGACCCTACCGAGCGGCGATGCCTTCGCGCACCGAGGGGTCCACTTTGTCCAGGTAGCGCACCCCGCACCACGTCCGCACTGATGATCGGGCGCAGGGCGCGCACAGCGGGCGCACACCGCGCGTTCAGGGGGAAATGCCCTCGCGGTGCGGCGGTCGTGTTGGTAGAGAGGCGGCATGACGACCGAGGTGCGCAAGCTCGACAAGGCCTATTACCCCCAGTGGTACGACAATCTGATCCTCGCCTTCGGTGGGCTGCACGAGGCGGCGGAGGAACGCGCGCTCTGGGACGAACTCGTCGAGTTCGACCGCTCGTTCGCCGCCTGGGACGGTGCGGAGCTGATCGGCTCGGCGAGCGGCTTCACGTTCCGGATGACGGTGCCCGGCGGGGCCTCCGTCCCGGCGAACGGCGTGACGATGGTGAGCGTCGCGGACACGCACCGCAGGCAGGGCGTGCTGACCGCGATGATGCGCGCGCAACTCGACGAGGTACGCGCGCTCGGCGAGCCGCTCTCGGTGCTCACCGCGTCCGAGGCGCCGATCTACGGCCGCTTCGGGTACGAGGCCGCGACGCGCATGGTGCGGGCGCGCATCGACGCGCACCGGGTGCGGGTGGTCGCGCCCGAGGGCACCGAGCGGGTACGGGTGCGGCGGGCGGGGCTTCTGGAGTCGCTGCTGGCGTGCGAGGCGGTGTACGCGGCGCTCGTTCCGGGGCGTCCCGGGCTCTTCGCCCGGCAGCCGGGCTGGGAACGGCTCGGCCTGCTCGATCCCGAGGCGGACCGCGCGGGCTTCTCGCCGCTGCGCGTCGTGCTCGCCGAACGGGACGGCGAAGTCGTGGGCTTCACCCGCTTCCAGGTCAAACCGGTGTGGGACGAGGCCGGTACGCCGCACGGCGAGGTGCGGGTACGGACTCTGGAGGCGCTCGATCCCCCGGCGTACGCGGCCCTGCTGCGGCACGTGCTCTCGCTGGACCTGGTCGAGACCGTGGAGCTGAGCCGGACACCGCTCGACGCCCCGTGGCAGGCGCTCGTCAGCGATGTACGCCGCTGTCGGCCGACGCTGCGCGAAGAGTTGTACGTGCGGCTCGTGGACGTGGGCGCGGCGCTCGCGGCCCGTACGTACCAGGTTCCGGTGGACGCCGTCTTCGAGGTGCGGGACGACTTCTGCCCGTGGAACGAGGGGCGTTGGCGGCTGCGCGGCGGACCGGAGGGGGCCGCGTGCGTGCGTACGGAGGACGCGGCGGATCTCGCGCTGTCGGTCCGCGAGCTGGGCGGCGCGTACCTCGGGGGGACCTCGCTTGCGGAATTCGCGGCGGCCGGGCGGGTGCGGGAGGTGAGGGCCGGGGCGCTGGGGCCCGTATCGCTCGGCTTCGGGAGCCAGGTGGCGCCGTTCCTGGCGCACGGGTTCTGAGACGGTTTCTGAGCCTCGTAGGGGGACGGGGCGGGGCTCGTACGGGAGCACCCCTGCCCGGCAGCCCCGCCCCGTCCGTGCGGACTCGCGCCCGCTATGCCCCGGTCCCCTGGCAGCGCGGGCACCAGAAGAGGTTGCGGCCCGCCAGTTCGCGGGTCCTGATCTCCGTGCCGCAGACCAGGCAGGGCTGGTGGGCGCGGCGGTAGACGTAGACCTCGCCGCCGTGGTCGTCGCGGCGGGGCGGGCGGCCCATGGCCTCGGGGGTGTGCTCGGGGCGGACGGTGTCGATGCGGCCCAGGCGGACGCCTTCGCGCATGAGCGCCCGCAGGTCGGTCCAGAGCGCGTCCCACTCGGCGCGGGTGAGGGAGCGGCCGGGGCGTGCGGGGTCGATGCCGTGGCGGAAGAGCACTTCGGCGCGGTAGACGTTGCCGACGCCCGCGACGATCTTCTGGTCCATGAGCAGCGCGGCGATCGTCGTGCGGCTGCGGGCGATGCGCGTCCAGGCGGCCTCTCCGTCGTCGGCCTCGCGCAGCGGGTCGGGCCCGAGGCGGGCGTGGACGGCGGCCTTGGCCTCGTCGTCGATCAGCGCGCAGGCGGTGGGCCCGCGCAGGTCGGACCAGCCGCCCGGTCCGGTCAGGCGCAGCCGGATCGTGTCGGTGGCCGGGGGCGGGGTGCCCGGGCCCTGGGCGACCTTGCCGAAGAGGCCGAGGTGAATGTGGACCCAGCCGAGCGGGCCGAAGGCGAGGAAGAGGTGCTTGCCGTGGGCCTCGGCGCCTTCGAGGACGGCTCCGTCGAGCAGCGCGGCCGAGGCGGCGAACTTGCCCTGCGGGGAGGCGGCCCGCACCGGCCGGCCGCCGAACCGCTGGTCGTGGTCGGCGGCGAGCCGGTGCAGGGTGTGGCCTTCGGGCACGGTCAGGCTTCGGGCTGCGGGTGGTGGGCCGGGACGGGCGGCAGCACGCCGCTCTTCTCGTACGCGGTGAGCATCTCGATGCGCCGGGTGTGGCGCGCTTCCTCGGAGTACGGGGTGCTGAGGAAGACCTCGACGAAGGAGGTGGCCTCGTCGGTCGAGTGCATCCGGGCGCCGACCGAGACGACGTTGGCGTTGTTGTGCTCGCGGCCGAGCTTCGCCGTCTCGACGCTCCAGGCGAGGGCGCAGCGGACGCCTTCGACCTTGTTCGCCGCGATCTGCTCGCCGTTGCCGCTGCCGCCGATGACGACGCCGAGGGCCTCGGGGTCGGCGGCGGCGCGCTCGGCGGCGCGGAGGCAGAACGGCGGGTAGTCGTCCTGGGCGTCGTAGATGTGGGGGCCGCAGTCGACCGGCTCGTGTCCGTGCTCGGTGAGCCATTCGACGAGGTGGTTCTTGAGTTCGTAGCCCGCATGGTCGGAGCCGAGATACACGCGCATACCGAGGAGTGTGGCACGTCGGGAACGGGGTAGCCGCTCCCGGGTCCGGGTGGCGCGCGTCCCCCTTGTCCGCGCCGTCCCGGACCGTGACCAAGCCAACTGAGCGTGTGCTTGGCAGCGGGCGCGCGCGGGGATTGTCCTAAGCGCGCGCTTTGTGGTTCCCTCCGGGACCCCGCGCTCAGGCGAAACGAAGGACTCAACGTATGACGCAGTCGATCAGCGAGCCCGGACACAAGGACGGCCCCGAAGGGCCGGGCGGGAACGGAGGTCCCGGCGACCCCGGTGGGCCGGGCGGTGCCGGTGGGCCGGGCGGTGCCGGTGGGCCGGGCGGTGCCGGTGGGCCGGGCGGTGCCGGTGGGCCGGGCGGTGCCGGTGGGCCGGGCGGTGCCGGTGGGCCGGGCGGTGCCGGTGGGCCGGGCGGTGCCGGTGGGCCGGGCGGTGCCGGTGGGCCGGGCGGTGCCGGTGGGCCGGGCGGTGCCGGTGGGCCGGGCGGTGCCGGTGGGCCGGGCGGTGCCGGTGGGCCGGGCGGTGCCGGTGGGCCGGGCGGTGCCGGTGGGCCGGGCGGTGCCGGTGGGCCGGGCGGTG
>NZ_JAAGLR010000006.1 GCF_010548245.1 Streptomyces sp. SID11385
CCCGTCCGGCGCGCACGCGTGGCCCGTCCGCCCCGGCCCCGGTCCGCCCATCCGGCGCACCGCCCCCCCGAGCCGCCCGCATCCGCCGCCCGCCGCCCCCGCTGGCCTACTCCCCCAGCAAGCGCTCCAGCACGACGGCGATCCCGTCCGCGTCGTGGGACAGGGTGATCTCGTCCGCGACGGCCTTCAGGTCCTCGTGGGCGTCGGCCATGGCGACGCCGTGGGTGGCCCAGCGGAACATCGGGATGTCGTTGGGCATGTCGCCGAAGGCGATCGTCTCGGCCGCCTTGACGCCGAGGCGGCGGGCGGCGAGGGAGAGTCCGGTGGCCTTGGTGAGGCCGAGGGGGAGGAGTTCGACGACTCCCTCGCCCGCCATCACGACCCCCACGAGCTGGCCCGCGATCGCGGTGGCGACCGTGGCGAGGGCGTCGTCGCTCAGCGCGGGATGCTGGATGTAGACCTTGTTGATCGGCTGTTCCCACAGCGCGGTGGCGCGGCCGGCGTCGTCGAGCTCTATCGAGGCCAGGGCGCCTTCCTGGACGCGGTAGCCGGGGCCGGTGAGGACGTCGCCGTCCAGGCCGTCGCGGCTCACCGCGAGGGCGAGGGGCCCCGTGTGCTCCTCGATCAGCTCGATGGCCCGCCGGGCGAGCCCGCGCTCCAGCGTCACGGAGGTGAGCAGCCGTCCGCTCCCGGCGTCGTAGACCTGCGCGCCCTGCGCGCACACCGCGAGCCCCTGGTAGTCCAGCTCCTCCAGGACCTTCTTCGTCCACGGCACCGGGCGCCCCGTGACGACGATGTGCGGCGCCCCCGCCTCCGCCGCCGCGACGAGCGCGGCGCGCGTACGCGGCGAGACGGTGTCGTCGGAACGCAGGAGCGTCCCATCGAGGTCGGTGGCGACGAGCCGGTACGGGAAACGACGGTGCCCGGGGGCCTGCCCGGGCCCCAGGGCCTGCCCGGGTACGGGCACGGCGCCCGCCGCGGGCACCGCACCGTCACTCGTCAGTGCCGCTCCCGCTCCCGTACGAACGACCTCGTCACCCGTACGAACAGCCTCGTCCCCCGTGCGAACGGGCCCCGCGCTCACTTGGCGGTGGCCGGGGCGACCGGCTCCAGGACCTCGCGTCCGCCCAGGTACGGCCGCAGCACCTCCGGTACCCGCACCGAGCCGTCCGCCTGCTGGTGGTTCTCCAGGAGCGCGACGATCGTGCGCGGGACGGCGCAGAGCGTGCCGTTGAGGGTCGCGAGCGGGCGGGTCTTCTTGCCGTCGCGCATCCGGATGGACAGCCGCCGCGCCTGGAACTCGGTGCAGTCCGAGGTCGAGGTCAGCTCGCGGTACTTGCCCTGCGTGGGAATCCACGCCTCGCAGTCGAACTTGCGCGCCGCGGAGGAGCCGAGGTCACCGGTCGCGACGTCGATGACGCGGAACGGCAGCCCGAGCGAGGTCAGCCACTGCTTCTCCCAGTCGAGGAGCCGCCGGTGCTCCGCCTCGGAGTCGGCGGGATCGACGTACGAGAACATCTCCACCTTGTCGAACTGGTGGACGCGGAAGATGCCGCGCGTGTCCTTGCCGTGCGAGCCCGCCTCGCGGCGGAAGCACGGCGAGAAGCCCGCATACCGCAGCGGCAGCCGGTCCGCCTCGATGATCTCGTCCATGTGGTAGCCGGCGAGGGCCACCTCGGAGGTGCCGACGAGGTAGAGGTCGTCGTCCTTGAGGTGGTAGACGTCCTGCCCGGCCTGGCCGAGGAAGCCGGTGCCGTCCATCGCCTGCGGGCGCACCAGCGCGGGCGTGAGCATCGGCGTGAAGCCGGCCGCCGTGGCCTGGGCGATCGCGGCGTTGACGAGGGCGAGTTCGAGGAGCGCGCCGATGCCGCTGAGGTAGTAGAAGCGCGAACCCGAGACCTTGGCGGCGCGCTCGACGTCGATCGCGCCGAGCAGGTGGCCCAGCTCCAGGTGGTCCTTGGGCGTGAAGCCCTCCGCCTCGAAGTCGCGGATCGTGCCGTGCGTCTCCAGGAGGGCGAAGTCCTCCTCGCCTCCGACCGGGACGTCGGGGTGGACGAGGTTGCCGAGGCGGCGCAGGAGGTCCTGCGTCTGCGCGGCGGCGTCGTTCTGCTCGGCGTCGGCGGCCTTGACCGCGGCGGCCAGCTCGCCCGTCCGCTTCAGCAGCTCCTGCTTCTCGTCCCCCTGCGCCTTGGGGATGAGCTTGCCGAGCTGCTTCTGCTCGGCGCGCAGCTCGTCGAAGCGGACCCCGGAGGAGCGGCGGCGCTCGTCGGCGGAAAGGAGGGAGTCGACGAGCCCGACGTCCTCTCCTCGGGCGCGCTGCGAAGCGCGCACACGGTCGGGGTCCTCACGAAGCAGGCGAAGGTCAATCACAGAGCCAGGCTACCGGGGCGGTGCTCCTCGGCTCGACCGGGATTCGGGGCGCGAGGACTCGCGGGCATGATCTTTTGTGCGACCCGCTTGGGCGTTAAGGGTGAAATAGGTGATTTGCCGGAATGTTCGTGGGGGTATTCGGCATTCCCCTGAGCGGGCGGCGCTTCTCGGCGTACGGTCGCGGATGGCGTGAAAAGGCGCGGGAGTGGCATGCGGGGCGTCGCGAGCGGACGGTCCCCGAGCCGCGCGGACCTGCGGGGAGGCGGCGCGGGGCGAAGTTGTCCACAGGGCCGTGCGTTCCGGAAAAGTTATCCACAGGCTGCGGATGTCCGCTGTGGATGTCGGAATGCGAAGTTCCGAATCCAGCCGTTCGTTCCGTGGATTTCCCTTTCGAAACCTTGTGGGCGACCCCTTTCGGGTGGAAATTCTCGCTCCCATAGAGTTGATCAAGGGAAAAGCGGCGCCGAATGGCAGCGAACCGGCCGGAGCGGCCAGGAAATGACTGTGGACGGACTTGGTGGCCGTAGGGGTCTCTAGGGCGATTTGTCGACCATGTCGGGCGCGTCTGTCGACTTGTCCCCAGCCGCGGACGCCTGCCTGTGGATAACTCTGTGGACAACTTCTTCATCTTGTACGACGCCTTGTGCGCGACGCCGGGCGCGGGACCCGGGAGGTGAGGGCGGGGATCAGCCCTCCAGCAGCCGCTGTCCCACGTACTCGCCCTTCGCCGCCCCTCCCGGCACCGCGTAGAGCCCGCTTGCCTCGTGGCGGATGTACTCGGAGAGCGCGTCGCCGCGGTCGAGCTTGCGCTGCACGGGGACGAAGCCCCGCAGCGGGTCCGCCTGCCAGCACAGGAAGAGGAGCCCCGCGTCCGGGACGCCGTCCGCGTCGATGCCGTCGTGGTACGAGAACGGGCGGCGGAGCATCGCGGCCCCACCGTTCTGGTCGGGCCGGGTGATGCGGGCGTGGGCGTTGAGCGGAATGACGAGATCGCCGTTCTTGTCCGTCGCGTTGAGTCGCGGCTCGGTCCGTTCCCCGCCGCCGGTGAGGGGGGCACCGGTGGATTTCCGGCGGCCGATGACCTTCTCCTGCTCCGTGAGCCCGAGCCTCTCCCAGTCGTCGAGCAGCATGCGGATACGGCGCATGACGACGTACGAGCCGTTCGCCATCCACTCCGGGCCGTCCTCGGCCCCCACGAAGACGCGCTGAGTGAAGTCCTTGTCGCTTTCCTGTGGATTGCCCGTCCCGTCGAGCTGCCCCATGAGATTCCGCGCGGTCCGGGGGCTCGCGGTCGCGCCGGGGGAACGGTTGAAGCCGTTCATCTGCCAGCGCACCCGCGCCGTCCCGCGCGCGTCCTTCTGGAGCGCGCGCAGGGCGTGGAAGGCGACGAGCGCGTCGTCGGCGCCGATCTGCACCCACAGATCGCCCTCCCCGCGCTTCGCGTCGAGGTGGTCGGAGGAGAACTGCGGGAGCGGCGCGAGGGCTTCGGGCCGCTGCTTCTCCAGCCCCGTACGGCTGAAGAAGCTGTGCCCGAAGCCGAAGGTGACCGTGAGCGAGGCGGGCCCGGCGTCGAGCGCGATGCCCGTGTCGTGCCCGTCCGCCGCGACCGTCTCGCCTGCCATGAGCCGCTCGGCCGTCTCCGACCAGCGCCGCAGGAGGTTCGCCGCCTCGCGCCTGCCCTTCCCCGCGAGCAGGTCGAAGGCGAGGAGATGGCCCTTGGCCTGGAGCGGGGTGGTGATGCCCGGCTGATGTTTCACGTGAAACATCGCGCGCCGGGCGCCGAGCCGGGTGAGCGCCTCCGCCGGCGCCTCGCTCTCCTCCGGCGCGAGGGCGTACCCCACGCCGCCGCCCACGGCCCCGAGCACGAGCCCGGTGGCCCCGGCGGTGCCGAGCAGCGCGCGTCGGCTCACGCCGCCGGGGCGCTCCCCGGCCGTACTCTCCTCGGCGGCACGGGGCCCGGCGGACGCCTTGCCGGTGGTGGGCCGGTCCTGGGACGGGATGCGGTCTGTCATGGTGCTCAGTGCTTTCAGGTGCGGTCCGGCGCGAGCGCCGGGCCCGGCGCGTGGCCGCCGGGGCGGCCGTACGCGCCGGGGTCTCAGCCGATGCGGACGGTCTTGTCGACGGTGACCTGGTCGATGTCGGAGGTACGGACGGTGACGCCGAGCTGCCAGCTTCCCGCCATCGGGATCTGCACCCCGGACGCGCTCCAGTGGCCGGGCGCGAGGTGCGAGGGCCGGACGGCGATCGGGCCGAGGTTCTTCTCGGGGAGCGTGAGCGAGAGGCGGACCTCGGGCACGTCGAAGGGCGCGCCGCCCGGGCGCTCGATGTAGACGTGCACGGCGTTGGCGCCCGAGCGGCCGGGGTCGGCCTCGATCTGGACGGTGCCCTTGCCGTTCTCGCCGCCGGTGTCGAAGGGGAGCTTGACGGAGACGGGCGCGCCGCTCGTGGTACCGCCCTTCGTGGCGGCGACCTGCTCCTCGGTACGCCCCGGCTCGGTCGTGGTGAGGACGGTCGTGACGCCGAGCAGGACGACGGCGATCCCGGCCTCTATCAGCACGGAGCGGCGCAGCCCGGAGCGGAGCGGGTCGGCGTCCCGCGTCCGCTTCTCCTTTGCGACCCGCACGGCCGCCTGCTGCCGCGCGAGCTGGGCGGCCCGTACGGGATCGGAGACGTCCCCGCCGTCGGCGGACTTGCCGCGGACGCCGCTCCCCTCGCCCAGGGCGGCCTTCTCCGCCCGCTTCGGCTCCGCGCTGCGTGCTTCCGGCTCCGCGCTGCCCGCCTTGGGCTCGGCGCTGCGTGCCTTGCCCTTCGCGTTCGGTGTCTTCGCCTCCGGCTTATTCGCCTCCGGCTTCCTAGCCTCCGCGTTCGGTGTCTTCGCCTCCGGCTTCCTCGCCTTCTGCTCCGCCTTCCGTGCCGCCGGGACCGAGGCCGCTTCCCCGGCCACCGCTGCCCCGCCCGCCGTGAGGCGGCTCGTCCAGCGGCGTGAGAAGAAGGCGACGACGACGAGGAGGACGACGAGGCCGACCTTCACGAGGAGGAGCTGCCCGTACGAGGTGCCGGTGAGCGCCGACCAGGTGCCGACCTGGCGCCAGGTCTGGTAGATCCCGGTGCCGACGAGCACGACGACGCTCGTGAAGGCGAGGCGCGAGAAGCGGTCGACGGCCGTGGACTCGATGGCGGGGTCGCGGTAGAGCGCGACGAGGAGCGCGGTGAGTCCGCCCAGCCAGGCGGCCACCGCGAGCAGGTGCAGGATGTCGACGGGCATCGCGACGGAGGTCTGGAGCCCGGCCGAGGCGTGCTCGGCGAGCGCCCAGGTCGAGGCGAGGCCGATCGCGACGACGGGACCGCCGATCGCGAGCCCGAAGCCGAGGTCGCGGCGCTCGGCGGCGTTCTCGCGCCGCGCGTACGCGCCGAAGAGCACGGCGATGAAGAGCGCGGCGACGGCGAGCAGCAGCAGCCGCGAGACGAGTGCGGCGCCTGGCTTCGTCTGGAGCACGTCGCCGAGCGCGCCGAGGTCGAAGACGTCGGAGAACTTCCCCGAGCCCGTGTAGGAGCCGCGCAGCAGGAGCAGGGCGAGGGTCGCCGCGGTGAGGGCGACCCAGCCGCCCACGACGAGGCGTTGCAGGGCGCGCAGCCGGGTGCCGCGCGGCCAGCAGCCGAGCACGAAGGCCGCGCCGCCGACGAGGACGACGAAGCCCGCGTACGCGACGTAGCGCCCCACGTCGTAGAGGAAGCCGACGAGCCCGCCGCCCGCCTCGGTGTCGGGGACGACCGCGCTCGTCTTCGACGGCGCGCCGATCGAGAAGGTGAAGGCACCGGCGACGGGATGGCTGTCGGCGGAGACGACCTGGTAGGCGACGGTGAAGGTGCCGTCGGGGAGACCGGCGTGCAGCTTCACCGCGTAGCGGGCGCGCGAACCACCGCTCAGGTCGGTGAGCTTGCCCGTGTCGACGCGCTCGCCCGAGGGGTCGAGGACGCGGACCGCGTTGTCGGAGACGCCGATCTTCTCCGAGAAGTCGAGCACGACGCGGTCGGGCGCGGTGTCGAGCACCGAGCCCTGCGTCGGGTCGCTGCCGACGAGTGCCGCGTGCGCCGAGGCGGGCGCGGCCCCCGCGAGCACGGCGAGCAGCGCCGCCGCGAGACTCGCGAGAAGGAGCGCGAGCCTGCGGCTCCCCGGGGCACGGCGGCGGGCCGCACCGGGCC
>NZ_JAAGLR010000043.1 GCF_010548245.1 Streptomyces sp. SID11385
TGGGCGCGGCGCTGGCCGGGGAGGCCGACGTCGCGGGTGCGGGGGCGGGGGGCCGGGGCGTGCGGGCCCGCCAGGGAGATGTGGACGCCCTGGTCGGCGAGGGCCTGGAGCTCCGTCGCGGCGCGTTCCTCCCCGGGGGCAGGTTCGTCGGTGACGAGGCGGGTGATGAGGTCGGGCGCCACGGTCTGGAACATCGTGTCGGTGCCGAGCTTCGTGTGGTCCGCGAGGACGACGACCTCGGCGGCCGACTGGACGAGCGCGCGATCGACGCTCGCCGAGAGCATGTTGGCGGTGGACAGGCCGCGCTCGGAGGTGAGACCGCTGCCCGAGAGGAAGGCGCGCGAGACGCGCAGGCCCTGGAGGGACTGCTCGGCCCCGCTGCCGACGAGGGCGTAGTCGGTGCCGCGCAGGGTGCCCCCGGTCATGACGACCTCGACACGGTTGGCGTGCGCGAGGGCCTGGGCGACGAGGAGGGAGTTGGTCACGACGGTGAGACCGGCGACGCGCGCGAGGCGGCGGGCCAGCTCCTGCGTCGTGGTCCCCGCGCCGATCACGACGGCCTCGCCGGGCTCGACGAACTCGGCGGCGAGTTCGGCGATCGCGGCCTTCTCGGCCGACGCGAGTTGGGTCTTCTGCGGGAAGCCGGTCTCGCGCGCGAAGCCACCGGGGAGCACGGCGCCCCCGTGCCTGCGGTCGAGCAGCCCTTCCGCTTCGAGGGCCCGCACGTCCCGCCGTACGGTCACTTCAGAGGTCTGGACGACGCGGGCCAGTTCCCGGAGCGAGACGGCTCCGTTGGCGCGCACCATTTCAAGGATCATTTGACGACGTTCAGCAGCGAACACAGAACAGACGGTAACGCGCATGACTGTCCGCGTTCACCACTTTCCGCCGAGTTACGGAAGTTGTCCACACGGGACCCGTGAAAGTGGTATACGGGTCCGCGCACGGCGCCCGAAGGCGCTCACGGCGACGGGCCATCGCGTCGCCGCGATGGCCCGGTAGCCCGTCCGAGCAGGGAAGTTGAGACCGTACGGCCCCTCAGACCTGCTCCTCCGCGCGCTTGACGGTGTGGAGCTGGCGCGCCACCTCGGCGATCGAACCGGACAGCGACGGGTACACAGTGAACGCGTTAGCGATCTGTTCCACGGTCAGATTGTTGTCCACAGCGATCGAGATGGGGTGAATGAGTTCACTCGCGCGGGGGGCGACGACCGTACCGCCGACGACGACGCCGGTCCCCGGGCGGCAGAAGATCTTGACGAATCCGTCGCGGATGCCCTGCATCTTGGCGCGCGGGTTGCGCAGCAGCGGGAGCTTGACGACGCGCGCGTCGATCCGGCCGCCGTCCACGTCGGCCTGGCTGTAGCCGACGGTGGCGATCTCGGGGTCCGTGAAGACGTTGGACGAGACGGCCTTGAGGTTGAGCGGGGTGACCGCGTCGCCGAGGAAGTGGTACATCGCGATGCGGCCCTGCATCGCGGCGACGGAGGCGAGCGCGAAGACGCCGGTGACGTCGCCGGCCGCGTAGATGCCGGGGGCGCTCGTGCGGGAGACCTTGTCGGTCTTGACGTGCCCGGAGTCCTTGAGCTTGACCCCGGCCTCCTCCAGGCCGATGTCCGTCGTGTTCGGGATCGCGCCGACCGCCATGAGGCAGTGCGAGCCGGTGATGACACGGCCGTCCGCGAGCGTGACCTCGACGCGGTCGCCGACGCGCTTGACGGCCTGCGCGCGCGAGCGGGCCATGACGTTCATGCCGCGGCGGCGGAAGACGTCCTCCAGGACGGCGGCGGCGTCCGGGTCCTCGCCGGGCAGGACGCGGTCGCGCGAGGAGACGAGGGTGACGCGCGAGCCGAGCGCCTGGTAGGCGCCCGCGAACTCGGCGCCCGTGACACCGGAGCCCACGACGATCAGTTCCTCGGGCAGCTCGTCGAGGTCGTAGACCTGCGTCCAGTTGAGGATGCGCTCGCCGTCGGGGCGCGCGTCGGGCAGCTCGCGCGGGTGCCCGCCGGTCGCGATGAGCACGGCGTCGGCGGTCAGGCGCTGCTCGGAGCCGTCGGCCGCGGTGACGACGACGGTGCGCGAACCGTCGCTGTCCTGCTGGCCCTCCAGGCGGCCCCGGCCGCGCACGACGCGGGCGCCCGCGCGCGTGACGGAGGCCGTGATGTCGTGCGACTGCGCGAGCGCGAGGCGCTTCACGCGGCGGTTGACCTTGCCGAGATCGACCCCGACGACGCGCGCCGGGCGGTCTATGTACGGGGTGTCGTCGGCGACGAGGATGCCGAGTTCCTCGTACGAGGAGTCGAAGGTCGTCATCACCTCGGCGGTCGCGATGAGAGTCTTCGAAGGCACGCAGTCGGTGAGCACCGAAGCCCCGCCGAGGCCGTCGCAGTCGACGACGGTCACCTCCGCGCCGAGCTGGGCGCCCACGAGGGCCGCTTCGTATCCGCCGGGTCCGCCACCGATAATCACGATCCGAGTCACGTACTTCATTGTCCCGCACGCGCCAAATTGCTTCGCGCCCGGGCCCACCGTCCGGGGTGTGCAACGGGTCACGCCGCCGCCCGCACCCTCCCGTACGCGTCCGCCTCCCGCGACTCCCCCGCCTCCCCACGCCGTCTGCCGTACTCTCGACCCCATGTCGCTCTACGCTGCGTACGCAGGAAATCTCGACGCGCGGCTGATGACGCGCCGTGCCCCGCACTCCCCGCTGCGGGCCACCGGCTGGCTCGACGGCTGGCGGCTGACCTTCGGCGGCGAGCACATGGGCTGGGAAGGCGCGCTCGCCACGGTCGTCGAGGACCCGGCCTCGCAGGTCTTCGTGGCGCTGTACGACATCGCGCCCCCCGACGAGGAGGCGATGGACGGCTGGGAGGGCGTCGGCCTCGGCATCTACCGCCGCGCCCGGGTCCGCGTGCACACGCTGGAGGGCACGGAGTCCTCGTGGCTGTACGTCCTCAACGGGTACGAGGGCGGCCTGCCGTCCGCGCGCTACCTCGGCGAGATCGCCGACGCGGCGGAATCGGCGGGGGCGCCGCACGACTACGTGATGGAACTGCGGAAGCGTCCCTGCTGAACGCGCGTCGGCCGTGCACGCGCGTCGGCCGCCGCGCGGGCGCGTCCGTGCGTACCGGTCTCCCGGCGGACGACGCCGCTCCGCCAGGGCCGGGTTCCCGCCAAAGGCGGCCGTCTTCACGACTTCCGCCACTTCCCGCCCTCCGGCCCCCTGACCAGGCGGCTCCGTGTCCGGACGCGTCCGCGATCGCCTACCGGCAAGTCAACATCAGGTCGTTATCAGCGACGTCTACGCGCGTAGGCTGTGAGCGGTTACGCTCATTCGCGTGAACGCATCAGTTATTCCGGACGACATCCAGGCCGACCCCTTCGCCGCCGCCCGGGCCGCCGCCGCGCGGCTCGGTGAGCTGACGGGGGCCGAGACGCACGACGTGGCCCTGGTGATGGGCTCGGGCTGGGTGCCCGCCGCGGAGGCGCTCGGCGCGGCGGACCACGACCTGTCCTTCACGGACCTGCCCGGCTTCCCGCCGCCCGCCGTCGAGGGCCACGCGGGCCGCATCCGCTCGTACGGCGGACTCGGCGGCAAGCGCGCCCTCGTCTTCCTCGGCCGCACGCACTACTACGAGGGCCGCGGCGTGGACGCGGTCGCGCACAACGTGCGCACCGCGGTCGCCGCCGGGTGCAAGACGATCGTGCTCACCAACGGCTGCGGCGGGCTGCGCGCCGGGATGCGGCCGGGGCAGCCGGTGCTGATCAGCGACCACATCAACCTCACGGCGACCTCGCCCATCCACGGCGCGAACTTCGTGGACCTCACCGACCTCTACTCGCCGCGCCTGCGCGCGCTGTGCAAGGAGATCGACCCCACGCTCGAAGAGGGCGTGTACGTGCAGTTCCCCGGCCCGCACTACGAGACGCCCGCCGAGATCGGCATGGTCCGCGCGATGGGCGGGGACCTCGTCGGCATGTCGACGGTCCTGGAGGCGATCGCGGCGCGCGAGGCGGGGGCCGAGGTGCTCGGCATCTCGCTCGTCACCAACCTCGCGGCCGGCCTCACGGGCGAACCCCTCAACCACGAGGAGGTCCTTCAGGCGGGCCGCGACTCGGCCGCCCACATGGGCGCCCTGCTCGGCCAGGTCCTCGACCGCGTCTGACGGGCCCTTCGCCGCCGAGGGCTCCCCTGCCCGCGGGGGCTCTCCGTCGTACGGGGTAGGTGTCCCGTACGACCTCCGGGGGACGAGACCGCCCCGCCGCCCCCGCACCGGAGCCGAGGGGCTGCCGTACCGAAGCCGAGAAAGGCACGACCACCGTGGTGGACAAGGACGACGCGCAGGACCTCATCGACCGTGCCCGCCGCTGGCTGGCCGAGGACCCCGACCCGGACACGCGCGCCGAACTGGCCGCGCTGCTGGAGGCGGAGGATCTCGACGCGCTGCGGGACCGCTTCGCGGGCCTGCTCCGCTTCGGCACGGCGGGGCTGCGCGGGGAGCTGGGGGCGGGCTCCTCACGGATGAACCGGGCCGTGGTGATTCGTGCGGCGGCGGGGCTCGCGGCCTTCCTGCGGGAGCACGGCAAGGGGGACGGGCTCGTCGTCGTCGGCTACGACGCGCGCCACAAGTCGGCGGACTTCGCGCGCGACACCGCCGCCGTGCTGACCGGCGCGGGGCTGCGCGCCGCCGTCCTGCCCCGGCCGCTGCCCACGCCCGTCCTCGCCTTCGCGATCGGGCACCTCGGCGCGGTCGCCGGGGTCGAGGTGACCGCGAGCCACAACCCGCCGCGCGACAACGGCTACAAGGTCTACCTCGGTTTCGGCTACCCGGAGCCCGGCGAGGGCGCGGGCTCGCAGATCGTCGCTCCGGCGGACGCCGAGATCGCCGCCGGGATCGAGGCGATCGACGCGCTGGCGCAGGTGCCGCGCGCCGAGGACGGGTGGACGGTACTCGGGGACGACGTCCTTGAGGCGTACGTGGAGCGCGCGGTCTCCGTGCTCGCGCCCGGCTCGCCCCGTACCGCCCGCATCGTGCACACCGCGCTGCACGGCGTCGGCACCGAGACCGTCACGGCGGCCTTCGCGCGGGCCGGGTTCCCGGCGCCCGTACCGGTCGCCGAACAGGCCGCGCCCGACCCGGACTTCCCGACCGTCGCCTTCCCCAACCCGGAGGAGCCCGGCGCGATGGACCTCGCCTTCGCGACGGCGCGGGCGCACGAGGGCGTCGACCTGATCGTCGCGAACGACCCCGACGCCGACCGCTGCGCCGTCGCCGTGCCGGACGCGTCGGCGACGGCGGGCTGGCGGATGCTCACGGGTGACGAGACGGGCGCCCTGCTCGCGACGCACCTGCTGCGGCGCGGCGAGCGCGGCGTCTTCGCCGAGTCGATCGTCTCCTCGACGCTCCTCGGCACCCTCGCCCGCGCGGCCGGCGTCCCGCACGAGGAGACGCTGACGGGCTTCAAGTGGATCTCGCGCGTCCCCGGGCTGCGGTACGGGTACGAGGAGGCGCTCGGCTACTGCGTGGACCCCGGGGGCGTGCGCGACAAGGACGGGATCACCGCCGCGCTCCTCATCACGGAGTACGCCTCGGTACTCAAGGAGGAGGGCCGCACGCTCTCCGACGCGCTCGACGACCTCGCGCACGAGCACGGTCTGCACGCGACGGCCCAGCTCTCCGCCCGCGTCGCCGACCTCTCCCTCATCCCCGCCGCGATGGACCGCCTGCGCACCGGCCCCCCGGCCCGCCTCGCGGGCCTCCCCGTCACCTCGGCCGACGACCTCAACCTCCCGAAGGACGGCCTTCCCCCCACGGACGGACTGCGGTACGTCCTGGAGGGGGACGTCGACGGGCTGGCCACCCGGGGCCGGGTCGTCGTCCGCCCGAGCGGCACCGAACCGAAGCTCAAGTGCTACCTGGAGATCGTCCTCCCGGCGGGGCTGCCGGTCGCGGAGGCGCGGGAACGCGCGGCGGCGCTGCTCACGGAGCTGAAGCGGGACGTGGGGGCGGCGGCGGGTCTCTGAGGGGCGGGTTCTGAGGGGCCGGGGGCGCGGGCCCGGGGCCCGGCACCGTACGCGGAGGGCGCTCGCGCCGGAGGGCCGCACCGTACGGCGCCCTCCCTCACCGTGCCGCTCCCCCGCCGTGCCGCCTCCCGCCCGCCGTGGCAACGTCGGGTGCGGGGCCGCCCGTGTGCGGGGCTCCGGAAGGCGAGCGCCATGCCCACGTTTTCGCTGGCCCCGCAGGGGCCCTTCGCCCTGTCCGCCGCCCTCGGCTTCCTGACGGACTTCACGCCCGCCGCGTATCCCGCCGAGGACGACGGCGTCCTGCGCCTCGCCTTCCCGGCGGACGACGGCACGCACGTCGTCGGCTGCGCGGTACGGCAGCCGGAGGACGCGGGGGATGTCCGGGCCGAGTGGACGTCGGACGGCGCCGCTCCCGCCGCCGTACGGGCCCAGGTGGCGCGCGTCCTGTCGCTCGACGTGGACGGGAGCGGCTTCCCCGCCGTGGGCCGGGCCGATCCCCAGGTCGGGCGGCTCCAGGAGGAGTTCCCGGGCCTGCGCCCGGTCTGCTTCTACTCCCCGTACGAGGCCGCCGCGTGGACCGTGATCGGCAACCGGCTGCGGATGACGCGCGCGGCGGCCGTGAAGGACGAGCTGGCCCGTACGTACGGCGAGACCCTGACGGTCGCGGGCCGCGAGCGGCACGCCTTCCCGCTGCCCGCGGTGCTGCGCGACCTCGATCCCGTACCGGGTGTGAGCGCCGTCAAGACGGAACGGCTGCACGCGCTGGCCGAGGCGGCGCTGGACGGCCGCCTCGACGCGGCGGCGCTCCGCGCCCTCCCGCCGGAGGACGCCCTCGCCCGCCTCCAGGAACTGCCCGGCATCGGCCCCTTCTCGGCGGAGCTGATCCTCATCAGGGGCGCGGGCCACCCGGACGTGTTCCCCCGTGCGGAGCACCGCTTGCACGCGGCGATGGCGGAGGCGTACGGCCTCCCGGAGACGCCCGACGCGCTCGCCCCCGCCGCGGCGAAGTGGCGCCCGTACCGCTCCTGGGCGTCCCTGCTGTTCCGCGCCGGAGCGGGCTGAGAGGGAGCGAGCGGCAGCCCTGCCGCACGAAATTCCCCGTACCGGGGCGCCCATTCGTTTCGTAAAGTTTCGCCGCTCCCGCGCCACCCTGTTCCCGCACCACGGCATGTCAGCGCCCCCGTCGCGGCCTCGGGCCCCGCGAAGCGCCCGTTCAGGGTTTCGCTCGCGCCCCCGTGAGCTGCCCGATCCTTCGAAACTTGCGCGATCCGTTGACGGGGCTCTTCCGGTTCCCCAGGATGCGTGCGGACGTACCCACGCGGTCAGGCCGCACCCCCACCCGTACGGAGAGCTGTCATGCACAGGACATACGCCCCGCCCTCACGCGCCTTCCCCCTGCTTCTCGCCCTGTGTTGCCTGCTGCCCCTGCTCGGGCTCGCGGGAGGGACGGCGCACGCGGCCACCTCGGCCCCCGCCGCCCCGGGAGAGCGGCAGTTGCTGATCGGTCAGTCGAGCAAGGCCGCCTGGGACGACTGGACTTCGTTCGGGCAGGACCCGGCGGGCGGTTCGGTCTACTACGAGGTGGCCTCGGGCACGTGGGTCGGCGCGAACCACGCCGCGTACGCCTCCTTCCTCGCCGACCGGGGCGCGACGATCCAGGTCGGCGTGAGCTGGAAGGACAACCCGCCCGGCTTCACCGGCGGCGACGAGGCCGCCAAGGCCGCCCGCTCGCGCGAGGTGACGCGGGAACTCGGCGAGGGGCAGTACGCGGACCGCTTCACCACGCTCATCGACTTCGCCAACGCGCACCCGGCGGCCACGTTCCTGCTGCGCCTGGACTACGAGGTGAGCCCGTACTACCACTGCACGGACGAGAGCTGCGACTCGTACAAGAAGGCCTTCGCCCGCATCCGCGCCCTCATCGACGGACGCACGCACGGCAACGTCCAGTACGTCTTCCACCCTGTGCGCGGCAGCTACGCGCAGATGTACCCGGGCGACGCGGTGGTGGACCGCGTCGGCGTCTCGCTCTTCGCGCACGAGCTGTGCCTGCCGATGTACGACAACGGCTACCTCTACAACGGGACGCCGCCCGACAACTACGACACCGCGGACCTCCAGTGCCGCAACGCCTACATCGGCAAGGACTCCTCCGGGAACGACGCCGCCGTGTGGAAGAACTGGGACTACGACGGCAACGTCCTGAAGATGATGAAGTTCGCCCAGGACCACGGGAAGAAGATGATCGTCTCGGAGGGCGGGATGATGAACTTCACGGCGGACGGCTCCGACACGAGCGGCAAGGAACCGGACCGGGGCGCGCTGTGGGTCCAGCGGCTCTTCGGGCTCCTGCACTACTCCGGCCCGATCCCCAACGAGTCCGGCAGCTACGACCTCTCGGACGTCATCACGGCCGTCACCTACATCGATCTCGACTTCCGCTACGGCTGGGACGGGATCGACGACGGCAGCTTCGACTTCCCGCCGGGCTCGTCCTGGTTCGTCGACGGCCGCCTCTCGCAGTCACCGGCCGCACGCGCGGCCTTCTGCACGGGCCTCGCGGAGGGCGGCTTCGGCACGCGCTGCTGAGACGGCGGGGCCGGCGGGGGGGCGGGCCGCTGGGGCCGCTCGGGCCGCTGGGCTCGTACGCGTCCGGCGGTCGTACGCGTCCGATGGTCGTGCGA
>NZ_JAAGLR010000074.1 GCF_010548245.1 Streptomyces sp. SID11385
CGCACGCGCCCGCCACGTACTCGTCCCGCTGCCCCGCCACGCACGCGCCCCGTTCCGCCACGTACCACACCCGCCCGCTCGTGAAGGGTTGAATGCCCGTCATGCTCTTCCTGCCCTGCGCCGACCACGGCCTCCTCGTGGAACTCGACGACCGCGAGGCCGCCCACGCCCTCTACACCGCACTCGCCGCCGATCCCCCCGAAGGCGTCGCCGACCTCGTGCCCGCCGCGCGCACCGTCCTCCTCCTCTACGGCCCCGGCGCCGAGCCCGCCGCCGTCGAACGCGCCGTGCGCGCGGTACGGCCCGCGCGCGGCGGGGAGACGGCGGGCCCGCTCGTCCGCGTCCCCGTCGTCTACGACGGCGCCGACCTCGACGAGGTCGCGGACCTCGCCGGGGTGAGCCCGCGCGAGGTCGTCGCCCTGCACACGGGCGCCGAGTGGGCGGTCGCCTTCGGCGGCTTCGCGCCCGGCTTCGGCTACCTCACCGGCGGCCCCACCGAGCTGATCGTGCCGCGCCGCACCGAGTCCCGTACCCGTGTCCCGGCCGGCGCTGTCGGCCTCGCGGGGGAGTACAGCGGGGTCTACCCGCGCTCCTCGCCCGGCGGCTGGCAGCTCATCGGCCGTACCGAGCTGTCCGTCTGGGACCCCGAGCGCGAGCCGCCCGCGCTGCTGCGTCCCGGCGTCCGCGTCCGCTTCGAGGAGGTCCGATGACCACGCCGCCCCACCCCCCGAACCGCCCGCCCGCGCCCGACGCCACCGTGCAGGCCGCGCTCGATGTCCTCGCCACGGGCCCGTTCGCGACCCTCCAGGACCTCGGCCGCCCCGGGCTCGCGCACATCGGCGTCGGTCGCTCCGGCGCCGCCGACCGCGCCTCCTTCGCGCTCGCCAACCGCCTCCTCGCCAACCCCGAGGACGCCGCGGGCATCGAGGCGACCCTCGGCGGCCTCGCCGTCCGCGCCCTGCGCCCGCTCCTCGTCGCGGTCACGGGCGCGCCGTGCCCCGTCACGGTCGACGACACCCCCGTCGCCTTCAACGCGCCCGTCGACGTCCCGACCGGCGCGGTCCTGCGGCTCGGGCGGCCGGAGAGCGGGCTGCGCACGTATCTCGCGGTACGGGGCGGGCTGGCGGTGCGGCCGGTGCTCGGCTCGCGCGCCACCGACGTCCTCTCCGGGCTCGGCCCGGACCCGCTCAGCCCCGGCACCGCGCTCCCCGTCGGCCCGCCGCCCGCCGCGCACCCGCGGGTCGATCTCGCCCCCGTGCCCGACCCGGAAGCGGGCGAAGTGACCCTCCAGGTCGTGCCGGGACCGCGCGCCGACTGGTTCACGCCCGCCGCGCTCGCGACGCTCCTGGAGAGCGAGTGGGAGGTGAGCGCGCAGAGCGACAGGGTCGGGATGCGGCTCTCGGGACCGGAGCTGGAACGCGCCTCCGGTACGGGGGAGTTGCCGAGTGAGGGCATGGTCGCGGGCGCCCTCCAGGTGCCGCCATCGGGCCGCCCCGTGCTCTTCCTCGCCGACCACCCGGTCACCGGCGGCTACCCGGTGATCGCCGTCGTGACGCGCGCCGACGTGGACCGCGCGGCGCAGGCCCGCCCCGGGCAGCGGCTCCGCTTCGCGACGACGGTGGGCCCGGGGCACGACGCGCACCGGCCTCGAACACCGTGAGGGGGAGGCGCGGGGGTGAGCTGCGGGGGCGGGCCGGTGCGGACTGCCGGGTGTCCCGGCGGTCGCCGCCCCGACCTGTCGTCGCGCGCCGCCCGTGCTCCTCGGAGTGAAACGGTGGGACGCCTCCGCACGGCTGGGCGGTTTCCCGCCGGATTGTCTTGCCGCTGTCTTCATCCGGTCGGTGTGGCGATCCGCGGGAAAGCGCCTAGCCGAAGGTGCGCCGGTAGGTCTGGGGGCTGACGCCGGTGGTGCGCTTGAAGCGGTCGCGGAAGCTGGTGGGCGAGCCGAAGCCGACCTGGTAGCCGATGCGCTCCACGGAGTACTCCGTGGTCTCCAGCAGGTGCTGGGCCTGGCGGACGCGGGCCCGGTGCAACCACTGGAGCGGCGTGGTGCCGGTCTGGTCGCGAAAACGGCGGATCAGGGTGCGGGTGCTGGTCGCGGACTGCGCGGCGATATCGGCCAGCGTCAGGTCGCGGGCCATGTTCTCCCTGAGCCAGGCGAGCAGCGCCTCCAGTTCGGAGCCCTGTGGCGTGGGGGTGTGGTCGTGGACGATGAACTGCGCCTGACCACCTTCGCGTTCGAGCGGCGTCACCGACAGGCGCGCGGCGTCGGCGGCGACGGCTGAGCCGTAGTCGCGGCGGATCATGTGCAGGCACAGATCCAGTCCCGCGGCCGCGCCGGCGGAGGTGAGGAACTGGCCGTTGTCGACGTAGAGGACATCCGGGTCAACGTCGACCTCCGGATGGAGTGAGGCGAGCAGCCCGGCCGCGCGCCAGTGAGTCGTGGCGTGCAGCCCGTCGAGGAGCCCCGTGGCGGCCAGGGGGAAGGTGCCCGTGCAGATCGAGGCGATGCGGGTGCCGTCGGCGGCGGCCGAGCGCAGTGCGTCGCGGACGGCGGGGGAGGGTGGGACGGTGGGATCGGCGAGGCCCGGCACGATGATCGTGTCCGCGCCGACGAGGGCGTCCAGACCCCAGGGAGCACGCAGGGCGAAGGCTCCGGCGTCGACCTCGTCGCTCTCGGCGCACACGCGCACCCGATAGCCGGGTCGCCCGTCGGGCAGGCGGGTCCGGGAGAACACTTCGATCGGGGTGGACAGATCGAACGGGATCACCTGGTCCAGCGCGAGAACGACGACGGTGTGCATGGCTGGAACATACTCTTCCACCGCCCCCTCCCTGCGACGAAGAGCTGGATAGTGCCAGCTCAGAGCCTGAACATGGCTTCTGAAGGGCCTGGCGTTTTCCCGTTGAAACCTGTCCATCACGCCACTGGGGGAGCGAGCCGGCGGAAGGTTGACTTCGATGTGCCCCGGAGAAGACGAGCCCAAGGAAAGTCCCATGCACGTCCAGATTGTCCTGTTCGATGGGTTCGACCCGCTCGATGTCATCGCGCCGTACGAGGTGCTGTACGCCGGTGGCACGGCCTCGGCCGGCGCACTGACTGTCGAGCTGGTCTCCGCGGAGGGCCCCAGGGAGGTGATCAGCGGCACCGGAGGTCTGGCGCTGCGCGCCGTGGGAGCCCTCGATCTGCGACGGGCGGACATGCTCCTGGTGCCCGGCGCTTCCGGCCGAGTGGGCGAGAACGGCGAGGTCCCCGACGAAGAGCCGGGGGCCGACGCAGCCGAGTGGAAGCAGGACGAGTTCATCCCCGTACTGCTGGGCCGCACGCTGAACACCGGACTTCCCGTTCTTCTCCGGCAGGCGATGGACGACCCGGACATCACGGTCGTCACCGTCTGCGGCGGCTCGCTCGTCCTGGCCATGGCCGGACTGCTGGAAGGCCGGCACGCCACCACCCATCACCTGGGCCTGGACCTGCTGGACGCCACCGGAGCGCACGCGATCCGCGCCCGCGTCGTCGACGACGGCGACCTGATCACCGGCTCCAGCGTCACCTCGGGGCTCGATCTCGGCCTGTACCTGCTGGAGCGCGAGCTGGGCCCGCGCGTCGCCCACGCCGTCGAGGAACTGTTCGCCCACGAGCGGCGCGGCACCGTCTGGCGTGCGCAGGGCACCGTCCCCGCCGCGTTCTGACGCCGGCGCACCACCACCCCGTCCACAGCACGAAAGAAGAACAACGGCATGTCCGTCGAAGGCACCTGGAACCTGTCCATCTCCACCCCGCTCGGCACGATGAGGGTCGTCGTCGAACTCCGCGAGCGCGAGGGCGTCCTGACCGGGGTCGCCCACGGAGCCGGCGAAGAGGTGCCGCTCAGCGACATCTCCCTCGACGGCGACCGCCTCACCTGGAAACAGGCCATCACCAAGCCCATGCGGCTCAACCTGGCATTCGACGTGACGGTCCACGGCGATACCTTCCGGGGCACCTCCAAGGCCGGCCGCCTTCCGGCCTCGAAGGTCACCGGAGAACGCCGCATCGTCCCGGAGCGCCGGGCGTGACCACTGCTCTTCCCGCCCTCCCGGGCTTCGGCCGACCGACGCTCGTCCCCGGGCGAAAACGCGGTGATCCGGATGCCCTGGCGCGCGCTGCGGAAACCCTTAAGGCTCAGATAAAAACGCCTGGTGTGGGCGGCGGTTGAGGGGGCACTCGCAGGACCGGAGGTTGATGACAATGGTTCCCTTGCTGCTGGTCCTGCTGCTCGCCCTGATCCTTTTCGGCGCCGGTTTCGCCGTCAAGATCCTGTGGTGGATCGCCATCGCCGTGCTGGTGATCTGGCTCCTCGGGTTCCTGGTGCGCCCGACGACATCCGGCCGACGAGGCCGCTGGTACCGATGGTGAGACGGGGCGCGATCCCCGTCGTCTGAGAAGGGGCCCGGAGCCGTTGAGGCGCCGGGCCCCTTCTCGTGCGTGGCGGTGGGCGTATGCTGCACCACGTATTCACATTCCCCCCACATTTTGTTCGGCTGTCCGGCCTGCGGTCCGGCGGCCTCGTGGAGGGGGAACTCCTGTGCACCGTCAGCCCGTTGTGCCGCTCACGCCGCGCGTACGCCGCATGCTCGCCGTCACCGCCGCCGGGGGAGCGCTGCTCTCCGTCGCGGCGTGCGCGGGCGAGGGGACGAACGGAGGGGACGGGCCGCAGAAGGTCGCGGTCGCGGCCGGGGACAAAGCGCTCGACACGATCGCCTCGGCCTCCGCCGCCGCGAAGTCCCCGAAGGCCGCGCGCACACCGTCCCCTTCGGCGTCGGGCAGCGGGAGCCCGAGCCCCGGCGCTTCTCCGAAGCCCTCCGCGAGCGCCTCGGACGAGGCGGGAACGCCGGCGAAGTCCCGTACGGGCGACGGCGGTACGGGCCAGGGGGACACCCCGCCCGGGGCCACGACGGCTCCCCACTTCCCCGTCCCCGCGCAGCCCGGCGGCGCGACGCAGCTCGTCACCGTCCAGGCGAACGGTTCCTACGCCACGGTCACCGCCTGGGACAAGGGCCCCACCGGCTGGAAGGCCGCGTTCAGCACGAGCGCGGGCCGTGTCGGCGCGAACGGCGTCACGAACGGCGCGACGCGCCGCCAGAACACGTACACGACCCCGAGCGGCACCTACACCCTCACCGAGGGCTTCGGCGTCGAGGCGGGCGGCACCCGTATGCCGTACCACGTGGTGAGCGGCTCCGACTGGTGGGTCGAGGACCCGCAATCCGCCTTCTACAACCGGATGCACAGCGCCGCGGGCGCCGACTTCCCCCTCACCGAAGCGGGCGAGCGGGGCAGCGAACGCCTCATCGACCACCCCACCCAGTACGCCAAGGCCCTCGTCATCGACTACAACCGCTGGCCCGCGACCCCCGGCCGCGGCGCCGGCATCTTCCTCCACGTCAACGGCGCGGGCGCCACCGCCGGCTGCGTCTCCGTGCCCCGCCCCACGATGGACCGCCTCATGTCCTGGATCAGCCCAGCGGCACATCCGCGCATCGCGATCGGGTGAGGGGCGGGGCCGGTCAGAGGATTCGGGGAGGGAGGGGCGGGGCCGGTTCGGGGGACGGAAAAAGAAGTGGCACGTGTACGCGGCTCCTTCCTAAGCTGCGTACCGCGCCGTACCGCCGCAGGTACGGGCACTGCCGCCGTACCACCGCGGTGGCGGCACTGCCGCCGTACCGCTGAAGCGAGAGAAACAGGAGGTGCCGACGATGACGGTCTTCACGCTGGGCTCCGCCCGCCTTCAGACGTTCGTCCCCCGCATCTCCGTGGCCACCGGCTGACACCACTCTCTCCGTCTTCTTCACGCGCCGCCCCGACACGGGGCCGGGCGCGGCGCCGGGGCCACCCTCCGAAGGGTTTCCCTTGTCTTTCTCCGCTTCACAGAACTCCCTGCCCGCACACCCCCTCGCTCCCTACGGCTGGGACGAGGAGTGGGTCGAGGTCTTCGCTCCGTACGCTGCCGAAGGGCTTGTCCTCGGGCGGGTCGTCCGGGTCGACCGTGGGCAGTGCGACCTCGTCACCGCCGAGGGCACCGTCCGCGCCGACACCGCCTTCGTCGTGCCCCGGGACCCGATGAAGGTCGTCTGCACCGGGGACTGGGCCGTCGTCGACCCGGCGGGCGAGGACCCCCGGTACGTACGGACGCTGCTGCCGCGCCGTACCGCGTTCCTGCGGTCCACCTCCTCCAAGCGCAGCGAGGCCCAGGTCCTCGCCGCCAACGTCGACTTCGCCGTCGTCGCCATCTCGCTCGGGGACGAACTCGAACTCGGGCGCATCGAGCGGTTCCTCGCCCTGGGCTGGGAGTCCGGGGCCACCCCCGTCCTCGTCCTCACCAAGGCCGATCTCGTGCCCGATCCCGAGACCCGTGCCCACCTCCTCGCCGACGCCGCCTCGGCCGCGCCCGGCGTCGAGGTGCTCGCGGTCAGCGGGGACACGGGCGAGGGGGTGCCCGGACTCCGGCGGCTGCTCGCCGGGGGGACCTCCGTCCTGCTCGGCCGCTCCGGCGCGGGCAAGTCCACGCTCGCCAACGCCCTCGCCGGGGCCGAGCACATGCGCGTCCAGGCCGTGCGCGACCAGGACGGCAAGGGGCGGCACACCACCACGACCCGCAACCTGATCCCGCTGCCCGCCGGGGGCGTCCTCATCGACACGCCCGGACTGCGCGGGGTGGGGCTCTGGGACGCCGGGCACGGCGTCGGCCAGGTCTTCGCCGAGATCCAGGAGTACGCCGACGATTGCCGCTTCCTCGACTGCGCGCACGAGAGCGAGCCGGGCTGCGCCGTCCGCGAGGCCGTCGAGAGCGGCGCGCTCCCGCAGCGCCGCCTCGACAGCTACCGCAAACTCCAGCGCGAGAACGCCCGCATCGAGGCGAAGGCCGACGCCTTCCTGCGCGCCGCCAAGCGCCGCGAGTGGAAGATGCGCGGCGCCGAGGGCCGTGCGGCGATGGACCTCAAGCGGTACGGGACCGTGGGGGAGCGGGGGCGGCGGGGGCGCCGCTGAGGCGAGTCCGCTGAAGCGAGTCCGCTGAGGCGGGGGCGGGAGTGGGGTGAGCGGGGGTGCGGCGCGGCGCAGGAGTCGGGTCGGCACCCACCCGCCGGTACGGGGCGGCCTGCCCCCGGCCCCCGGCGCCCGCCCCGCCCCCGCCCCGCCCTGGGCCCGGCGCGGAATAGCGCCCGGGAGCGGCGGGTTGGGCCGTCCATGACGCGTTCCTTTCTCTTCCTCCTCGCCAGCGCCCGTCCCGAGGGCAATTCCCGTCTTCTCGCCGAGGCGGCCGCCGCGCAGCTTCCCGCGACGTACTCCCGCCGCTGGATCGACCTCGCCGCGCTCTCGCTCCCCGCCTACGCCGACGGCCGCCACGCGCCCGAGGGGCACGCCCCCGTCACCGAGGACGAGGCCCTGCTCCACGAGGCCACCCTCGGGGCGACCGATCTCGTCGTCGTCTCGCCGCTCTACTGGTACGCGCTGTCCTCGTACGCGAAGACCTACCTCGACCACTGGTCGAAGTGGCTGCGCACCCCCGATCCGGCCTTCCGCGAGAAGATGGCCGGCCGCACGCTGTGGGGCGTCACCGCGATGGCCGACGAGAACCGCGCGGTCGCCGAGCCCCTCGTCGGCACCCTCCGCCTCACCGCCGCCTTCATGGCGATGCGTTTCGGCGGCGTCCTCCTCGGCAACGGCTCGCGCCCCGGCGACGTACGCACCGACGCCCGCGCCCTGAAGGAGGCGAAGACCTTCTTCACCCGCGAAGCCCCGCTCGCGCGGTTCCCGGGGGAGGGGTGACCCTGTCCCGGCGGGGACGGCGGGCCGCTCAGCCCTGACGCCGCAGCCCTCACGCCTCAACCCCATACCTCCGCCCCCACCCACGCCCCCGCGATGAGCAGGCAGCTGAACAGCTCGACGAGGACGCTCGTGCCCATGGCCCGCATCACCGTACGGGTCGAGGCCGCCGCGTCGCCGTGGCCGCCGAGCCTGCGCCGCTCGGCGAGATACATGCCGCCCACGTAGCCGGGGAAGGCGCCCACCACGGGCACGAGGACGAAGCCGAGCACCGCGCCGATCCCGGCCCACACCATCATCCGCCGGTTGACCCCCGAGCCCCGTACCCGCCGCTTCGGCAGCAGCCAGCGCACGAGGTTGCCGAGCAGCAGCACGACCGTGGAGCCCACCAGGACCCCCCACGACAGCGGCCGGGGGGACTGGAGCGCCCACCACAGGATCGCCGCCCACACCAGCCACGGCCCCGGCACGCCCGGCACGAGCACCCCGACGAGGCCGAGCAGCAGGACGAGCGCGACGATCAGGACCTCCCACACACTCATGGCCCCACCCTGCGCGGTCGCGCCCGCCCGCGCAGTCCGGATGCGCCCGAGGAGCCCATACGGAGTACCCCGCACCCGCTCCGGCCCCCTCACCCCCGCGCCCGCACCCCCTTCTCACCCCCGGCCCCGCAGCACCCCGAGCACCCGCAGCGCCGCCCGTCGCCGCTCGGGGCGTCGCGACCACACCGCCGGAAGCACCACCCCGCACAGCACCACGGCCACGCACAGCGTCCCGCCCAGCCCGTACAGCACGCCCAAGCCGTACACCACGCGCACCACGTCCCGCACGCCCACCACGAACCCCCGTCCCGCCGAGGCGCCGTGCTCCGGCGGGGTCCAGGTTGGCCGAGGCCCTGCTGTCACCGTCCCGATTCCGAAATACCCTGAAACGAAAGGGAGTCGCGCAGTTCGGGGCGCCGTGCAACCCCGTCCGCGCGGGACGCCGCGAAAAACGGCGGGGCGGAGGCGGGCGTGGACGACAGCGACTACCCGGTACCCGTCGTGTTCTTCTGCCGCACCCTCGCGAGTCTCGTCGCCGCCTGCGGCCTCCCGCACACCGCGCTCACGGGCCCGCTCGGACGCGGTGACTCGGCCGTCTCGCAGCTCCTCAACGGCCGGCTCAGGCGCCCGCCGCGGTGGGAGACCGTCGCGCGCGTCCTGGAATGCTGCCACGCGCACCGTGCGGGCCGGCCGCCGCTCCACCACACCTTCGACCCGGCCTTCTGGCGGCAGCTCCACCACCAGATGGTGACGCTCACCGAGCGGGAACCGCCCGTGCCGCGCCCGCGCCGGGCGAGCGCCCCCGCGTTCCGCCCGGTGGAGGCCGTCCCCGAGGACTTCGCCGAGGCCGTGGACGTCCTGGTGGGCGGCCGTCCCGGGCTCGACGGGATCGCCGAGGAACTGCTCGCCCCGCTGCGCCTCGGCGGCGCCGCGCCGGTCGGCACCGAGCATCTCCTGCGCGGCTTCGCCGCCCGCGTGCGCGCCCACCACGGCACCACCAGGACCGCCCTGCTGTGCGCCGCCGACCTGGTGATCCTCGTGACCGCCTTCTGCGAGGCGGTCGGCACGTCCGGTCTCCACCACGGGGCCGAATTCGCCACCACGCACGCCGACTTCGACGGGGACGTCGTGACCGAGCTGATCCGCGTACCGCTCGGTTCCCTCCGGGTCCGCGCCCCCGCCGACATCCGTGAGGACATCCTCCGCGCGTACTCCTTCGCCGCCGACCTCGTGTACGGAGGGGTCGACCCGCCGTACGACGAGACCGCCGACCTCGTACGGCGCGCCTGGCACCGCTACGAGGCACTGCTCTCCGACGCCGTTTACGAGTGCCCCGAACTGCGGCTCACCTCCGCCACCGAGGACCCGCCCGAAGCGCTCGACCCGGCCCCTCGGCCCGTCCCGCGCGCGCTGAGCGAATTCGCCTCGCTGTACGAGGAGTTCACCGGCCTTCCCGCCCCCGCCCACCGGCTCCTGCGCGAACCGCTCGCGGCGGCCGAGGACGCGGGCCCCGTCCCGCCGAGCCTCCGGGACGGGTACCTCGCCCCCGCCTACCGCCTCGCGGGCGAGGGCGCACTGCCGGGGGACCTCGCCCGCGAGAGCTGGTGGCGTACGAGACCCCCGCGCGACGACCTCGACGCCTTCCTCGCCGCCCACTTCCTCACCGACTACGCGAGCCGCGCGCCCCTCCTCGTCCTCGGCCACCCCGGCTCCGGCAAGTCCCTCCTGACCAGGCTGCTCGCCGCCCGTCTCCCGGCCACCGAATTCACGTGCCTGCGACTGGAGTTGCGGCACGCACCGGTGGGAAGCGCCCTCGCCCCCCACCTCGCCGCCGAACTCCACCGCACGGCGCCGCCCGCACCGGCCACCGGAGGCGACCTCCCGCCGTGCGTGCTCCTCCTCGACGGCCTCGACGAACTGCTCCAGGCCGGGGCCGACCGGCCCGAAGCCGCTGACGGGCGCCAGCTCATGGTCGAGATAGAGGAGTTCCAGAACGCGGAAACCCTCGCGGGACGTCCCACGCTCGCCGTCGTCACGAGCCGCACCCTCGCGGGCGCCCGCATGTTCAGCCCGCGCCGCGGCACCGTGATCCACCTCGAACCCTTCGACGACGCACGGATTCGGGAGTGGGTCGCGGCCTGGAACGCCCGCAACAGGCGCTGGTTCGCCGCGAACGAAGTACAGCCGCTCGAAACGGACTTGCTGATCCCGTACGGCGAACTCGCCTGCCAGCCGCTCCTCCTGCTGATGCTCGCGCTCTACGACGCCTCGGACAACGCCCTGCGCGCGGCGGCCGGGGCGGGTTTCGGGCGGCTCGGTCTCTACGAGCGACTGCTCACCGCGTTCATCCGCCGACAACTCGCCAAACAGGGCGGCCCGCGTCCGGAGGACGACGAAGAGGCAGCCGTGGAGCGGGAGTTCCTGCGGCTCTCCGTCCTCGCGCTGGGCATGTTCCGCCGCCGCCTCCAGTCGCTCACCGCCCGCGAGGCCACCGCCGACCTCAGGACCCACCCCGCCCTCAGCGCCCACCCCGCCCTCGATGCCCAACCCGCCCCCGCTGTGCCCGGGCCGGTCCTTTTCGGCCGCTTCTTCTTCGTCCGCACCTCCCGGCGCGAGGGCGCGGGCGAGGAGGACCAGTCGTACGAGTTCCTGCACGCCACCTTCGGGGAATTCCTCGTCGCCCGGCTCCTCGCCACGGAGCTGCGGGCCCTCGCCGCGGGAGGCGACGACACACGCCTGCGGCCCCTCCTCGACCACGTCCCGCTCGGCGACCACCCCGAAGTCCTCGCCGCCGTGACCGAACTCGCCCGCCCGGCGGAACCGGCGGCCCTGGCCGACCTGCTCGGCGTCCACCTGCGGGCGAGCCTCGACGGAGACCCCGGGCGTCTTCAACCCCCGCAGCAGGTGGCCACGTACACCGCCAACCTCGTCCTGCTCGCGGTACGGCTACGCCCCGGCGTCACCGCCTCCGCGCTGCTCGGCACGAGCGACCCGGTCGCCCGCTGGCGCGCCTGCGCGCGACTGTGGCACGCGTGCCTCACGGAGACCTCGTGGGCCGCGCTCTCCCGCCACGTACGGCCGGTCCCGCACCCCCGCGAGGCCGACCTGCTCCTCGACCAGCCGCCCGACACCGCGCCCCCGGCCTGGGAACTCCCCGCTCGCGCCCGCCGCGCGACACGACCCCTGGGGGACCAGCTCGCGGACCTCGCCCGCGACGCGCGCCTCCGCCTCGAACCCGCCCTCGCCCGCGCCCTCCACGCCCTCGCCCCGCTCGTCGACCGCCTCCCGGCACTCTTCGAGTCGGAGGGCGGCGAGGCCCCCCGCCACTCCGCCGCGCACGCCGTGATCTCCCTGCTCACGGACCGCCCCGTCCCCTACGAGGAGATCCCGCCCCTCCTCCAGCCCCTGCCCCCCGAACAACTCGGTCCCGCCCTCGACGCCTTCGTCCGCCACTTCGCCGCGGCGGCCCCGACCCTGCCCCCGCGCACAGTGACAATCGTCCTCTCCCACCTGACAACAGGCCGCTTCCGGCAGGCGACAACCCCCGCCCACCGGGCCCTCCTGTCCCATATCCGAACCAACGGAGGCCCGGAGCACGAACAAACCAACGGCAGCCCGGATATCAGCCCCTCCGGCACTTGAGGAGCGGGGTCCGGGGCGGAGCCCCAAGAGCCGGGGCCCGGCGCGGAGCCCCAGGAGCCGGGGTCCGGGGCGGAGCCCCGCGACGCCACCCGCATCCCCTCGGCCTCACCGCGCCACCCACCCCCTCTCGTACGCGTGCCACCCCAGCTGCAACCGCGTCGTCGACCCCGTCAACTCCATCAACCCCTTCACCCTCCTCTGCACCGTCCGCAGCCCCAGATCGAGCTGCTTCGCCACACTCGCGTCCGTCATCCCGGCCAGCAGCAGGGACAGCACCTCAAGGTCCGTCCGGTCCGGACCCGGTTCCCCGCCCTCGTCCACCTCTCCGGCCGAGGCCCCGAGCCGCAGCGGCAGCGCCTCGCGCCACACGGACTCGAAGAGCCCGCTCAGCGCGTCGAGCAGCCCGCTCGCGTGCACGACGAGCGCGGCGGGTTCGGGCCCGCGCGAGGTGAGCGGCACCATCGCGAGCGCGTCGTCGGCGAGGACGAGTTTCGTCGGCACCGCGTCCACGACCCGTACCCGCTCCTCGCGCCCCAGCGCCGCCGACAGCTCCACGAGTCCGGAGGGCTGGTGCAGCACCTCGCGCTCGATCACGACGCGGTAGCCGACCCCCCGCCCCACCACCTGCTCCTCCGCGTCGTTCTCCATCCCCGAGACGGCCACCGGCGCCCCCGTGACGAGCGCCCGCACCGATTCCTTCGCGCCGAGCTGGAGCTGGATGAAGCGCTGCGCGATGGCGGTCGTCCCGGTCACCACTTCCAGGAGATCGTGCGCGGGGGTGCGTTCGCCGCGTGCCCGGTACTCCTCGGCGAGCAGAGCCGCCGCGAGTTCCGCCTGATCCAGCTCGTGCCGCCGCTGCGTGAGGAGCGCGCCGAGCGCGACGCCGGGCGGCGCGGCGACCCAGCGGCCCGGCCCCGCCGAGGAGCGCGCCGCGAGCCCGTGCAGTTCCAGGGTGTGCAGCGCGGCCCGGGTCTCCGCCTCGCCCCGCCCGAGCCGCCGGGCGAGGGCGCCGACTTCGGCCGCGCCCTCCGCCACGAGTGCCCGGTACGCCGCCTCGTGCGGCTCGTCCAGTCCGATCGCGCCCAGCATCTTCCGCTTCCCCTCCCCGGCCGTGGCACACACAGACTTCTGGCGGGAAACGGCCACGGCGTAAACCCGCCAGTTCTTATCATCGTCGCCCCGCGCCGGATCTGACACAGTGACCGTGTCTTGGCCAAAGGTCGGCGACCGGGCATCCGTGGGGGGTGCGCGTCGCAGCCTCTTCCGCGGCCGGACTTCTCCGGGTGACTCCGCGCCGTCGAGGCGCGGTACGGCCGTGGCGGCGCTCCCGCCACGACCCGGACGTCACCCGCGTCGCCGGGCGGTCCTCCCGTGGGGGGTAGGACCGCCCGGCAGGCGCGAACCCCTCCGGACCGGCCGGTAACTTCTCCTCGCCCCGTTTTCGTACCGCCTTCGCGGTGGACAATAAGGGCATGAGCCAACAGGGGGACGCGCGCGAGGACGACTGGTGGGACCAGCTCTACGAGGAATCGGCGCCCGACACGGGTCCGGACCGCGCCGCGGACACACTGGACGACCGTTTCGCCTCCGCGATCCACACGGTGAAACCACCGCGGGAGCCTGTCACCCGCGACGACCCCCCGCCCCCCTCGAACCCCGGGGCGACCCCGCCCCCGCGCACCTTCGCCCCCGCACCCCCGGAACCCGCCGCCCCCTGGCCCGCCGCGGAACGCCTGGGCCGCCCGTACGTGCCCGGCGCCCGGCCCCTCCCCGCGAAGCCGGAGGACGACGGGCGGCCCCCGGCCGCGGCGGAGGACGAACCGCCCCTCCCGCAACGTCCCGTCCGCCGGGGGACGGAGGAGAACGAGCCGCTTCCGCGGCGGCCCCTCACCCCCGAGGCCACGGACAGCCCGCCCCTCCCGCGACGGCCCCCGCGCCGTGAACCCGCGAAGCCGGAGGGCTTCACCGGCTGGTTCGGCACCTCGCCGGAGCGGAGCCCGGGGGACACCCCGCCACCCCCGCTCCCGGCCGCCTGGACGGGGGTGACCCCTCGCAGCAGGAAGGGAACCCCGCCGGACCCGGCCCCCGGCGCGGAACCGGTGGTGCCGGAGCGCGGGCCCGAGGGACCGGTGGAGAACGAGACAGGAACGACGGCGCCGGGGAGGACGCCGGAGGAGCCGGCCGAGCCGCAGGGCTTCGGCCCCGCGCGGGGCGAGTCCGCCCGCGACATGTCGCCGGAGGCGCCCGCGCCCGCACGGGACGAGCCGGACCCCGTACGGGACGAGCCCGCGCCGGTACGCGACGAGCCGCAGCCCGCACGCGACGAGCCGCAGCCCGTACTCGGTGAGCCGCAGCCCGCAGAGGACGCCCCCGCGCCCGTACGCCACGAGCCCGTACACAACGACCCCGCACGGAACGAGTGGTCCCCGCCCGAGCCCGTCCCGGAAGAGCCCGCCCCGCCGCAGCGCCGCACGCCCCGCGTCCCGCGCCACGCGCTTCCCCCGTCCCCGCCGGAGTCCACGGCGGGGG
>NZ_JAAGLR010000110.1 GCF_010548245.1 Streptomyces sp. SID11385
CGCCGGGCGGGGCCGCCGGGCAGGGCCGCCGGGCGGGTCGGGCGGCGAGGGCGCGGAGGCGGGATGTGGAGGCTGCGCGGTGGCGTGGTGGAGAGGGCGGGTGGCGAACGGGTTGATCAGGTCTGTGCTTTGCCGATCGCTTGAGAACGCTTGGGAGAGCCCGTCTGCGCGTCCTGTGGTGTGAGGAGTGGCCCGGTGTCAGGCTGGGCGGTATGAGGATTCCCTTCTTCGGTGGACGCCCGGAGCAGCGCGGAGCGGCGGACGAGGCCGGTCGTGGTGCGGATGACGCGGTGGACGGTGCGGGTGACGTGGCGCGTGGGGGAGGTGGGAAGGAGGAGGCGGGCGTGGGCGGTTCGGGTCGTGTTCCGGGCGCCGGTGGTGGTGCCGGTGGAGTTGGTGGTGCCGGTGGTGAGGCGGCGGGGGCGTCGCGTGCGACTGCGACGGTGGCCCGGGAGGGCGTCGGCGGGGGCGCGACGGTGGTGGCGGGAGACGAGGGTGCGGCGGTGCCTGCCGGGGTGGGCGGGCCGCCGCGTCCGGTCGGTGAACTCCTGGAGGAGGACCCGCGCGCGGCCGTGGAGCTCTTCGCGGAGTGCGAGTTGCTGCGGGCGGAGGCCGCCGAGGCGGGCGTCGTGCTCGACGACTCCCCGGAGTCCCTGGAAGCGCTCGACCAACTGCTGCCCCGCTGGCGCTCCGACCCCGAACTCCTCGACCACCTCGGCAACGACGCCGGTTTCTACCTGGGCACCGTCGTCGCGCGCACCGTACCGGGAGCGGTGTGGCGGCTGGGCGGGGACGGAACGCCGGTGGTTCTGCTGCCTTCGGGCCGCGAACTCGCGGTAGTGGAGGACGGACTGGCGTGGGCGGAGTCGGGGGCGCCGGAGCTGTCGCAGGTGTACGGGGAGGTTTCGGAAGGGTGAGGGGTGAGGGGGAGATTTCGGAGGGGTGAGGGGGAGGGGTGAGCGGAGGGGGGTGGCGGGCTGGTCTCGTCGGGAGGGGGGGAGGCGGTGGGTGGCCGTCGCAAGGGGCGTCAGGGCAGCCCCCACCCTCCCTGGGGGCGGCCCCAACACCAGTCTTTCGCACTTCCCCTCGCCCCACCCCCCATCCCGCCACATCTGTGGATAACTCCGCAAAATACCTCAGCGGCTCACTCGTTGAGGTGAGCCGCTTTTCGCGCTGCCTTTCCGACCCGCCCTCGAAGGGGTGAAGTCCGGGCCGTCTCAGGGCCCCTGGAGCCCTTCTCGCGCCCCGATCGACGGGGGATATCCACATGCTCGGCCTCAAATACGGTTAATGCCCGAATGTGCGTGTCGCCCTCCAAGCCCCGTATCCGGATGGGTAGTTTGCGCGGACCGATACCGCTACGGATGGGCTGGTCTCTTGCCGATGGCCGTCGAGCCACTGATCGAACTGCGTGACGTCAACAAGTACTACGGGCAGTTGCACGTACTTCAGGACGTCTCGCTCACCGTGCACCGCGGGGAGGTGGTGGTCGTGATCGGACCCTCGGGGTCCGGCAAGTCCACGCTCTGCCGCACGGTCAACAGGCTGGAGACCGTCCAGTCCGGCTCCATCCTGCTCGACGGAGAGCCACTGCCCGACGAGGGGCGCGGCCTCGCCCGGCTGCGGACCGAGGTCGGCATGGTCTTCCAGTCCTTCAACCTCTTCGCGCACAAGACGGTGCTGGAGAACGTCTCGCTCGCGCAGATCAAGGTCCGCCACCGCAAGCGCGAGGACGCCGACCGGCGTTCACGCGAACTCCTCGACCGCGTCGGGCTCGGCCCGCAGGCCGGCAAGTACCCGGCGCAGCTCTCCGGCGGTCAGCAGCAGCGCGTCGCGATCGCGAGGGCCCTCGCGATGGACCCGAAGGCCCTGCTCTTCGACGAGCCGACCTCCGCGCTCGACCCCGAGATGATCAACGAGGTCCTCGACGTCATGAAACAACTCGCCGATTCCGGCATGACGATGGTCGTCGTCACGCACGAGATGGGCTTCGCCCGGTCTGCGGCGGACCGCGTCGTCTTCATGGACGGTGGCCGCATCGTCGAGGACCGCACACCCGAGGAGTTCTTCACCGCCCCGGAGAGCGAGCGCGCCAAGGACTTCCTCTCCAAGATCCTCAAGCACTGAGCGGAGAGGAGCCCCGCCGTGACCAGCGCCCACAACCCCGGCCACCACTCCCGCAAGCATCCGCACCGCTCGCCCCGCACGCTCCGGTACGGCCACTCCCGCGAGCCGCGCCGCCACTCCCGTGAGCCGCGCCGCCACTCCCGTCCCGCTGTCCTCCTCCTCGCCCTCCTCTGCCTCCTCGCCGCCGCCTGCGGCAAGGAAGGCAGCCCGCCCGCCAAAGGGCCCAGCGCGGCCGAGCTGCCGCGCTACCGCGTGGACTCCGGCTTCCGGCTGCCGGGTTCGGCGACGTGGCGCAAGGCGAAGGCCCGCGGCCGGCTCGTCGTGGGTGCCAAGGAGGACCAGCCCTACCTGGGCGAGAAGGACCCCGCGAGTGGCAGGTACACCGGCTTCGACATCGAGATCGCGAAGATGGTCGCGGCGGGGCTCGGCTTCCCCGCGAACCGGATCAGCTTCCGCACCATCGCCTCCGCGAACCGCGAGACCTCGCTCCAGAACGGTCAGATCGACTACTACGTCGGTACGTACACGATCAACGACAACCGGAAGAAACTCGTCGGCTTCGCGGGGCCCTACTACATGGCTGGTCAGGGCCTGCTCGTGCGCAAGGACGAGGACAGCATCAAGGGGCCGGACGACCTCGACGGCAAACGCGTCTGCTCGGCGGCCGGATCGACGCCGTACCAGCGCATCCAGCACGACTACCCGAAGGCCGACCTCGTCTCGTACGACACGTACTCGATCTGCGTCGACAACCTGCTCACCTACCAGGTCGACGCCGTCACGACCGACGACTCGATCCTGCTCGGCTACGCCGCGAAGGTGCCCGAGGAGCTGAAGGTGGTCGGCAAGCCGTTCTCGAAGGAACCGTACGGGATCGGCGTGCCCCGCAAGGACAACGCGCTGCGCCTCGCGATCGACGGCATCCTCGCCGCTCGCGAGCGCGACGGCACCTGGAAGAAGGCGTACGACGCGACCCTCGGCCTCTCCGGCGTCCCGGCCCCGAAGCCACCACCGATCGACCGCTACCCAGCCTCCTGACCCCACGGGTACCCGCCCGCGGCGAGCGGCACCACGGGGCGCGCCACTCGATGCCGGGAACCGCACCAGGCGGCGCGCCCCCGCACCAAGCAGTGCGCCCCCTCGCACCACGCGGCGCGCGAACCACACCACCCAGCGCCACTCGCACCACCCCCCCCCGGCACCCGCCGCCAAGGCACCGCGCAGAAAGCACCCCCGGACCGCCCATGGACGTACTGACCCAGAACTTCTCGGAATACGGAAAGGGTTTCCTCGGCACGCTCGAACTCACCGTCTACGCCTCGCTGCTCGCCCTCGCCCTCGGCTTCGTCATGGCTTCCTTCCGGGTCGCCCCGGTCGGCAGCCTGCGGGCCTTCGGCACCGCGTGGGTCACGGTGCTGCGCAACACGCCGCTCACGCTGCTCTTCTTCGCGGTGCTGCTCGGTCTGCCACGCTTCGGGCTCGTCCTGCCCTTCCAGCTCTTCGCCGTGCTCGCGCTCGGCTGCTACACCTCGGCGTTCATCTGCGAGGCGCTCCGCTCGGGCATCAACACCGTGCCCAAGGGGCAGGGCGAGGCGGCGCGTTCGCTCGGCATGAGCTTCGGCCAGACCCTCACGACGGTGATCCTCCCGCAGGCGTTCCGCTCCGTGATCCCGCCCGTGGGCTCCCAGCTGATCGCCCTCGCGAAGAACTCGGCGATCGCGGGCGCCTTCAGCGTCACCGAACTCCTCGGCACGTACAAGACGCTCAACGAACTCGGCTTCAACATCGTGTGGGTCTTCGTCTGGATCGCCGTCGGCTATCTCATCCTGACCCTCGCCATCAGCGCCCTGTTCAACTACCTCGAACACCGTTGGGGGGTGCCGCGGTGAAGTCCCTCCTCTCGCGCCACGGGGAGCCCGGGGCCAGCGCCCTCTACGACATCCCCGGACCGCGCACCCGCCGCAGGCACGCGCTCTACGGCCTGGCCGCGACCGCGGTGCTCCTCGCGCTCCTCGGCTGGCTCCTCTACCTGCTCTTCGACACCGACCAGTTCACGGCGGCCAAATGGACTCCCTTCGAGTACGTCGGCATCCAGGAGCTCCTGCTGCGCGGGCTCGGCAACACACTGAAGGCCTTCGCGATCTCGGCGGTGCTCGCCCTCGCCCTCGGCACCCTGCTCGCGGTGGGGCGCCTGTCCGAGCACCGCCTCGTCCGCTGGCCCGCGACCGCGCTCGTGGAGTTCTTCCGGGCCATGCCGGTCCTCGTGATGATCTTCTTCGTCTTCATCGCGCTGAAGGTGCAGCCCCTGCCCGCCCTCGTCACCGGGCTCACGCTCTACAACGGCTCGGTGCTCGCCGAGGTGTTCCGCTCGGGGATCGCCTCCGTCGACCGCGGCCAGCGGGAGGCGGCGTACGCGCTCGGCATGCGCAAGACGCAGGTCATGACGTACATCCTGATCCCGCAGGCGATCCGTGCCATGCTGCCGTCGATCATCAGCCAGCTGGTCGTGGCGCTCAAGGACACCTCGCTCGGATACCTGATCACCTATGAGGAGTTCCTCCATGCCGGAAAACTGATCGCGTCCAACCTCGACTACGACCTGCCCTTCATCCCCGTGGTGATGGTCATCTCGCCCGTCTACATCGGGATGTGCATGCTCCTGTCCTGGCTGGCGCACTGGCTCGCGCGGCGGGAGCGCCGCGATCCCAAGGCCAAGGCGGCCGCGACACCGGAGCCGGGCCCCGGAGCCCCGCTCCAGAACACCGCGTCCCCCGCCCGCTGAGGACGGGGGACGCCGAGAAGGTGTGACCCGTCCGGCGCCGGCCGGGGATCACTGCTCGCGCAGCGGTACCGACAGATACGAGGGGTCGGCCGCCGGCGAGGAGAAGGTCAGCTGCGCGCCGGTCGGGTTGTGCTCGATGTAGAGCGGGTCGACCGTGTCCACGACGAGGGCGAGCTTGTGGCCCGCCGGTACGTCGTACGCCGTCGCGAACAGGTCCAGGCCGACGGCGAACGGCTGCCCCGGCGTGCGGTCGTGGAAGGTGTACGGGGCGTGGGTGACGAGTTTGCCGACGCCGAGCGGGCCCACGTCGTACAGGTACGCGACGAAGGTGCCGTCCGCCTTCGTCGGCGTCACCGTCGTGTGCAGCCGTGCCGTGCCGCGTACGTGGCGCTCGCTGCCGTACGCCGACGACTGCCACACCCCCGTCCAGGCGCGCGGAAGGAGCGGAACCGAGACGGTCGGGGGGAGCTTGACGAGCTGGTCGAGCGCGTTGGACAGGAGGGTGACGCCGCCGTCGGCGCCCGAGTCGAGGTTCGTGGCGATGCGCTGACTGCCGCCCAGGCCGAGCTTCGTCGTGGCCTTGCCGACGTCCTGCCAGCTCGCGTAGTCCTCGTACCCCCCGTCCGAGCGGGAGGAGAGGTGCACGGGCGCCTCGTTCTGCACGCCGTTGTCCTCGCCCTTGAGGTAGTGGTCGAGCCAGCGACGTGTGTCGGTCCAGGTGTCGTTCGGCAGCCCGAGCAGGCCCGTCGCCTCCGACGTCGCGTGGTCTCCGGGCCGGAACTCCAGGCGCTTGGGGCCCGCGAGCTTGGAGAAGAAGTCGGCGTACTGGTTGGGCGGGAAGAAGGAGTCGCCCCACGCGTTGCCGAGGAAGACGGCGGGCTTGTTGCGGTTGATGCCGTCGAGGTACGTCGCGGGGGAGCGGACCTTGCCCCACGCGATCATCTCGTCCTCCTTGGCGAGGCTCGAGCCGAGGAAGTCCTTCAGGATCTGCTGGAACTCGGCGCTCGGCCGCCCCGTGAGGAAGCCGAGGCCGCCGAGGAGCGCGCCCGCCATCGCGTGCTGGGTGCGGCCGCTGTAGATCGAGTCGATCAGGTCGCCCCAGCCGCTCAGCGCCGCGACCGCCTTGATCCGGGGGTCGTGGCCGGCCGCGAGCAGGCTGATCCCCGCCCCGTAGGAGACCCCGGCCATGCCGATGCGGCCCGCGTCCGCCGGGGTGTTGGCGAGTGCCCAGTCGATGACCGCCGAGGCGTCCGCGACGTCCTTCGGGCCGCCGACCTCGATCTCGCCGCCGGACTGGAGGAAGCCGCGCGAGTTGTACGTGACGACGACGTACCCCGTCTCGGCGAGTTTCTGTGCCTGTGCCAGGTATTCGATCTGCGGCATCGACCAGCTCGTCGGCAGGACGACGAGGGGGTACGCGCGGCTCGTGTCGGCCGGGGCGACGACGTTGCCCTTGAGGACGGTGCCGCCGTCGCCCGGGATGTCGGCGAAGCGGACGGTCGGCGCCGCGGCAGCGGCGGCGGGGGCGGCGACGGCTCCGGCGGCGGCCGGACCGGTGAGCAGGAGTGCCGCCGCGAGGACGGCGAGCGTGGGGGAGGAGCGGGGAGCGCGCATGGGTCACCTCTCGGGAAGGGTGAGCGACGCGGTGAGGACCGCTAAGTGACCCGACGGTAACCGCAGGGGCTTACCGGAGGTAACCGGTCGGCATGTTACGCGCGAGTAACGATTACGGGCCGCCCCCCGCACGCGCGAGCCGCCCCCGGCCCGTACGGGCCAGGGGCGGCTCGCGCCGCGTACCGCTCAGGCGGCGGCCTTCGCCTCCCCGCCCGCCGCCCCCTTGCGCACCGAGGTCTGGAGCGACTCGTCCCCCACGTCCACGACCACCGTGTCCCCCGGGTCCGCCTCGCCGCCGAGGAGCAGGTCGGCGATGCGGTTGTCCAGTTCGGCCTGGATCGTGCGGCGCAGTGGCCGCGCCCCGAACTCCGGCTGCGTGCCGTGCGCGACGAGCAGCTTCTTCGCCGCCGGGGTGATCTCCAGACCGAGGCCCTGGGCGTGGACCCGGCGCGCGCTGCGCTCCAGGAGCAGGTCGAGGATCGAGGTCAGCTCGGTGTCGCCGAGGCTGTGGAAGATGATCACCTCGTCCACGCGGTTGAGGAACTCCGGCAGGAACCGTCCGCGCAGGTCCTCCATCAGCTCGTCCCTGATGCCGCTGACGTCGCCGTGGTGATCGAGGATGCGCTGCGCCCCGATGTTGGACGTCATGATGACGACCGTGTGCCGGAAGTCGACCGTCCGGCCCTGCGCGTCGGTGAGCCGTCCGTCGTCGAGCACCTGGAGCAGCGTGTTGAAGACGTCCGGGTGCGCCTTCTCGACCTCGTCGAACAACAGCACGCTGTACGGGCTGCGGCGCACCTTCTCGGTGAGCTGCCCCGCCTCCTCGTGCCCGACGTAGCCGGGCGGGGCGCCGACGAGCCGCGAGACGGTGTGCTTCTCCTGGAACTCGCTCATGTCGAAGCGCACCATGCGGTTCTCGTCGCCGAAGAGCAGCTCCGCGAGCGCCTTCGCCAGCTCCGTCTTGCCGACCCCGGTCGGGCCGAGGAAGAGGAACGAGCCGACGGGCCGGTCCGGGTCGCCCATCCCGGCCCGGTTGCGCCGCACCGCCTGCGCGACGGCGGTCACCGCCTCCTCCTGGCCGACGACGCGCGAGTGCAGCGCCTCCTCCAGCTTCATGAGCTTCTGCTTCTCGTCCTCGGTGAGCTGCGCGACCGGGATGCCCGTACGGCGCGAGAGGACCTGCGCGATGTCCTCGACCGTCACCTCGCGCACGCCCTCGCGCCGCTCGGCGATCCCGTCCAGCTCCGCGCGCGCCGACCCGATCTCGCGCTTGAGCCCGTCCGCCCGCTCGAAGTCCTCGGCCGCGACCGCCTGGTCCTTCTCGCGGTTCAGCTTCGCGAGCCGGTCCTCCAGCTCCGTCGCCTCCGCCGAGCCGCCGAGCGAGCGCAGCCGCACGCGCGCCCCCGCCGTGTCGATGAGGTCGATCGCCTTGTCCGGCAGGAAGCGGTCCGTGACGTAGCGGTCCGACAGCTCGGCGGCCGCGGCGAGCGCGTCGTCGCTGAAACGCACCTGGTGGTGCGCCTCGTACGTGTCGCGCAGCCCCTGAAGGATCTGCACCGTCTCCTCGACGCTCGGCTCGGAGACCATGACGGGCTGGAAGCGGCGTTCGAGCGCCGCGTCCTTCTCGATGTTCTTGCGGTACTCGTCGATCGTCGTCGCGCCGACCACGTGCAGCTCGCCGCGCGCGAGCGCCGGCTTGAGGATGTTGCCCGCGTCCATCGAGCCCTCGCCGCCCGAGCCCGCGCCGACGACGGTGTGCAGCTCGTCGATGAAGAGGATCGTCGAGTCCTGGGCCGCGCGCACCTCGTCGATGACCTTCTTCAGCCGCTCCTCGAACTCGCCCCGGTACTTCGAGCCCGCGACGAGCCCCGGCAGGTCGAGCGCGACGACGCGCCGGTCCTTGAGTGTCTTCGGCACGTCGCCGCTCACGACGCGCTGCGCGATGCCCTCGACGATCGCGGTCTTGCCCACGCCCGGCTCGCCGATGAGCACGGGGTTGTTCTTGGAGCGCCGCGAGAGGACCTCGACGGTCTGCTCGACCTCCTCCGCGCGCCCCACCACCGGATCGAGGCGGCCCGCCCTCGCCTCCTCGGTGAGATCCCGGCCGTACTCGTCGAGCGTCGGCGTGGCGCTGTCCGCACGCCCCGCACCGCCCGCCCGCCCCGGCCCCGGGCCCTGCTCGCCGCCGCCGCGTCCCGTCTCCGCGCGCATCCGCTCCGCGTCGGCGCCGCTGTCGCCCAGCAGCCGTTCGACGGCCGGGGACGAGCCGTCGACCAGGCTCGCGAGGATGTGCTCGGGGCCGATGTACGAGACCCCCGCCGCCTGCGAGCGGGCGTGCGCGCCGATCAGGACGCGCTTCGCCGCGGGGGTCAGTCCCGGCTCGGCGGAGGGAACCGCGCTCTCGCCGGGCAGGACGTCCGCGAGCCGTTCGGCGAGCGCGTCCGGGGCGGCCCCCGCGCGGGAGAGCAGCGAACGGGTCGGCTCGACCTGCGTCGCCGCCCACAGCAGGTGCTCCGTGTCCAGGTCCGCGCTGCCGTCCTCCTCCGCCCGCCGCGACGCCCGCGCGAGCAGCTCGCGCGCCGAGTCGCTCAGCAGCCGCCCGATCGGCACCCGCTGCACGGCGGGCGGCGAGGAACCGGGGGACATCCCGAAGAAACGGTTGAGCAGGTCGGAGAAGGGGTCCTGGCCGCCGAGTGACCCGAAGGACGACAGTGACATGGGCGCTCCCTGTGAACGGCACGCACGGATGCCGGCCCACGTGCCCGGTGGGGACGTGTCCGACTACGGGCGTCTTCGCCCCCACCACCCAAACACCGCCGAATGGGGGCTGCAAGCGGGGCGGGCGTGGGGTGCGCGCGGTCCGGACAGCGATCCGGCCCCGCTCTCACGTCCCCGCGCGCCCGGACCGGGTGTCACGCCTCCGTCGCGCTCGCCCGCGTCTCCGGCACGGTCTCGGCGCGGGTCATCGCCGTCCGGGTCACGTCGCCGACGAGTTCGACGACATCCGCGCCGTAGGCCGCCGAGTTCACGACCCGCAGCAGCAGCACGAAGGAGTCGCGGCGGTAGCGGCGGCGCAGGCGCTCCTGGTGGGTCACGAGGTAGCGCGCCGCCGCCTGGTTGTTCACCGAACGCTGCCCGCACAGCAGGAACACCGGGCGCGTCAGCTCCTCGCGCCCCGTCGTGAGCCGCGCGAGCAGGACGTACTCGGACTGGCCGTGGTCGAGCGCGTACCGCTCGCCGCCGATGACGAAGGCGTTGCGCTCGGGGCTCGGGTCCGTCTCCACCCGTATCCCGGGGAGCAGCGCGGCCAGGTGCGCAGCGGTGCGGCGATTCGAGTACGGGCCGCCCACGCAGAACTCCGCCAGCTCGCCGAAGCCGCGCCGGGCCTCGTCGTGGGCGAGGACCTGGGCCCGCGCCCCGCACTCCTTGATCAGCGCGGCGAGTTCGAGCAGCGCGTACGCGTCGAAGCGGGCGACGGCGAAGTCCGCGCCGCCCGAGTCCTTGTTCACCACGAGCAGCGCCTCGCTGTGCGCGGGCAGCCCGAAGAACTCCCTCGTACGGCCGAGGCGGCGGCGCCCGACGAAGGCGCGCGCCGACCAGGCGAGCGCGGCGCTGAGGGCCGAGGCGAGGAGGCCGAGCAGGATGTCGCGTACGTCGTCCGTCATGGCGCGCGATCGTACCGGCTCGGCAGTTCAACCGGCCCGCGCGCGGGGCCGGTTGGGGCCCGATCCGCGCCTCCGCGCCGAGGCGGGGGTGCGTGGTGCGGTGCCCGCGTGGCGTTCTGGTGGTGAGCTGGGGGCCAAGTTACGCTGCGCGGACGGCTGTTGACTGGAGGAAGACCGGATGTCACATTCCGCGGCGCGGCGCGCCGGGCGCCGCCGCACCCTCTCGTACCTGTCCCTGACCGCCGTCGTCGCCGGGGCACTCAGCCTCGGCGCGGCCCCACCCCCGCACACCCCCGGACCTGTCGCCAAGACCCCCGTCGCCACCGGCTGGGGCGGGGCCGTCGCGAGCGTCGACGCGGACGCGAGCGCCGCCGGGATCGAGGTGCTGCGCAAGGGCGGCAACGCCGTGGACGCCGCCGTCGCGACCGCCGCCGCGCTCGGCGTCACCGAGCCCTACTCCTCGGGGCTCGGCGGGGGCGGCTACTTCGTCTACTACGACGCCCGCACCCACCGCGTCCACACCCTCGACGGCCGCGAGACCGCGCCCCGCGCCGCCGACAAGAACCTCTTCGTCGAGAACGGCGCTCCGCTCCCCTTCGCCGACGCCGTCACGAGCGGCCTGAGCGTCGGCACCCCCGGCACCCCCGCGACGTGGGACGAGGCGCTGCGCTCCTGGGGCCGCACGTCCACCCGCGATGTCCTCGCGCCCGCGACCCGCCTCGCCCGCCAGGGCTTCACCGTCGACGCCACCTTCCGTCAGCAGACCGCCGACAACGCGGCCCGCTTCCGCGACTTCCCCGCGAGCGCGAAGCTCTTCCTGCCCGGCGGCGAGCCCCCCGCGGTGGGCAGCACCCTCAAGAACCCCGACCTGGCCCGTACGTACGACGAACTCTCCCGCAAGGGACTGCGCTCGTTGTACGGAGGCGCCCTCGCCCAGGACATCGTGCGCACCGCGACCCACCCGCCGCTCGCCCCGGGCTCGACCCGCAACGCGCGCCCCGGCAAGCTCGCCACCGCCGATCTGCGCGCCTACGACGTCAAGCACCAGGCCCCGACCCGGACCGGCTACCGGGGCCTCGACGTCTACTCCATCGCGCCCTCCTCCTCCGGCGGCACGACCGTCGGCGAGGCGCTGAACATCCTGGAGAACGACAAGCTCGGCAAGCTCTCCCAGGAGCAGTACCTGCACCACTTCATCGAGGCGAGCAGGATCGCCTTCGCCGACCGGGGGCGCTGGGTCGGCGACCCGAGCCGCGAGAACGTGCCGACGAAGGAACTCCTCTCGCAACGCTTCGCCGACTCGCGCGCCTGCCTGATCCAGGACGACGCGGTCCTGAAGAGCCCGCTCGCCCCCGCCGACCCGCGCCACCCCGGCAAGGGGTGCGCGCCCGCGGGCAAGGGCGTCGACACGACGTACGAGGGCGAGAACACGACCCACCTGACGACCGCGGACCGCTGGGGCAACGTCGTCTCCTACACCCTCACCATCGAGCAGACCGGCGGCAGCGCGATCACCGTGCCGGGCCGTGGCTTCCTGCTCAACAACGAGCTGACCGACTTCTCCTTCACCCAGGCGAACCCGGCCGTGCCCGACCCGAACCTGCCCGGTCCGGGCAAGCGCCCGCGCTCCTCCATCTCCCCGACGATCGTCCTCGACCGGCACGGCGAACCCGTCGTCGCGCTCGGCTCGCCGGGCGGCGCGACGATCATCACGACCGTGCTCCAGACCCTCACCGGTTACGTCGACCGCGGTCTCCCGCTCGTCGACGCCATCGCGGCGCCGCGCGCGAGCCAGCGCAACGCCGCGGCGACCGAGCTGGAACCGGCGCTGTACGACAGCGCGCTGCGCGGCAAGCTGGAGGCGATCGGGCACACGTTCACGCAGGTGCCCGAGATCGGCGCGGCGACCGGGATCGAGCGGCTGAAGGACGGCCGCTGGCGGGCCGCCGCCGAACCCGTACGGCGCGGCGGCGGCAGCGCGATGGTCGTGCGCCCCGCCCCGTGACCCACTGACCCCGCCCGCGCGCGGCCGGCTCCCGTACGTACGCGAGCCGGCCGCCCGCGCGCGTTCACAGCGCCGTCAGGATCTGTGGCCCCTCCTCCGTCACCGCCACCGTGTGCTCCACGTGGGCGGCGCGGGAACCGTCGTTCGTGCGCAGCGTCCAGCCGTCGGGGTCCGGGTGGTAGCCGTCGGTGCCGCCCGCGATGACCATGGGCTCGATGGCGATGACGAGCCCGGGGCGGAGCACCATGCCGCGCCCCGGCCGTCCCTCGTTGGGCACGCCCGGGTCCTCGTGCATCGCGCGGCCCACGCCGTGCCCGCCGAAGTCCTCGGGGATGCCGTACCCCTCCGCCCGGCACACGGTGCTCACCGCGTAGCCGATGTCGCCGATCCGCGCGCCCGCCTTCGCCGCCTCGATCCCGGCGGCGAGCGCGCGCTCCGCCGTCGCGATGAGCTTGACGTCCTCGGGGCGCGGCGTCCCCACCGTGAAGCTGATCGCCGAATCCCCGGCCCAGCCGCCGAGGAGCGCCCCGAAGTCCGCGCTCACGAGGTCGCCGTCGCGCAGCGGCTCGTCGCCCGGGATGCCGTGCACGATCGCGTCGTTGACCGAGATGATGAGCGTCGCGGGGAACGGGACCGGGGCGAAGTGCGGGTGGTAGTTCAGGAACGGGGAGTCCGCCCCGGCCTCCCGCAGCACCTCGCGTGCCACCTCGTCCAGCTCGCGCGGCCGTACGCCGGGCGCCGCCGCCTTCCGCACGGCGTGCAGGCCACGGGCCACGACGCGTCCGGCCTCGCGCATCTCAAGAATCTCGGCTGCTGTCTTCCTTCGCACCATGCCAATTACTATACCGCAATTCTTATACCGCTCGCCCACGGCCGGTCACCGCGCCGGACCCGCTGCACTTTCCCCGCCCGGACCCGCCCGGCCCGACCCCCGCCCCGGACCCGTCCTGATCGCGCCCCTCCGTACGCCGTGCGGGCCCCGTAGAATCGCCGCATGGTCCGTACTCCGCTCACCCCCGAGGAACGCGCCCGCGGCGAACGGCTCGGGGCGCTCCTCCGGGACGCGCGCGGCGGGCGCAGCATGGCCGAGGTCGCCATCGAGGCGGGCATCTCCGCCGAGACGCTGCGCAAGATCGAGACCGGGCGGGCTCCCACCCCGGCCTTCTTCACGGTGGCGGCGCTCGCCCGGGCCTTGGAGCTGTCGCTCGACGCCATCGAGGAGGCGTGCGGGGCGGCTCCGCTCGGTGCGGTGAGCTGAGAGTTCTGCCGCCGGAGGGGCCGACTTGTCCGCCGGCGGGGCTCAGCTGTGCGCCGTCGCTCGCCTCAGTGAGGCCACCAGCGCCCGCTCGAAGGACGTGCGGGTGTCCTCGTCGAGCAGTCCGAGCGACAGGTACGGATTGTGGTCCTCCAGCTCCACGAGCAGCAGGTCCCCCTCCGGCGTGCGGCAGGCGTCCACGCGCTGGATGCCGTACGGCAGGGCGTTCCACTCGATGAAACGGCGCGCGAAGGCGAGATCCGCCGCGCTCGGACGGTAGGGGGCCAGCTCCCAGCGGCGGGCGGGGTCCGGGGCGTACAGCGCGTACTGGAAGACGTCGTCCACGAAGGTGAAGGAGACCTCGTACCGGAACGGGATGTACGGCTGGATCAGCGTGCGCGCGTCAGGCGTGCGGCCCGCGAGCGCGGCCGGGTCGAGGCGCGCGAGGCCCACCGAGTCCGCGCCGTCGACCGGCTTGACGATGTACGAGCCGGACGCGGGCAGGTCGCCGGGCGCCGTGTCGCCCGCGTACGTCGGGATCACGGGCAGGCCCGCGCGCGTCAGCTCGACGAGGTACCCCTTGCCCGCCATGTCGGCGCGGCCCGTGAGCGGGTTGTGGACGGGGATGCCGCGACGCAGCGCCTCGGCGCGGAACTCCGCGTAGGCGGCCGGGTAGTGCAGGACGGGGCCGCTGTTGCGGACGAGGACGGCGTCGAAACCGTCCAGGAGACGGGCGGCGTCGCGCGGATCGCACAGGGCGAGCGGGAAGTCGGCGCGCAGCCGGGCCGAGAGCTCCAGGTCCTCGTCCGCGTAGCGGCGGCCCGCTGCGCGGTAGGCGAGGTCGGTCACGTACAGCAGGCGCGGGGTGTGCAGGGTCATGGGAGGTCAGTCCTCGTACCCGGAGCGGGCCTGCGCGTCGTCGGCGGAACCGCCGCCGTGCGAGCGGCTCATCTCGATGCGCAACGGGACGGCGACGCAGACGACCGCCGCGGTGAGGAGCAGCCCGAGCACGAAGAGCCAGTCGAGACCGGGTAGCGAGAGGCCGACCCACGCCGTCCCGTCCTGCTGCGTCATCCTGTGCGACTCCTCCGTCGTGCCCGCCCGGGCTCTCCTGCCCCGCCCCGGCGGCGCCATGCCTCATTGCCGACAGGGTCCACCATGCTCCGGAACAGCCGGTAACGGGAAACCGGGGCGGGGGACTCGCCCCGGTACGCCACGAAGATCACTTCGAGACGGGGCAGGGCGTCGTGCACGGGGGGCGGGGGTCGGCGGGGGGAGTGCCCCGCCCGTCACCCCCCTTCGCGCGCCCCGCGCTTCCCGCCCGTGACTCCGTCGCTCCCCGAAAAGCCCGTGTAGCCGCCGCGTAACACGGCGGGTGTTTCCTTCCGCACCAAAGGACGGACGCCGCAGTGGGAGCGGGGCACGCGTGGTGGGACGACTTCCCTTCCGGATCGACCAGTTCGGGACCGCCGAGGCACGGGACCCGGTCGCGGACTTCGCCCGCGCCTTCGGCGAACTGCTCGCGGGACTCGACCCGGGCGCCGGCTGGTGCGAGATCTTCTGGGCCCGCGACCCCCGGGGCATGCGGGCCTGCGTCGACGGGACGGAGACGCCCCCGTGGGACGTCGTCGAAGCCCTCGTCGAGGACCACGTGGCGCGCACGGCGCCGGGGACGCAGCCCCGGCAGGCCGCCGCCGGGCTGCGCACGGCGTACCTGGCCGCCCTCGCCGCGCGCGACGCCC
>NZ_JAAGLR010000145.1 GCF_010548245.1 Streptomyces sp. SID11385
CGGCGGCGGCCTCGTCGGGGCGGACCGCGTTCGTGCCCGCGCCGAGCAGTACGAGGACGGCGAGGACACCGAACAGGCGCAGGAGGCGGAACGGGCGCGGGACGAGGGACCGGCGCAGGGCGTGGGACGGGCGCGGGAGGTGGGGCGGGCGCGCGCGCATGTGGGGGGCTCCTTCTTCGTGCACCGTGCGGCCCGGCCGGGTGGCCGGACCGGACGGACGATTTACAACGATGCAGAGCTGTCGGTGGGTCACCGTAGGGACGGCCTGGGACCGCGTCAAGACTCCGCGCAGGCACGCGGGGCAGGGCGGACCGCCCCAGGCCGTCAGGACCGCCCCGGCCGTCAGGACCGTGCGCGTCCGGTGAGGATGGCGCGCAGGGTCTCCCGCTCGATCTTGGGGCGGCGGTCGGCGTCGAACAGGCCGTTGGTCTCCTGGAGCGTGTCGGTGAACTGGGTGTAGCAGTAGCCCGCGAGCCCGGAGTCCTCGGCGGCCGAGACGAGCGCGGCGAGGCGCGCGGCGAAGTCCTCCGGGCTCGCCACCGTGTCGTACCCGAACCAGGGCGCGCTCTCCTCGGGCACGAGGGTCGCCCCGCCGAACTCGCTGAGCACGACCGGCTGTCCGGTGTGCCGCACTCCGTCGAGCAGCAGGCGCCGGGCGCCGGGCCACCGTTCGCCGAAGGCGCCCGTACGCACCGACGCGCCGTAACGCTCGCGCAGGTCGCGCGGGTCCTGCGTGTAGTCGTGCACGCCCCAGATGTCGGCGGCGGAGATCTCCCAGCCGTCGTTGGAGACGGCGGGGCGCGAGGGGTCGAGGGCCTTGGTGAGGTGGTAGAGCGCGTCCATGAAGTGGCGCTGGGCCGGGACCTCGGCGGGGTGCGGCACGGACCAGGACTCGTTGACGGGGACCCAGGCGACGAGGGAGGGATGGCTGACGTCGCGCAGGACGGCGGCGGTCCACTCGGCCGTCACGCGTTCGACGGTGGGCGTGCCGAAGGCGTACGCGGAGGGCATCTCGCCCCACAGCATGAGCCCGAGCCGGTCGGCCCAGTACAGGAAGCGCGGGTCCTCGATCTTCTGGTGCAGGCGCAGGCCGTTGAGGCCGATGGACTTGGCGAGTTCGGCCTCCTCGCGCAGCGCGTCGGCCGGGGCGGCGAGGTGCGAGGCGGGCCAGTAGCCCTGCTGGAGGGCGAAGCGCAGGAAGCACGGCTTGTGGTTGAGGAGGAAGACGCCGTCGTCCCAGCCGATGTCGCGCAGCCCGAGGTAGGAGTGGACCCGGTCGACGAGAGCGCCGTCCTCGGCGTCGGTCAGTTCGAGTGTCGCGTCGACGAGGTGCGGGTGCTCGGGGCTCCAGAGCAGGTCGTCGAGGTCCTGGCCGTGGCGGAGGGCGGGGACGGCGATGTCGGTCTCGTTCTCGGGGCCTTCGAGGCGGACGCGCTGCTCGGCGAGGAGGCGGTCCCCGAGCCGCAGGCGGACGGTGAGGTCGAGGGGCTGGTCGGGCCAGCGGTCCAGGCGGGTGCGGCAGCGGACGCGGGCGTGGGCGATGTCGCTCTCCCAGTGCAGCGCGGTGAGGTGCTGCTCGGGGACCTCCTCCAGCCAGACGGGCTGCCAGATGCCGGAGGTGCGGTGGTACCAGACGACGTGCGGCTCGGCGCGCCAGTCCTGTTTGCCGCGCGGCTGCGCCGGGTCCGGGCGGTCCTCGGCGCGGACGACGAGGACGTGCGGCCCCCCGGCGGTCACGAGGTCGGTGAGGTCGCAGGTGAAGCCGGTGTGCCCGCCCTCGTGGCGGCCGGCGAGATGCCCGTCGAGCCACACGTCGGCGCGGTGGTCGACGGCGCCGAAGTGGAGCAGGAGACGGCGGCCCGGGGCCGGGGCGCGCAGATCGAGGGTGCGGCGGTACCACAGGACGGGGTGCTGGTCCGTGTCGTGGATGCCGGAGGCGGGCGATTCGGGCGGGTACGGGACGGTGATGGCGCGGGTCCAGGGGGCGGTGGTCTCCGGGGCCATCCAGCGGGCGCGGCGGCCCTGGTCGGCGTCGTCGTGGGCGAACTGCCACGTACCGCAGAGGTCGCGCCAGTCCGGCTCGCGGACCAGTTGCGGCCGGGGGTGGCCCGCGACGTCGAGGTGGCTGTGCATGAACGAACTCCGTGGGGAGGGGGCGAGGGGGTGCTCAGCTCTTCCGGGTCTTCGCGGTGGCGCGCAGGTCGACGGCGGTCGCCGCGAAGGCGAGCGGGCCGGGGAGCAGCGGGAGCAGCAGGGGCATCGCCCAGGCGATGAGGGCGGCGAGTACGAGGGCGGCCACCAGGAGGAGGCTGCCGTGCGGGTCGGCGGCCGTGCGCTGCCAGGCGGTACGCGCCGTCACGGGCCCGGGCGCGGCGCTCGCCCGCAGGAGGAGCACCCCGGCGGCGAGCGCGAGCACGACGAGGGAGGGGCCCACCAGGGCCCGGCCCGGCAGTTCCCCGCCCGCGAGGGCGAGGTCGGCGCGGACGGCGACGGCGAAGGCGGGCAGGAGCAGGCCCAGGAGGAGCGAGCGCGGGCCGAGGCGGGCGCGCAGCCGTACCAGGTACGTGCGGGCGGAGGCGGTCCTGCCGCCCGCCGCCGTCTCGCGCAGCGTCTCGGCCGCGGCGGCGAAGGCGGCGGGCGCGGTGAGGACCGGCAGACAGCACAGGCTCGTGAGGAGGCTGACGAGGAGGACGTCGGCGAAGAGCGAGAAGGCGGGCCCGAAGACCTCGCCGGGTTCGCGGCGGTCGCTGGGGGCGCGGGTGGGCAGGGGCGCGCGTACGGGGGCGGGTGCGGATCGGCTCATGGGGGTTCAGCCCTTCAGTCCGGAGGTGGCCATGCCCTGGACGAGGTAGCGCTGGAAGACCGCGAAGAAGAGCACGATGGGCAGGACGGAGATGACGGACATGGCGAACATCGGCCCGTACGCGGAGGTGCTCGACTGGTCCACGAAGCTGCGCAGCGCGAGCGTGATGGTGTACTTCTCCGGCGCGAAGAGGTAGATCATCTGCGTGAAGAAGTCGTTCCACGTCCAGATGAAGGTGAAGATCGCCGTGGTGATGAGCGCGGGCCTGCTCAGCGGCAGTGTGATGGCCCAGTAGGTGCGGAAGGCCCCGCAGCCGTCGATGCGCGCGGACTCCTCCAGCTCGCGCGGCAGTCCGCGCATGAACTGCACGAGGAGGAAGACGAAGAACGCCTCGGTCGCGAGGAACTTCGGCAGGATGAGCGGCCAGTAGGTGTCCACCAGGCCGAGCCGGTTGAAGATGATGTACTGCGGGATCAGCACGACGTGGTGGGGCAGCATGAGCGTCGCGACCATGAAGCCGAACATCGGCTTGCGCATCCGGAACCGCAGCCGGGCGAAGGCGTAGGCGGCCAGCGAGCAGGACAGGACGTTGCCGAGGACGGCGCCGCCCGCGATGAGCAGGCTGTTGCCGAGCAGGCGGCCGACGGAGACGCCGGACACGCCGTCGAGCGCCGTCGTGTAGTTGGACCACTCGAAGTGGCCGGGCCACAGCTTGAGGCTCGTGGCGACCTCGGTGGCCGGTTTGAGCGAGGTGGCGGCGAGCCAGCCGAGCGGGTAGAGCAGGAGGAGCAGGCACACCAGGGCGACGGTGTGCGGCAGCCAGCGTTTCGCGAGGGTGCTCACCGGTCCTCCTCGTCCGCGTAGAAGACCCAGGACCGCGAGGTGCGGAAGAGGATCAGGGTGACGGCCCCGATGGCGAGCAGCAGCATCCAGGCCATGGCGGCGGCGTAGCCCATGTGGGAGGCGGTGAAGCCGCGTTCGTAGAGGTAGAGGGTGTAGAAGAGCGTCGAGTCGGCCGGGCCGCCGTCGCCGCCGCTGATGGCGAAGGCCGGGGTGAAGACCTGGAAGGACTGGATGGTCTCCAGGACGAGGTTGAAGAAGACGACCGGCGAGAGCATCGGCACCGTGACGGAGAGGAACTGCCGCCGGCGGCCGGCGCCGTCGAGGGCGGCGGCCTCGTAGAGGTCGGGCGGGATCTGCTGGAGCCCGGCCAGGAAGATGACCATGGGCGCACCGAACTGCCACACGGTGAGCAGGACGACGGCGAAGACCGCGTAGTCGGGATTGCCGACCCAGCCGCCGGTGTGGATGCCGACCGCGCCCAGGACGCGGGCGACGGTGCCGCCGTCGTTGAACAGGGCGCGCCACACGAGCGCGATGGACATGCTCGCGCCGAGCAGCGAGGGCGCGTAGAACGCGGAGCGGTAGAAGGCGCGGCCCCGGCCGAGGTTCTTGAGGAGCATCGCCACGCCGAGCGCGAGGCCCAGTTTGAGCGGGACGGCGACGACGACGTAGAGGAGCGTGGTGCCGACGGACCGCCAGTAGCGGGGGTCCTCGGTGAGCATCTCGGTGTAGTTGCGCAGCCCGACCCAGTGCGGCGGGTCGAAGAGGTTGTAGTCGGTGAAGGAGAGGTAGAGGGAGACCGCCATCGGGACGAGGGTCAGGGCGACGGCGCCGATCATCCACGGGGAGAGGAAGACGTAGGCGGGCCACCGCTGTTCGCGGCGGCTGCGGGTGCGTCGCTTCCCGGGGGCGGGCGGCCGGGTGGTGCGGTCCGGGGGCCGGGTGGTCAGGACGCTCATTGCCTCAGCTCCCGGTTGGCCTGGTCGATGAGTTCGCGGGCGGCCTGCCGGGGGGTGGCCAGGCCGAACATGACGCGCTGGTACGTACGCCCGAAGGCGGCCTGGACGGCCAGGTCGCCCCGGGGCGGCGCGGGGGGCGGGTCGGCGAGGCCGTACTTCTCCATGGCCTGCGCGTACCGGTAGATCTCGCGCTCGGCGCCCTTGAGGGTGGTGGCGACGCGGGCGGCGACGGCGCGGTTGGGCGGGGTGGAGCGGGAGAAGCCGAGGATGTCGCCCGCGCGGTGGTCGTTGAGGAGGAAGTCGACGAGTCGCGCGGCCTCCTTCGGGTGCGCGGAGTGGGCGCCGATACCGATGAGCATGGACGGCTTGAAGTAGGCGCCCGCGCGTCCGCCGGTGGTGGGAACGGGCGCGTAGTGGACCTGTTCGCCGAGGAGGGCGGGGTAGCCGGGGAAGGGCGCGTCCCACGTGAAGTCGGCGGCGGCAAGTCCCCGGCCCATCGGGCTCGTCTCGGTGGTCTTGGCCTGGGTGGTGTCCCGGGCGGCGGCGACGGCGCCCTCCTTGCGCAGGGTGTCGCAGAAGGTCCAGAAGGCGGTGAGGTCGCGCTCGGTGAACGCCAGGCGGCGCTGGTCCTCGTAGAGCTGTCCGCCCCGGCCGCGCAGCCAGTCCTCGAAGACGTCCTCGTTGGTGCCGCCGTCGTTGGCGCCCGTGACGGTGCGTCCGTCGGGGCCGCGCAGGCCCAGGCGGTGGATGCGGACGTTGGCGTCCGCCCATTCCTCCCACGTCCAGGACGGCTCGGGGGTGTCGATCCCGGCCTTGGCGTAGAGGTGCGAGTCGTAGGCGTAGCCGGTGATGCCGCGTCCCATCGGCAGGGCGTACTGGCGGCCCTGGTAGGTGCCGGTGCGCAGGAAGGAGTCGGCCATCTCGTCGGTGCGGATGGTGCCCGCGTCGATCGGCTCGTCCAGGCGGGCGAGCGCGTCGCCCGCCGCGTACTGGGAGATCTGCCGGTAGTCGAGCTGGACGACGTCGGGGACGCCGCCGCCGGCCGCCTGCGTGGCGAGCTTGGTGAGGTAGGAGCCGAAGTCGGCGTTGGAGGTGCGGACGGTGATGCCGGGGTGCTCCTTCTCGAAGAGCTTCACGGCGTTGTTCGTCCGGGTGGCGCGGTCGTCGTTGCCCCACCAGGCGAAGGTGAGGGTGACACCGTTGCCGCCGCTCCCGCCGTCCGAGGAGCAGGCGGAGAGCGGGGTGAGCGCGGCGGTGGCGCCGAGGCTGCTCAGGGCGAGGAAGGTCCGCCGGCGGGGCCGGGCGGGGGGTGGCTCGGGCATGGGGCGGTCCCAGGGGTGCGGGGGTGGGAGTCGGACGTGGGGGGGCGGGTTGCGGCGTTTGGGGGGACGGGTCAGGCGTCGGTGTAGACGTCGAGGCGTCCGCACATGCCGAAGCGGCCCCGTGCGGTGGGCCCGCTCGCGGTGACGCGGGCCCGGCTGAGGTGCTCGGCGTTGCCCTCGCGCAGCGCGGCGAGCTGGGTGCCGCTCGCGCGGGTCGCCGCCTCGGCGCCGTTCCGCAGCCGCTCCTGCCAGGCGTCGAGCTGGGGCCGTACGAGGGCGGCGGCGGCCCGCTGGAAGGCGGCGAGCGGGGCGGGGTCGCCCTGTGCGCCGGCCTCGCGCAGGGCGAGGAAGCGGTGCGTGGCGAGGTCGCGGCGGCGCCGTGCGGCCTCCGCCCGTTCCTCCTCCGTGCCCCCGGCGGGGATGCGGACCGCCTCGGCGTACGTCGCCGGGTCGGTCAGCAGCCCGGGCGGCAGCGTGAGCACCGCGTCACCGGCCTCGGGAAGCCCGCCGTTCTGCATGACGACGGTGATGCGCAGCGCGTCCTCGTTGACGAGGCGGTGGATCGTGCCGGGTGTGAACCAGACGACGCTGCCCGCCGCGAGGGGGTCCTCGCGGTAGCCGGAGGTCGTGAGGGTCTGCACGCTGCCGCGCCCGGAGGTGACGACGTACCCCTCGGTGCAGGCGAGGTGGAGGTGCGGGGTGCCGCCGCCGGGGTGGCCGTCGACGGTGGGCCAGTCGTAGACGCTGAGCCGGGAGACGGCGACCGCGCCGGGGAAGCCCTCGTACGTGTCGCTCACCACGGCTGCTCCTCGAAGTGGGCGAGGACGCGCGCGCGGTCCCAGCGGCCGTCGGCGACGGTGACGCGGTAGGTGCGGGCGAAGGAGTCGCCGGGCGCGAGGACGAGTTCCTCGTGGAAGGCCCACGAGGGGGCGACGGCGGCGAAGGGCTCGCTGCGCACGAACCAGTGGGCGGGGTGGGTGCCCGCCGCGCCCCGGTGGTCGTTGCCGGGCGCGTGCGCGAAGACGAGCGTGGCGTGGCCGTCGCAGCCGTCGTGCTCGCCCGTGTAGGCGAGCCAGTCGGACTGGGTGCCCATCAGATCCTCGCCCCCGGCCTCGGCGGTGAAGGTCTCGCCGCCGCGGAAGGCGCGCGGGCCGCGCCAGAAGAGCCCGGTGTACCCGGCGTCGGGGCGGCCGTGGGTGGTGGGGCTGCCGAAGCGCAGCGGCTCGCTGTGGCGGTTGGTGACGGCGGAGGTCCAGGTGAGCGACCAGCAGTCGGTGCCCGCCGCGACCTCGATGCGGCGCCGCTCGTCGGCCCAGTGCACCGCCGTGTCGTGCGGGTGCCAGGTCAGCGTCTCCTCGATGAGGGCGCGGTCGCCCTCGGCGCGCACGGTGCCGAAGCCGGTGTGGGCCATCGAGCCGACCCGCTCGGGCAGGGCGAGGTAGCCCTCGCCGTGCACGTAGGTGTTGCCGCCCCACAGGTTCTGGCCCGAGAGGTGCGAGGCGGTCAGTTGCAGGCCCTTGTGCCAGCGGTGGTCGTTGGGCCGGTAGTCGGTGACGAGGGCGCCGGAGAGGGTGCGCAGCGGGTGCAGGTAGGGCTTGGGCGCCTCCCAGGGGTCCTCGGGCCGGTAGACGTAGGCGAGGAGTTCGGTCCCGGTGGCCTCGTGGACGAGGGTGACGCGGTCGCCGTGGGTGTGGGTCAGGACGAGGGTCATGCGGCGTTCTCCCCTGCCTCGGCGGGGGCCCAGCCGGGCGCGCCGCCGTGGAGTGCGGTGTAGTACGGGTCCCCGGGCGCGATCTCGCCGGCGTGCACGGCGTTCCCGGTGAAGGCGGACTTGTACAGGGCGGTGATGAACTCCAGCGTGCGACGGGCGCCTTCGCCGCTGGTGGGGTGCCTGCGCCCGGCGAGGACGTCGGCGGTGAGGGCGCGGAGCTGGGCGAGGTGGGAGCTGGGCTCGTCGGGGCCGAAGTCGCGCCAGGCCGCGACGGTCTCCTCGTCGACGCCGGGCGCGGGCGTGATGCGCCAGTCGGCGTTGCGGTACCCGTACAGGTGCGTGACCTCGATGGTGGCGAGGGCGCAGTCGATGCGGATGCGGCTGACCTCGTCGGGGCTCAGGACGCTGTTGACGACGGTGGCGAGGGCGCCGTCGGCGAAGCGGACGAGGGCGGTGGAGACGTCCTCGGTCTCGACGTCGTGGACGAGGCGGCCCGCCATGCCGCGCACCTCCTGCCAGGGGCCGAGCAGGTCGAGGAGGAGGTCGGTCTGGTGGATGCCGTGGCCCATCGCGGGCCCGCCGCCCTCGGTGGCCCAGCGTCCGCGCCAGGGCGCCGCGTAGTAGGCGGTGTCGCGGTACCAGGTGGTCTGGCAGTGGGCGACGAGCGGCTTGCCGAAGGCGCCCTCGCGCAGCAGGCGGCGTACGTGCCGGGCGGCGGAGCCGAAGCGGTGCTGGAAGACGATGGAGAGGTACGGGTCCCCCGCGCCGCCCCTTTCGGCGGCGGTCATGGCGTCGAGGTCCGCGAGCGAGGGGCACGGTGGCTTCTCGCACCACACCCAGGCCCCGGCGCGCAGCGCGGCGATGGCCTGGGCGCGGTGGACGGAGGGGGGTGTGCTCAGTACGACGAGGTCGGGGCGGACGGCGGAGAGGGTCGCTTCGAGGTCGGTGGAGGAGTGCGCGATGCCCGCTTCCGCGGCGAAGGAGGCGGCGGAGGCAGCGTCGAGGTCGACCGCGGCGACCAGTTCGGTCGCGCCCTCCTCGGCGAGGGTGCGCAGCGCGGGCAGGTGGCTGGAGCGCGCGATGCCGCCGGTCCCGACGACCGCGGTGCGCAGGGGTGCGGGCGGGGGGCCGGCGGGAGCGGGGGTGGCGGGGGTACGGCTGGGCGAAGACATGCGGCCTCTCTGGCGGATGGCGTGCGACGGGGAGGTGCGGGCCCCGGGAGACGTGCCCGGCGTGAAAGCGTCCCGCGGGGCGGGAGCGGGCAGGGGGGACCCGGGGACGTGGCGACCGCCGGTGGATTCCGGACAGCAACCGCTTGCTGTTCCCACGTTGTAACCGCCGCGTATCGCCGGGGTCAACCCTTCGGCAGCGGGGTTCTTCCGGACGTGGCGGCACTGGCCCACCGTCCGGTCAGAGCCCTAGACTGGCCTTTTCCCCGGAGAGGACACGGTTGTGGCAGCGGTGACACTCAAGGACGTGGCGCGGCGCGCGGGAGTGTCGATCAAAACGGTCTCCAACGTTGTACGCGGTGCGGCACGGGTCTCCGAGCCGACCCGGGCGCGGGTCGCCCAGGCCGTGGAGGAACTGGGGTACCGGCCCAATCCCACCGCGCGACGGCTGCGCACGGGTCGCAGCGGCATGATCGCGCTCGTGGTGCCGGAGCTCGTGAGCCCGTACTTCACCGAACTCGCCCACCACGTCCGCACGGAGGCGACCGCGCTGGGCCTGACGGTCCTCATCGAGGAGACCCTCGGGGACCCGGCGGAGGAACTGCGGCTCGCGAGCGGCGTGGGCGCCTCGCTCCTGGACGGCGTGATCCTCTCGCCCCTGCACACCACGGCGGAGGAACTCGCCCCCGTCTCCGGCACGTTCCCGCTCGTCCTGCTCGGCGAGCGCAGCTACGCGCGCGACCGGGTCGCCGCCGACCACGTCCTCATCGACAACGTCGCGGCGGCGCACACGGCCACCGCGCACCTGGCCTCGCTGGGGCGCACGCGCATCGCCGCCATCGGCCACGACCGCAAGGGGACCGCGACGAGCCGGCAGCGGCTGGAGGGCTTCCAGCGGGCGCTGCACGAGGCCGGGCTGCCCTTCGACCCCCGACTCGCGCCTCCTGTCGACGAGTTCGACCGGCGCAACGGCCTGGAGGCGATGCGCGCGCTGCTCGCGCTGCCGCCGGACAGACGCCCGGACGCGGTCGCGTGCTTCAGCGACCTCCTCGCCTTCGGCGCACGCCGGGCCCTCTACGAGGCGGGGCTGCGCGTCCCCGAGGACATCGCCCTGACCGGCATCGACGGGACCGAGGAGGCACGGTACGGCACGCCGTCCCTGACGACCGTCGTGCCCGACAAGGCGGCCATCGCCGCGCTCGCCGTGAAGTGCCTGGCCGACCGCGTCAGCGCCGCGACCCCACCCCCGTTCGAGGTGCACCACGCACCGTACTGGCTGGTCGAGCGGGAATCGACGCGGGGAGGACGGGAGGCGGTGGAGGGCTGAGGGGCGGGGGTGGTGAGGACCGGGGGCGGTGAGGACCGGGGCGCCCGCTGACACCCCGCCACCGCACTCCACGGCACCGACCGCGCCCCGCCCCGCGCGGCATTCGCGCAAGGCGGCTCCCGGGTGCGGCATTGCGGTACGAATAGGGGCATGTCCGAGCCGGTCCCCCCGCCCGCCCTCCGCCGAGGACGCCGGAGCGTTCTGCGTCCCGCCGTGCTGGTCCCGGTGGCGTCCATGGTGGTTCTCGGCGCGGTCGACCTCGCCGTGCCCCGGTCCGTCCACCTCGGGCCGCTCATCGCGGTGGCCCCGGCCCTGACGGCCGCCTCGGCCGGGCCCGGCACGACGGCGGGCGTGGGGGTGCTCGCCGTCGTCCTCCAGTTCCTGCTGGGCGTGGCGCGCGAGGAGACGGACACCCCGAACACGGCGGTGCAGGTGGCCGCGGTCGCGGTGATCTCCCTGGCCCTGGTCCTCTACAGCCGGGCCCGGAGCCGCCGCGAGTCGGAACTGGCCCGGGTGCGCGCCATGGCCGACGCCACCAACGACGTGCTGCTGCGCCCGCCGCCCGCCCGGACGGGCCCGCTGCGGATCGGCTGCGAGTACCGCGCGGCCGGTGAGGTGGCGCAGATCGGCGGGGACTTCTACGCGGTGGCGCGCACCCGGGAGGGGACCCGGCTGCTGATCGGGGACGTACGGGGCAAGGGCCTCGACGCCCTCGACGACACCGCCCTCCTCCTCGGCGCCTTCCGCTCCGCCGCGCACCTCGGCCTGAGCCTGCCCGGGCTGGCCGCCCACCTCGACGCGGCGCTGGAGTGGAGCAACGCGCAGAAGGGCGCGGCCGAGGACTTCGCCACCGCGCTGCTCGTGGACGTACCCGACGCGGGCGAGGACGCGCTGCTCCTCTCCTGCGGCCACCCGCCCCCGTACGTGCTGCGCGCGAGCGGGCCGGAGCCGCTGGAGGCCGCGCGCCCGGCCCCGCCCCTGGGGCTCGGCGCCCTGGACCCGGACGCGTGGACGGTGCAGCGATACGCGTTCGGGCCCGGCGAGACGATGCTGCTGTACACGGACGGGGTGATCGAGGCGCGGAACGGCGACGGCACCTTCTACCCGCTCGCGGAGCGCCTCGCCCTCTTCGGCGGCGACGACGGGGACCGGCTCGCGCGCCGGGTCGTGGAGGACGTCGTACGCCACACCCACGACCGCCTCGCGGACGACGCGGCCCTCCTGTGCGCGTACCGCGCCCGGGAGTGAGACCGGCATGGGGGGCGTCGTGGGGGGCGCCGTGGGGTGCGCGCCCGGTGCGGGTCCCGCGACGACAGGCCCTAGCGGCCGATGAGGGCGAGCACGCGGTTGACCGTTTCGATAAGTGGGCCCGCGAGTTCGCCGGCCGTGGCGGCGATGCCCGCGAGGACGCGGAGGGCGCCCCGGCGGGCGCGGGGGGTCGCGGTCTCGTCGCCGGCCTCGGCGAGGGAGGCGTCGAGTTCGTCGGCGTCCTCGGGCGGGAGCCGGTCGCGCAGGGCCGCCGCGTGCTCGTGCAGGAGCGCGAGGAGTGCGCGCAACTCCTGCGGGTCCTGGGCCGGGTTGACGACGAAGCCGTGGTTGATGCCGATGTTGTGGTCGCCGGTGATGTTGACCGCGTCGCCGTAGTAGTGGTGCTCGCCGCCGCTCACGCCTTCTTCACCCCGATGTTGTGGTCGCCGTGCAGATTGACGCTGTCGCCGTAGTAGTGGTAGGTGCGGGGGTTGAGCGCGAAGGACTCGATGGTCATGCGAAACTCCGCGCCGGGATGCTCGATCGCGTACGAGATCCGCTCGACGACGTCCCGCAGTTGGTCGAGTTCCCTGCTCGCCAGGAGCGCCCGCGCGCTGCCCGCCGTCTCGACGGTGAGCACGTGGTGCCCTCGCGAGAAGAGGACGTTCAGGAGGTCCCCGAGCAGGTAGGCGACGACGCCGAGGACGAGGACCGTCACTCCTCCCGGCACCGCGCGCGTGCCGTCCGAGTTCTCACCGAAGCCCCACGCGGCGAGGACGACGGCGACGACGAGGAGGGCGAGCCGCTGGAAGAACTTGAGCACGGCGGCGTTGCGGTCGGGGCGGATGCGGAAGGTGTGCACGCGGACGATGTTCCGCAGCGGGTAGACGGCGGTGTCGATGCCGAGCAGTCGCTGGCTCACCCACAGGTCCACGAGATGGAGTTCCTGCTGGTCGTCGGCCTTCCCCCGCGACGGGGCGGGCGGTCCGGGCGGGGCGGACGGCGGCGCGGGCCGGTAAGGCGGACGTACGGGGCCGGGGGGCCCGGGTGGCTCCGGGGACGGGCGGGGTGATCTCGCGCCCTCCTCCGCCCCGCCCCCGTCCGATGGGCGCGGCGGGAGGCCGTCCGCCGGGCCGGGTCCGTTCGCGTCCATGCCTCGTGCCCCTCCCCCTGAGACGCCATCGCTCCGCACCCGGCCGCACTGGCGGTCACTTTCCGGGTGCAGACCATTAACACGCCACACACACGGCGGCGCAAGACATCATTCGCGTCGCAACTCACCTCAGCCATAAGGACTTTGACGCGCAAGGAGGCCAATCGTCCGACGGACTCGCCGTCCCCGCCACCCGGCGGGAGCGCCCCCGCTACGATTCCCCGCACACGGTGCGCTTTCGGACGCCCGTACGACGAACACGGAGACGGCATGGCGGACGGGCGATCGGGTGACGCGGGGCCTTACGGGATGGTGCTCGGTGTCGTCGATACGGCTGTCCCGGCGGGGAGTTCGCCCGTTCTGCGACCGGTGCGGGTGACGGCCGGGAGCGAGGTGGTGCGGGCCGTGACCGCGCTGGCGTGGCCCGTGCCCGAGGCGGGGACGAGCGTGGGGGTGCTCGACGTACTGCCGGACGGTGGACGGGCGTTGACGCGGCTGACCGCGCAGGCGGGCGGGGTCGCCGCGCACTGCGTGCACCTGCCCGCCGGGGCGCGGCTGCCCGGCGGCAGGGCGCCCGTGGCCTTTCTCGACGCGCCGGGGTGGGGCAGCGGGAACCCGCTCGCCGCCGAGCC
>NZ_JAAGLR010000185.1 GCF_010548245.1 Streptomyces sp. SID11385
GAGGGCGAGCAGGAGCAGGGGCGGCGCGGCCCGGGGCAGGCGCCCGGGGCGGCCCGGGCGGCGCGGGTGTTGAGCGGTCACTGGCATTCCGCGGTTCCCTCGGTCTCGACGGTGGGGGAGGGGAGTACGGCGACGTACGAGACGCGGACCGGGGCCGCGTGCGGGCCATGCTAACCGTGCCGAAGCGGACTCTTGGGGTGCTGTACGGGCATAGCGCCCGATGGGGGTGTTTACCGCCGAACCTCTATCGGGGATGGGGTGATTGTGATAGAGGAGGCGGGTTTGCCGGACGGGGCCCGGCGGGCCTGCCGCTGCCGCGGTGTGCGGGAGATCGACGCGGAGGCGGTCCGGCGCGGAGGCGGGTCGGCGGGCCGGAGGGGCGCGCGGGGCCTCGTGTTCTTCCCCGGGCGGTGCGCGGACGATGCCGTAGCCGCCCGCATCACCCGTACCGCCCGCCGGGTCGCGAATGCCGCCTGACATTATTGACCGGCACATGAACGAAAAATGACCCGGGGGGGCCATGGGAACGATCAACACCGCGCTTCGCGAGCTGAGAACCGCGCAGAAGTCCTCGAAAGGCGTCTCGCTCTACTCCCGCTTCGCCAACCGCCCGGCGGGGCGCGTCCTCGCCGCCTGCTCCTACGCGCTGCGTCTGACACCGAACCAGGTGACGGTGATCAGCGCGCTCTTCAGCTTCGCCGCCGTGGTCGGCCTCGCGATCGGCACTCCGGCCGTGGGCCTCGGGGTCCTCGTGTGGCTCGGCCTCGCGATCGGGTTCGCCTTCGACTCGGCGGACGGCCAGCTCGCCCGGCTGCGCGGCGGCGGCAGCGCCGCCGGGGAGTGGCTCGACCACGTGGTCGACTGCGCGAAGATCACCGCCCTGCACGCGGCGGTGCTCATCTCCTTCTACCGCCACCCGGACGCCTACGGCATCGACGGCGAGGACGCCTGGCTGCTGCTCCCGCTCGTCTTCCAGTTCGCCGCGGTCGTCACCTTCTTCGGCGGACTGCTCACCGAGAAGCTCACCCCGCGCCCGGCCCCGGGAACGCCCGCCGCGGCCCCCTCGACGCTGCGGGCGATCGCGCTGCTCCCCGTCGACCACGGCATCTTCTGCCTGGTCTTCCTCTTCCTCGGCGCGGGCAGCGGTTTCCGCTGGGCCTACGCGGCCCTCGCCCTCGCCGCCGTGCTCTTCCTGCTCGCGTTCCTCGCCAAGTGGTTCAGGGAACTCAGCGCAGTTCGGCGCTGAGCGGCCCGGCCGGCCGCTCGTCCCCCGTGAGCACGTCCAGCGCGCGCCGCAGTTGCGTGCTGGACGTGTGGACGGTGTACGGGAAGTACACGATGTCCACGCCGACCGCCGCGAAATCGCGCTCCAGCTTGTCCCCCTTCGGCGTGCCGCGCCAGTCGTCGCCCTTGAAGAGCACGTCGAAGCGGACCTGCTTCCAGGTCTCCACCTTGTCCGGCACGGTCTCCACGAAGGCGGCGTCGACGTACTTGACGCTGCGCACGATCTCCAGCCGCTCCACCAGCGGGATCATCGGCCGACGGCCCTTGGCGCGCTCCAGCATCTCGTCCGAGACGACGCCCGCCACGAGGTAGTCGCAGTGATTGCGCGCGTGCCGAAGGATGTTGAGGTGTCCGATATGGAAGAGATCGTAAGCCCCCGGGGCATAACCGACTCGATACGGTCTGTGCTCCGCCATGAAAGAAACCCCCCTGGTCTCGTTCGCACCGTTCGTGCGGTGCGGGTCCGACGATAGCGTGCGCGTTCACTTCGGCGTGAGTGAACGTTTAGGCTAGGAAAGCTTCGCCTGGAGGACCGAAAGGGTCTGTACCTGCGCGAACGCCCGGGGGATTGCAGCGAAATGCTGGGGGAAGGGGAGCGCTGCGTGAGCGCACATGATCAGACCGGGGACATAGCGGGGCGACGCACCCTGCTCATGGTGTCCACCAACTACGCGCCGGAGCACGCCGGGATCGGCCCGTACGCGACACAGATCGCCGAGCACTGGGCCGCGTCGGGCCACGAGACCCACGTCCTCGCCGGGATGCCGCACTACCCCTCGTGGAGCCTCGACCCCGAGTACGCGGGGGCCTGGCGGCGCACCGAGCAGCGTGCGGGCGTCACCGTGCACCGCCGCAGGCACACCGTGCCGCCCCGCCAGACCGCCGTGCGCCGCGCCCTGTTCGAGGGCTCGATCCTCCTGCACGGCGCCGTCGCCCCGCCCCGGATGCCGCGCCCCGACGCCGTGCACGCGCAGATGCCGAGCCTCGCCGGCGGCGTGCTCGCCGCGCGCCTCGCGCACCGCTGGAAGGTCCCCTACGTCCCCGTCGTCCAGGACCTGATGGGCGCAGCCGCCGCGCAGAGCGGCATCAGCGGCGGCGACCGGGCCGCCAAGGTCGCCGCGCGCGCCGAGTCGTTCGCGCTGCGCCGCGCGACCCTCGTCGGAGTCATCCACGAGACCTTCCGCGCCAAGGTCGAGGCCCTCGGCGTCGCCCCTGAGCGCATCCGCCTCGTGCCCAACTGGTCCCACGTCACGAGCCCCACGGGCGACCGCGAGGCGACCCGCGCGCGACTGGGCTGGAAGCCGGGCGAGACCGTCGTCGTGCACTCGGGGAACATGGGCCTCAAGCAGGGCCTCGACGTCCTCGTCGAGTCCGCCCGCCGCGACCCCGCCGTCCGCTTCGTCCTCATGGGCGACGGCAACCAGCGCGCCCACCTCGAAGAACTCGGCCGCGGCGTGCCCAACCTGCACTTCCTGCCGCCCGCCGACGACGCCGACTTCATGGACGTCCTCGCCGCCGCCGACGTCCTCGCGGTCACGCAGCGCGCCTCCGTCCTCGACATGAGCGTGCCCTCGAAGCTGACCTCGTACTTCGCCGCCGCGCGCCCCGTGCTCGCCTCGGTCGCCGCCGAGGGCGGCACCGCGCACGAGGTGCTGCGCTCGGGCGCGGGCGTCCTCGTCGCCCCGGAGGACCCCGACGCGCTGCTCAAGGAAGTGCGTAGACTCGCCGACGACCCGGCGCAGGCCCGGGCACTGGGGGATGCGGGACCGCGCCACGTCGCGGCCCATCTGACGCGCGCGGCGGGACTCGCCCGTATCGACGCACTCATCGAAGAGGCTCTGGGGGTTTGGCGCACATGACCGACTCGCACGTCAGTCCGGCGGGGGACGAACCCGAACTGCTGCGTGACCAGTTCCGGCAGCTTCTGCGGTACCGCTGGCTGATCGGCGGGGGCATCGGGATCGGCCTGATCGGCGGTGCCTACCTCGGCATCACCTCGGCGGACTCGTACGCGGCCAACAGCGACATCGTCGTCCGCACCCCCACCACCAACCCCTTCGACAGCTCCACCGCGCCCGACAAGAGCGTCAACATGAACACCGAGCGCCAGACGGCGCTCTCCACCAACGTCGCCCAGATCGCCGCGAAGAAGCTCAAGGACGGCACCTCGGCGCGCACGCTCAAGAAGGGGCTCCAGGTCACCACGCCCCCGCAGAGCCTCACGCTGCGCTTCACCTACACCGCCGACTCGCCCGAGGCAGCCGCGCGCGGCGCCAACGCGCTCGCCGACGCCTACCTGACGGCGAGCGAGAAGAAGTGGTCCGACCTGCGCGACAGCATGGTCGCCCGGCTCAAGAAGCAGATCGACCCGCTCGGGAAGCAGCAGAACGAGCTGGCGCAGCAGCTGGACAGCATGACGAAGGGCACCTCCGCCTACGACGCCCAGCAGACCGCGAACGTCAACCTCAAGAGCCGCATCAGCACCCTCCAGAACCAGCGCGACACCCTCATGGGCCTCGACATGGCCGCGGGCTCCGTCACGCAGGAGGCCACCCCGCCGACCGGCTCCGACGGCCTCGGGCTCGTCATATCCCTCGCGCTCGGCGGTGCCTTCGGCATCGCCTTCGGTCTCCTCGCCGCCTGGGTGCGGCTCGTCTTCGACCCCTCGCCGCGCTCCACGGGCGACGTCGCGCGCGCCGTGCGGGCCCCCGTGCTCGGCTCCCTGCCGCGCGGCGCCGCGAAGAGCCTCCTCGCCGTCGACCAGACCGGCTCGCGCACCGCCGAGGAGTACCGCTCGATCGCCTTCCGGCTCGCCTACGACGCGCGCTTCGCCGACCGCCGCCGCCTCCTCGTCGTCGCGGCCCGCGACGCGAGCGCCGAGGCGGCCACCTCCGTCGCCACCAACCTCGCCGCCTCCTTCGCGGAGACCGGCAAGGACGTACTCCTCGTCGAGGCGGACCTGCGCGCCCCCGGGCTCTCCGCGCGCCTGCACACGAGCGCGGGACGTCCCGGCTGGAGCCTGCCGGCCGACAGCGACGACAACGGCTGGCCCGGCACCCGTCCGCTCACCGTCGACGCGGGCGAGGCCGGTTCCTTCGACCTCGTCGCGGGCCAGCGGGTGCGCAACGTGGCCCGCGCGCTCACGTCGAGCCGCACCACCCGGCTCATCGAGGACGCCGACGAGAACGGCTCGACCGTCGTCGTCCTCGCCCCGCCCGTCCTCTCCTACGCCGACGCGCTCGCCCTCGTCGACCGCGTCGACGGCGTCGTCATCGTCTGCGACCTGCGCAGCGTGCACCGCACCGAACTCGTCCGCATCCGCGAGCTGATCGTCGGCGCGGGGGGCACGGTGCTCGGCGCGGTCACCCACGACGAGGGCGGGCACCCCACCAGGGGCGGAGCGAAGGGCACCGGGCACCGCGCCGCGGGCAGCGAGCCGCCGCCCCCCGCCCCGCGCCCGGCACCCCCCGTCGAACAGCGCCTCGGAGACGGCACCGAGACCGTGACGCTGCGCCAACTGCGGCCCGAGGACCTGCGGACGGGCGACAAGAGATGAGACGCTCGGCCACGGTCGCCGCCTCCGTCCTCGACCAGGCCGCCTCCAGCCTGACCAACATCCTGGTCCTGGTGATCGTGGCCCGCGTCTCGACGGCCGCGGGCTTCGCCGCCTTCTCGATGGTCTACGTGACCTTCACGGTGCTGCTCGGCCTCAACATGTCGTACGTGGGACAGGTCGTCGTCCTGGAGAAGGGCGGCGCGCCCGCGCTCGCCGCCGCCTGCCGCTCCGCGACCGCCTTCACCGCGCTCGCCTCGCTGCTCGCCGGAGCACTGCTCGTGGCGGGCGGCGCGGCGG
>NZ_JAAGLR010000216.1 GCF_010548245.1 Streptomyces sp. SID11385
CGTCGACGCGGCCGCCGAGCGGCGCGCGCTCGTCGAGCAACTCGCCCGCCAGCGCTGGCGGCCCCGCTCCGCGCACCGCCGCGACTCGCTCGGCGAACGGCTCAGCGAGGCCGGTACCGCGGGGCTCCTCGCCGCCGTGCTCGCCGTGCTCACCGCCGTCCTGCCGCTCTTCGAGGCGCCCATCGCCTTCTCCGTCGCCTGCGGCCTCCTCATGCTGCTCGCCGTGCTCTACTTCGTGCCCGTGGGCCGGGCCCCGCTCCTGCTGTGGATGCGCAGGGAGAGCCGCTGGTTCCTCACCACGACCTTCCTGCTGCCCGTGCAGGGCCGCCAGTCGTACGAGGCCGGGCTGCTCCACCCCTTCCGCTCCTGGCGCTCCGTCACCGACCGGGCCGCCGACGTCGCGGGTTCGCTGCGGGAAGGGGGCAACGCGCAGCTCCAGCTGCACGTGCTGGCGCTCCTGGAGGACCTGCGCGACGCGCACCGGCGCTGGAGCTGGGACCTGCGCGGCTTCAAACGGCTGCGGCCCCCCGTGCTCTTCCTGCGCCGGGCTGACGCGCACGACGGCGGGATCGCGCTGCTCCAGGCGATCAGCGACGTACGGACCGTACGCAGCGAACTCGACCCGCTGCTCGTCGTCGCCTCGGTGGACGCGGCCGACGTGGAGGGGCTCGACCGCCAGCGCGAGCCGGAGCCGGTGGAGCGCCCGGCGCCGTACGACTTCGCGGACCGCCTGGCCCGGCTGCACGGGGACTGGGAGGGCGCGCTGCGGGCCCGGCAGTCGCCGAGTTCCTCCGGCACCGTGCCGTGGGCGCTGCGGATCGCCGTGCCGGCGGCGGAGCTGGAGCCGCCGGTGCAGCAGGTGCGCTGGTGCGAACGCGCCGCCGCGCGGCCCAGGGTGGCGCGGGTGCTGTGGTCGGCGTGGGCGGGGGTGGTGGTGCTCGGGGTGGCGGGCGGTTTTCTCGCCTGGTACCAGGTGCACCTGGACGACACGTACTGCCGCACCGGAGTGCTGAGCGCCGACCGGGACACCGTGCGCGAGGTGGACGAGGAGGGCACGGAGCAGTGCATCGGGATCTCCACGGGGGCGGTGCGCTTCTCGCAGACGTGGCGCGACGGGCGGCCCACGAAGCGGAAGGAGGGGGCGAAGGAGGAGCGGACCTGGTCGCTGGGTGATGCCGAGAAGCTCATCCGCCGGCAGAACGAGGACATCGGCAACGACTACTTCACCGTCGTCTACGCCGGGCCGCTCAACGCCCCGGCCGACGGGACCTTCTCGGCGACCAAGGGAACCGAGGAACTGGGCGGAGTGGCCCTCGCACAGGGCGAGTTCAACAAGAAGCACGGCCCGGACATGCGCGTACTGATCGCCAACGGCGGCGTCGACATGAGCCACCAGGTGGAGATGGCCGAGCGGATCGCCGCCTACGCCCGCAGGGACCCCACGGTCGTCGGTGTGGTGGGTCTCGGCCGCAGCCTCAAGACCACCAGCGACGCCGTCACGACCTTGCGGCACGCCGGGCTGCCGGTCGTCTCGGGCACGAACTCCGCACCCGGCATGCCCGCCGCGCACGACAACTGGTTCTCGCTCGCGGCCCCCGACGACTTCCAGGCACGGCAACTGGCCGTCATCGCCGAGCAGCTCGCGAAGGAGGGCAAGACCCGTGCGCTGCTGCTCGCGCGAAGGACGAAGGGGACCGGGGACACGTACACGACGTCGCAGGCCGGGCAGTTCCGCAAGGCCCTCACCGACAAGGGCCCGCTGACTCTGGTGGGCAGCTCCGACTACACCCTCGACGGCCCCGTCCCCGTCCCCGACACCGGGAACCTGGAACAGGCCTGCGTCGACCACGACTTCGACGTCCTGCTCTTCGCGGGCCGGGCCGAGGACCTCGAAGCGGTGGCCGACGCGCTGAGCCGCAAGTGCGCCGGGACGGAGGACGGGAAGCGGAGGCCGATGGCGATCATCACCGGGGACGACGTGTCGAAGGTGAAGTTCACCGCCACCGACCCGGACGGGACCAACCCGCCCGACGAGCCCACTCTGCCCAGCCGGATCACCGTCTACCACAGCACCCTCACCGACCTGCGGTACCAGGAGGAGGAGGACGGCGGGGCGAACGGCGAGAAGAACAGCACCTCGTGGTTCTTCACCCACGCGGCCGGCGAACTGCTCCACGGCACCGCGCCCCTGGAGGCCACCGACGCGGCGGTGCGCAGCGGTCAGGCGGCACTCGCGCGCGACGCGACCATGGCCCTCGGCTACGCGGCGACCAAGGCGGGCGGGAAGGACCTGCGCACCGGCCCGCAGACCTGGCTGAAACTGGCCTCGCTGGACGAGGACGCGCAGGTCACAGGGACGATCGATTTCCGTAACCGGTGGTCCTTCGACGAGGAGGGCGACCTCGGCATCCCGGAGAATCACGGCATCGCCCTGTGGCGCGTCGAGGCGGACGGGGTGCCCGTCCGCCTGTGCGGGCGGCCGAGCGGTTTCACGACAGAACTCACCGCCGACGACTGCGACATCCACACGAAGCCGCCCGCCCAGGAGGGACGCGGGGACTGAGCCCCGTGTCCCCGCCGCCTTCCTCCGTTCCCCCCTTCCGCACGCGAGCCCGGTCCTTCCCGGTCATCCCCGCCGCCTCGACCCGGGCCCCACGTCGTGGTGGCGGGGGTCCGGGGCGCTGGGGTGGGGGCGTTGCGGGGCGTGGTCGCGGGCGCCGCGGCCGTAGTGGGCGGGGGAGTGGACGGCGCGGTCCGTGCGCGGGGAGGACTCATCCTCCCGGGCGGCGTCCGCGTCCGGGGCGGGTACGGTCTCGTCCTCCGCGCGGAGCGCGCTCTCCGCCTCCGGGGGGAGTTCGTGGCCGTCCTCGCGCAGGGGGTAGTCCGCCGCGTTGTTGCTGTGCACCTCGTCCGGGCTCGGCTGCGTGTCCTTCTTGCGCAGGTCGGGGGCCGGGGCCGGGGGCTCGGCGGCGGGGACCGTGGCGACGCTCGGGAGGGCGTAGGGGTGGTGGGCGCTGAGCCAGGCGATGAGCCGTTCGCGGACCACGACCCGTACGGTCCAGATGTCGTCCGCGTCCTTCGCCGTGACCACGGCCCGTACCTCGATCGTCGTCGGCGTCGTGTCCGTCACGGCGAGGCTCCAGTCGCGGCCGTCCCACGCCGGGCAGTCGGCGAGGATGCGCCGCAGCTCCTCGCGCATGAGCGGGACGGGCGCCGAGTGGTCGAGCTGGAAGAAGACGGTGCCGGACATCTGCGCGCCGCCGCGCGACCAGTTCTCGAAGGGCCGCGAGGTGAAGTACGAGACCGGCATCGTGATGCGCCGCTCGTCCCACGTACGCACCGCGAGGAACGTCAGCGTGACCTCCTCCACGACGCCCCACTCGCCGTCCACGACCACGGTGTCCCCGATCCGGACCATGTCGCCGAAGGCGATCTGGAAACCCGAGAAGAGGTTGCCGAGCGTCGACTGCGCGGCGACACCCGCGACGATCCCGATGATCCCCGCCGAGGCGAGCACCGACTTCCCCGCCGTCCGCAGATCGGGAAACGTCATGAGCATCGAGGCGACCGCGATGACGATGACGAGGGCCGTGACGATCCGCATGATGAGCGTCATCTGCGTACGGACCCTGCGCACCCGCGCCGCGTCCCGCGTCACCGCCGCGTACCGCGCGTACGAGGACTCCAGGACCGTCGAGACGACCCGGACAAGGAGCCACGCCGTCGCCCCGATGAGGACGAGGGTCAGGATCAGCCCGATCGCCCCGTCGGAGCGCTCCACGACGCTCCAGGTGATCTCCCGGTAGCTGCCGCGCAGCAGCGCCGCGAGCAGCAGCATCTGCCAGGGCACCCGGCACTCGCGCAGCTTCTCCCACAGCGGGGTCTCGTTGTGCCGTACCGCCGCGCGCGCGAGCAGCCGGTCCGAGGCCCAGCCGAGGAACAGCGTGAGCAGGACGGAACCGCCGATCACGAGGACAGGGCGCAGGATGTCTTCCATGGGCGTCAAAGGTCTCCGGGTCTCGGTCGGCCCCCGGGGCCTGGCGCGTCCGGGTCGGGGGCGCTGGCAGGATGACCGTCATGGACATCCTGCTTTTTCACTCCGCCTACGGACTGCGACCGGCCGTGCACGAGGCGGCCGACCGGCTGCGGGCGGCCGGACACCAGGTGCGCGTGCCCGACCTGTACGAGGGGCAAACGGCGGGAACGGAGGAGGAGGCCGCCGAGCTGCGCGAATCGATCGGCAACGACCGCCTGCTGACCAGGGCCGTCAAGGCCGCCGCGCCCTACAGTGACAAAGGACTCGTCTACGCCGGTTTCTCCCTCGGCGGCGCCCTCGCGCAGAACCTCGCACTCGGTGACGAGAACGCCCGCGGTCTGCTCCTCCTGCACGGCACCTCGGATCTGCGCGAGGACGCGGCCGTCGACGACCTCCCCGTACAGCTGCACGTCGCCGACCCGGACCCGGCCGAGACGCACGAGTGGCTGAGCCTGTGGTACCCGCAGATGCGCCGCGCCGGCGCCGACGTCGAGATCTACCGCTACCCGGGCGCGGGACACCTCTACACCGACCCCGGCCTCCCGGACCACGACGCCGAAGCGGCCGAGGCGACGTGGCGGACGGCGCTCGCGTTCCTGGACAGCCTGTAGGCCGGTCCCGGTCTCAGCTGTAGCCCTGGACGAGGCGGGGGCCCGCCGGGTCGGGCGGGGGCGGCCCCTCGCGCCGCTCCCCGTCGTCCGCCCCGTCTGCGGCCCCCGCCTCGTGCTCCGGGGTGAGCGGCGGGCGGTCGAGTATCTCGGCCGCCTCCTCGAACACGGCGGTCAGGTTGCGGGTGAGCCCGAGCTGGAGCCGGGACCAGGCCACCTCGTCGTCGTCCTCGGGCGCGTACGTACCGGTGTGGCGCCGGATGATCTCCCCGGCGAGGCGGTTCCCCTTCGCGTACTTGGGGTCGTCGCGCCGGTGGTGGAGGTAGTTGCGCAGCTCGTGCAGCTCGGAGGTGCGCCCGTCGGCGAAGGGCGCGACGAGCCCGGGCAGGTCGAAGCGCGCGGGATCGTGCCGGTGCGGGCGGCGCAGCGCCTCGGGCAGCGGCTCGTTGAGGATCTTGTACGCGTGCGAGACCCACGCCGAGAAGGAGTCCAGGTCCCGCGCCCGCGACTCCAGGTGCCGCAGCCGGTCCCAGCCGGTGGGCGCCAGCAGGTGGTAGCCGAGCCGGGGCAGCGAGGTGCGCACCACCCTGCTGTACGCCTGGAGCAGCGCCTGCGCGAGCGCCCGCCACTCCTCGGCGGGGACCGTGCCCGCCCGCTCGGCCCGCACCGTGAGCCGCTGCCACGCCGTCGGCGGCTGGAGCGGCGGGAGCGGCCCCGAGCCCGGGGTGCCCACCGCCCGCTCCACGCCGCTGCCCAGCTCGGCGAAGTACCGCTCCAGGACCTCGACCCCGCCGATGCGCTGCCGGTCGCCGCCCGCCGCCGCGGCCAGCTCGCCGAGCAGCGCGTGGTTCGGGACCAGCCCCAGCGGTGGCTGCCTCGTCCACCTGCTGCCCCAGGCGGCGCGCTGGCCCAGCCACCACTGGTCGAAGTAGTCCGGGGCGCTGATCCCGACGGTGTGCAGGCGGATGCCGAGGCCGGTGTGCAGTTCCTCCATGAGCGCCACGGGGTCCTGCGTGCCCTGCACCGACTCGCCCGAGCGCTCCTCGGCGAACTGCGGCACGTGCGCCCCGTCGCTCACCAGGACGATGAGCCGTTCGTTGTCGGGGGAGCCGTAGCGGTGCAGGAGTTCGCCCGCGCGGTGCAGGGCCTGGCCGATGTCGGTGCCCTGGTCGCGGAAGTTGAGCAGGGTCACCGCCTGCCGCAGCCGCGTCGCCGCCGCCGCGTCCCCGACCTCCTCCATGCCCTCGTGCGGCGGGAAGACCGGCGCCGTCGCCACGTCGAACCGCAGCAGCGCGAAGCGGGTGCCCACCCCGGCGCCGTGCAGCATCCGGGCGTCGATCATCGCGTGCAGGGCGTCCTTGAGCGCCTCCATCCGGGTCAGCCGGGGCCGCCCGCGCCGCCCCGGGCGCCAGCGCACTTCCTCGGGGGCGGGAAGGTCGTCCACGCTCATCGACGAGCTGCTGTCGGCGAGCACCACGATGTCGACGCCCGCGCGGCTCCCGGGCGCGAAGAGCGTGAGCCGGGTGGTGCCCGACACCCGCAGCAGCCCGCGCAGCACCCCGCCGCCCGCGTCCAGCGCCCGGCGCACCCGGAACGGGGTGCCCGCCACGTCGAGCCACGTGTCGGGGCCCTCGTACCCGTGCACCAGGACGTGCCCGTCGAGGAGCGGGTCGTCCCGCAGGGCGCGCGCGGCGCGCGCGAGGTCCAGCGCGGCGGGCAGTTCGAGCTCCAGCGTGTCCACCGGTACGGCGGCCACGACGTCCACGGCCCACTCGCCGCCCGCGGCGAGCCCGTGCGCCCG
>NZ_JAAGLR010000253.1 GCF_010548245.1 Streptomyces sp. SID11385
GGAGCCGCAGGGCCGGGACCTCGACGCGGCGGGGGCGTCCGTCGGCGCGGAGGCGGACGACGGTGAGGGTGTCCTCCGCGTCGGGGATCGCGTCGCCTGCCGGGTCCCACCAGGCGAAGGCGCCCGCGCGGGGCAGCTCGGCGGGCAGGAAGACCGGGGCGAGGTGAGCGAGGCGGGGCGGGGTGCACGTCGTCATCGCGGGCTCCTCGCGACGGCCGTACGTCGTCCCTCGGCCCTGGCCGTGCGAGCTCCCCGGCCCGCCGCCGTACGAGTCCCCGGCATCGCGGCGGCTGGCTGGCAGGCGGCGCTCAGCCCCGCAGGGGCCGGCGAGGGCAGGGCGGCGTCGCGGTGGGCGCGGCTCCGGTACGTACCACCGCTCGGCATGTCGGCCCCTCCTTCCCGCGCGCGTCCCGCGGTCCCCGCCCCGGTGGCGGGTCCGTGTGCGGCCCCGTCGGCGAGGCCGTGTCCGACTCTACGGGGCGGGACCGACAATCCGGGCCGCGCGGCGGATCGGCGCTGGTCAGGGTGTGGTCGCGGAGACGACGTAGACGATCGGGTGCTGCGGGTCGCTGCGGTCGATCGTGATGTCCTGGCTCGGGCGCGGGTCGTCCTGGTGGTGCCGCAGGCCGGTCCAGTGCACCGCGGGGTCGAAGCTCCAGCGGGTGATGTCGCGGTCGCGCTTCTTGATCGTGACGCCGTCGTTGAGGTCGGCGCGGGTCTTGCCGAGCGAGTGGAGGAACTTCGTCAGTCCCTTGTGGGTCGTGCGGAACTGGGTGTAGAGGCGGCTGGCCTTCCAGTTGTTCGTCTCGTAGTACGCGACGAACGACGACTTCGGCGGGATGTCCACCTCGTAGATGCGCCGCTGCACCTTCGAGGGCCAGCCCGCGCTGAGGCCCGTCGCCGAGTACTTGTTCTCCTTGTCACGCCCCGAGTCGCGGCTCTGCGAGGCCGAGACGAGGAGGTATCCGGCGGGCACGCCGATGAGCAGCACGATGATCAGGAGCGTCAGCGAGCGGCGGCGGATCATGTGGCCGCGGGGCTCCTCGCGTGCGGCCCGCAGCGGGCCCGGCTGCTGGGGAAGGCTCTGCCTGCCGAGGCTCACGCGCGCTCCTCCCCGCCGGGGACGCCCGGTGCCTGCGCGTACCGCTCGTACCGCTCGACGCGGCGGCGGTTGGCGCGGCGGAAGCGGCGGGCGACGAGCCTGGCGAGGTCGGCGGCCCCGACCATGCCCGCCTCGGGCCCGAGCTGGGCCTTGGCGATCCGGGCCTGGGGGCGGTAGCCGCGCCCGGTGAGGTGGCGGCGGAAGGCGTCCGTCGCCGGGTCGATGAGGAGGTCGTCCGCCGCGCTGACGCCGCCGCCGATGACGAAGCAGGAGGGGTCGAGCGCGGCCGCGAGGTTCGCGATGCCGACGCCGAGCCACTGCCCGATGTCCTGGAGGAGTTCGACGCACATCGCGTCGCCCGAGCGGGCCAGCTCGGTGATGAGCGGCCCGGTGATGTCGTTGATGTTGCCGCCGACGCGGTCGATGATGCCGTGCGCGACCGGCGAGTCGGCGGCGGCCAGTTCGCGGGCCTCGCGCACCAGCGCGTTGCCGGAGCTGTACTGCTCCCAGCAGCCCCTGTTCCCGCACGGGCAGCGGTGGCCGCCGGGCACGACCTGCATGTGCCCGAACTCGCCCGCGACGCCGAACTGGCCGCGCTTGACCCTGCCGTCCTCCAGGATCGCGCCGCCGATGCCGGTGCCGAGCGTGATCATCACGAGGTGGTCCTCGCCGCGCCCCGCGCCGAAGCGCCACTCCGCCCAGGCGGCGGCGTTCGCGTCGTTGTCGACCATGACGGGTACCGCGAGGCGGCCCGAGAGGCGGTCGCGCAGCGGCTCGTCGCGCCAGGCGAGGTGCGGGGCGAACAGGACCCGGTTGCGCTCCGCGTCGACCCAGCCCGCCGCGCCGATGCCGACCGCGTGCACGTCGTGCCGGTCGGAGAGGTCCAGGACCAGCTCGACGATCGTGTCCTCGACGACCTTCGGGCTCTTGGACTTGTCGGGCGTCTCGGTGCGCAGGGTCTCCAGGATGTGGCCGTCCGCGTCCACGACCCCGGCCATGACCTTGGTGCCGCCGATGTCGATGCCGACCGTGGGGACCCGCGGGGCGCTGAGGTGGGAGCGCCGTTCCCGGGTGCCCACGGTGCGCGTACGCAGGACGGTGGCGCGGGCGGCGCCGCGGTACGTGCTCATCGGGTCCCTGCTCGGTCGGGGGCGCGGCACTCGGCCGGGGCGGGCGGGTGCCCACCGGGGCCGATTGTGCCATTGCCGGGGGTCGGGGTGGCGTCCCGGCGTGGGTACGGCGGCTGCCGTGCCCACGCGCGGAACCGGTGGGCACGGCGGAGGGGGACGGACGCTCAGTCCGCGTCCTTGACCGGGTGCCCGCCCAGGTGGCCGGGAACCGGGGCGCGCTGGAGTTCGTGGCTCAGTTCCTCCAGCTCCGAGCCACCGGCCATCTGCCGGGTCAGTTCGTCGAGGCTGATCCCGGTCTTGGGGTGGCTGCCGGCCATCGTGCCGCGCTTGAGGAGCACGAAGTGGTCGCCGACGAGGTAGGCGTGGTGCGGGTTGTGCGTGATGAGGACCACGCCGAGCCCGGCGTCGCGCGCGGCGGCCACGTACTTGAGGACGACGCCGGACTGCTTGACGCCGAGCGCGGCCGTCGGCTCGTCGAGGACGAGGACCTTCGCGCCGAGGTAGACGGCGCGGGCGATCGCGACGCACTGCCGCTCGCCGCCGGAGAGGGTGCCGATGGGCTGGTCCACGTCGCGCAGGTCGATGCCCATGCGGGCCAGCTCGGAGTGGGTCGTCTCGCGCATGAAGTTCACGTCCATGCGCTTGAAGGGCCAGGCGCCCTTGACCGGCTCGGAGCCGAGGAAGAAGTTCCGCCACACGGGCATGAGCGGGACGACGGAGAGGTCCTGGTAGACGGTCGCGATCCCGCGGTCGAGCGCCTCGCGGGGCGAGGACAGCTTCGTCTCCTCGCCGCCGAGGCGGAAGGCGCCGGCGTCGTGCTGGTGCAGCCCGGCGATGATCTTGATGAGCGTGGACTTGCCCGCGCCGTTGTCGCCGAGGACGCAGGTGATCTCGCCGGGGTGGACGCTGAGCGAGACGCCTTCGAGGGCGCGGACGTTCCCGTAGTACTTGCTGACGTCGTCCAGCTCGACGAGCGGGACGCGCTCGTCGCCGGGCCCGGCCGCGGTGGGGGTGGTCATGAGGTGGCCTCCGCACGCTTGCGCACCCACGCGTTGAGCAGCGTGGCGAGGAGGAGCATCGCTCCGAGGAAGAACTTGAACCAGTCCGCGTTCCATTCGGCGTAGACGATGCCCTTGCTCGTCATGCCGAAGATGAGCGCGCCGACGGCGGAGCCGATCGCCGATCCGTAGCCGCCGGTGATGAGGCAGCCGCCGATGACGGCGGCGACGATGTAGATGAACTCGTTGCCGACGCCTTCGCCGGACTGCACCTGGTCGAAGGAGAAGAGCAGGTGCTGACCGGAGATCCAGGCGCCGAAGGCGACGCCGAGGTAGAGCCCGATCCGGGTCTTCGTGACGGGCACGCCGACGGCGCGGGCCGCGTCGTCGTCACCGCCGACGGCGAAGATCCAGTTGCCGGCGCGGGTGCGCAGCAGGATCCAGGTGCCGAGGGCGACGAGCCCGAACCACCACAGGATCGTGACCTTGAAGTCGACGCCGCCGATCGTGAGCGTCGAGGCGAAGAGGGCGTGCGCGGAGTCGAAGCCCTCCATGTCGGAGATGCTCTTCGTGGAGACGCCGCCGCTGATGGCCTTCGTGAGGCCCAGGTTGAGGCCCGTCAGCATGAGGAAGGTGCCGAGCGTGATGATGAAGCTCGGCAGTTTCGTGCGCTGGCGCAGGTAGCCGTTGAAGAAGCCGATCGCGAGGGTGACGACGAGCGAGACGCCGACGCCGACCCATGTGTTCGCGGTGAGCTGGAAGCTGAACATCGTGGAGACGAGCGCGGAGGTCGTCACCATGACACCGGCGGAGAGGTCGAAGTCGCCGCCGATCATCAGGAGCGCGACGGGGACCGCCATGATGCCGATCGTGGAGGCGGCGTAGAGCATCGTGGCGAGGCTCGCGGGCTTCAGGAAGCTGTCGGCGACGAGGGCGAAGAAGACGAAGACGGCGATCGCGCCGACGATCGAGCCGAGTTCCGGGCGGCGCAGGAGCTTGCGCCAGCCGGGCGTGCGCAGGAGCCGTTCGTCGCCGCCGGCCACGGCGCTCACCGGGTCTCCCGCTTCGTGTACTCGGCGAGGGCGTCGGCGTCGTCGCGGGTGACGATCTGCGGGCCGGTGAGGACGGGCTGCCCGCCGCCGAGCATGTCGGCGTTGTAGCGGTAGAGCCAGAGCAGGTCGACGGCCTCGTAGCCCTGGAGGTAGGGCTGCTGGTCGACGGCGAAGCCGAGGGTCTTGTCCTTGAGCCCGTCGACGACCTCGGAGTTGAGGTCGAAGGTGTCGACCTCGGCCTTGCTGCCCGCCTCGTCCTTCGCCTTGACGGCGGCGTCGGCGAAGGGCGCGCCGAGGGTGACGACGGTGTCGATCTTCTTGTCGGTCTGGAGCTTGGCCTGGAGGGCGGACTGCACGTCGGGCATGTTGGTGCCGGTGACGTAGATGTTCTCCATCTTCCCGTCGAAGGTCTTCTTCGCCCCGGCGCAGCGGTCCTCGTGGCCGACGTTGCCCTGCTCGTGCAGGACGCACAGGGCCTTCTTCTTGCCGCGCTTGTTGAGTTCCTCGCCGACGGCCTCGCCCGCGACGCTCTCGTCCTGCCCGATGTGGGCGAGCGCGCCGAACCTCTTGGAGTCGGCGGCGCCGGAGTTCACGGTGACGACGGGGATGCCGGCCTTCTTGGCGCGGGCGAGGGCGGACTTCATCGCGCCGGGCTTGGCGAGCGTGACGATGATGCCGTCGACCTTCTTGTCGATCGCGGCGTCGACGTACTGCGCCTGGGTCTGTCCCTGGTCGCTGTGCGAGTAGAGGAACTTGATGTTGTCCTTGACGGCGGCCTGCTTGGCGCCGTTCTGCACGATGTCCCAGAAGGAGTCGCCGTCGCCGGAGTGGGTGATCATGGCGACCGTCCAGCGCGGGGTGTTCACGGCGGCCTTGCCGCCGGCCGCGGCGGCCTTGCGGGCATCCTCGGCGCGCTTGCCGCCGGTGCTGCTGCACCCCGCGAGGGAGAGGCCGAGCGCCGCGGCCACCGCGACACTCACCCAGGTACGAAAGCGTGCCACCAGGACCAGCCCTTCTCGTCTTGCCGTACATGCGTCGAATCCGCCGCGCCCGGTGGGCGCACGGTCCACGGGGACCGGGGTCCCCGGCCGGGGGCTCGGGGAGGGTCGCCCGTGGCGGGCGCTGTCAGCCGCCCCGACCGACCAAGTATCGTGCACCGGCTCCGCGCCGCGGGGCGGCGGGTGGGAAGGGCTGACGGCTCGCAGAGTTGTAACGGAGAGTGGCGGCCCGCGTCAATGGCCCGAACAGGCTTCCCGGCGGGTGGTGCGGACCCGGAGCGTCAACTTCCCCGTGGATCAAGGGCGGTACGGGTCCGGGGCCACGTGGGGCGGGTGCTCGGCCCGCGGCCGGTCCGGGCACGGTGCGGGGTCGGGCGGTGACGGTGCGGGGCGAAGCGGGGTGGGTGGCGGGTGGGCGTCCGTGACCAACGCCGCACGCGGCGGGGTTCAGGCCGGCTCGTCCCAGGTGGTCGCGGCGGGGTCGGCGTCGTAGGTGAGGAGGGCGATCTGGACGCGGTTGTTGAGGTGGAGCTTCGCGAGGACCCGCGAGACGTGGGCCTTGACGGTGGGGACGCTCAGGTACAGCTCGGCGGCGATCTCGGCGTTGGAGGCGCCGCGGCCGACCGCGAGGGCGACCTCGCGTTCGCGGTCCGCGAGGCTCGCGAGGCGGGCGCGGGCCCGGTCGCGGCGCGCGTACGGTGACCGGCCGCCCGCGACCTGGGCGATGAGGCGGCGCGTGACGAGCGGCGAGAGCACGGGGCGGCCCTCGGCGACCTCTTGTACGGCGGCGGCGATCTCGGCGGGCGGGGTGTCCTTGAGCAGGAAGCCGGCCGCGCCCGCGCGCAGCGCCCGCAGCACGTGCTCGTCGGCGTGGAAGGTCGTGAGGACGAGGACTTCGGGAGCTGCGGGGCGCTCCCTGATCCGCGCGGTCGCCGCGAGCCCGTCGGTGCCGGGCATCCTGAGGTCCATGAGGACGACGGCGGGGCCCAGCTCCTCGGCGAGCCGTACGGCCTCCTCGCCGTCGGCGGCCTCGCCGACGATCTCCAGGGCGGGGTCGCCGCCGAGCATGAGGCGGAGTCCGGCACGGACGAGGGCGTCGTCGTCGGCGAGGAGCACGGTCACGGTCATGCGGGCCACGGTAGCCAGGCGGTGAGACGGAAGCCGCCGTTCCGCTCCGGCCCGTGCTCCAGGCGGCCCCCGGCGAGCACCGCGCGCTCGCGCAGGCCGATGAGTCCCTGTCCCGAGCCGGGGACGGGCGCGGGGGCGCCGGGTGGCGCGGGGTGGGCGACCTCGACGGTGAGCCCTTCGCCGGGGTGGCCGTGGACGCGGCAGGTGACGGGGGCGCCCGGGGCGTGTTTGCGCGCGTTGGTCAGGCCCTCCTGGACGATGCGGTAGGCGGTGCGCCCGGTCGCCGCGGGCACGGCGCCGGGCGGCCGGCCCGCGAGGTCCAGGGCGAGGTCCACGTCGGCGCCCGCCGTCCGGCTCTCCTCGGCGAGACGGGCGAGCGCGGCGAGCGTGGGCTGCGGGCGTGCGGGGTCGCCGCCCTCCTCGCCCGCGCGCAGCACGCCGATGATCTGCCGCAGGTCCTGGAGCGCCTCGTGGGCGCTGTCGCGGATGACGCCCGCCGCGCGCCTGACCTCCAGCCTCGGGGCGTCGGGCCGGAATTCGAGAGCGCCCGCGTGGACGCTGAGCAGCGAGAGGCGGTGGGCGAGCACGTCGTGCATCTCGCGGGCGATCTCCTCGCGGGCGAGCCGCTGGGCGTGCTCGGCGCGCAGCGCCGCCTCGGCCTCGGCACGCGCGGCGCGGTCGCGCAGCGAGAGCACGAGCTGACGGCGGGCACGGACGAACATGCCCCAGCCGATCACGGTGACGACCATGACGGAGACGAAGACGGTGGCCCCGGTGACGGAGAGGTCGGGGTCGGGCCGTACGAGGTAGTACGGCGGGACGAGCAGCAGCGTGAGGGAGCCGACCCAGGCGACGTACCGGAAGGGGCGGTGCACGGTGAGGGTGAAGAGGCTCACGAGGATCGCGCCGCCCGAGGTCTCCGAGAAGAGCCCCACGGCCATGAGGACGAGCGCGAGTCCGAGCGGCCTGCGCCGCCGTTCCCACAGGGCGCAGCAGGCGAGGAAGCCGAGGACGACGTCGACGAGGACCTCGGCGTTGGGGGCGCTGCGGCTGAGGGTGTCGAGGCTGACGACACCGACGAGGAGCGCCGCGAGGAAGCAGAGGCCGTCGACGACCCAGTCCCGCACGGTGCGCCGCGCGCGGCGCGGGAGCGCGAGGTCGGCGACGGCGGAGGGCAGAAGCCACGGGTACTCGGGGCGGACGGGACCGCGCGGCCCGCGGCGCGGGGTGCCCGTGGGCAGCGCGGCGCGCA
>NZ_JAAGLR010000284.1 GCF_010548245.1 Streptomyces sp. SID11385
CTGCCGGAGCGCGAGACCCCCTGAGCCCCGGCAGGGCCGCCCCAGTTCCCCCCGCCCCGCCCCCGGCCGCCCCCGCGGTGGCCGCGGACCGGCGCACGTGATTGGAGACAAGGGCCGGTGTCCGTGCCCCCGCCCGGACACCGCCCGCGCACACCATGCCCACCACCGACAACAGCCTCGACTGGCTCCTCGAAAAACTCCTGGACCACACCCCCGGAACCCGCCACGCCCTCGTCCTCTCCCGTGACGGCCTGAAACTCTGCTGGACCCCCGACCTCCCCCTCGACCAGGCCGACCAGCTCGCCGCGATCTGTTCCGGCATCCAGGCGCTCGCCCAGGGCGCGTCCGTCGAGTTCGGCGACCGGCGCGGTGGGGTGCGGCACTCGATGACCGCGTACTACGGCGGACAGTTGTTCATCGTGGACGCGGGCGACGGCGCGCACCTCGCGGTGGTCGCCGAGGAGAACGCCGACCCCGAGTACGTGGGACAGGAGATGAGCCACCTGGTCGGCGCGATCGGCGCCCACCTGCGCGCCGAACCGCGCAGCCCCGCACCGAACGCCGGTACCCCGTGACGCCACGCGGTCCGGCCGACGTGGGCGAACCCGACCGGATCTTCCTCGTCACCGGCGGCAGGACCGCGCCCGGCTCGCGCGTCTTCGACCTCGTCACCCTGGTCGTGCGCGAGACGGACCGGGCGCGGGACCTGGGGCCCGAGCACCAGCGTGTCCTGGACCTGTGCCAGCACCCGGTGGCGGTCGTCGAGCTCTCCGCCGAACTGGGCCTCCCCGTGGTGGTGACGCGCATTCTGCTGGAGGACCTGCTCGCCGCCGGGCACATCCGCGTCCGCTCCCCGCGTCCCGCCGCCCGCGCGGCGGGGACGACGGGGCCGGACACCGCCGTACTCGAAGAGGTGCTCCATGCGCTGCGCAGACTCTGAATCCGCCGCCCCCACGACAGCCGGGTCCGCCCCCGCCGCTCCCGCCCCCGAGGCCGTCCCCGCCCAGGCCACCGCGCCGCCGGGCCCCCGCACGCCGCTGCCCGCGACCGCCGAGCAGGGCGTGAAGATCGTGGTCGTCGGCGGTTTCGCCGTCGGCAAGACGACCATGGTGCGCGCGGTGAGCGAGATCCGCCCGCTGAGCACCGAGGAGGTCATGACGGAGGCCGGCGAGGGCGTCGACGACCTCGCGGGCGTCGAGTCGAAGACCACCACGACGGTCGCCTTCGACTTCGGCCGCATCACGCTCAACGAGCGCACGGTGCTCTACCTCTTCGGCGCCCCCGGTCAGGAACGCTTCTGGTTCCTGTGGGACCAGCTCTTCGCCGGGAGCCTCGGCGCGGTCGTCCTCGTCGACACCCGCAAGGTCGCCGACTCCTGGTACGCCGTCGACCGCCTCGAAGCCCACCACACCCCGTTCGTCGTCGCCGTCAACCGCTTCGAGAACGACCCGCGCCGCTACGGCCTGGCGGAGATCCGCGCCGCGCTCAACCTCTCCGCGCACGTCCCCGTCCTGGACTGCGACGCGCGCGAACGCGCCTCCTGCAAGGAGGTCCTCCTCACCCTCGTCGACCACCTCTACCACCGCGCCCTCGCGCAGGAGGCAGGCGTATGAAGAACCCGCTCTTCCCGCCCCCTTCGGACGACTACGGCCCCGAACCACTGCGGCCCTGGGACCACCGCCCGAAGGAATCGTCCACGCCCCCGCTGCGCGGCCCCACCGCGGCCGGCGGCCCCCCGCCCGCCTGCCCCGCGCACGGGGACCGCTGGGAGGACGAGCCGGTGCGCCTCTCGACGCTCGACTCGGACCGGCCGCCCGCCGAGCTGTACCGCGAACTGCGCGCGCGCTTCGGGCCCGTCGCCCCGGTGCTGCTCGACGACGACATCCCCGCCTGGCTCGCCCTCGGCTACCCGGAGGTCGCCTATGTGACGGGCCACGACGAGGAGTTCGGGCGCGACTCGCGGCGCTGGCACCAGTGGGAGAACATCCCGGGCGACTGGCCGCTGCTCGCCTACGCGGGCTACCAGCCCTCGGTGTTCTTCGCCGAGGGCGAGGAGCACCGGCGCCGCGCGGGCGCGCTCACGCGCGCGCTGGAGGCGATGGACATGTACGACGTCTCGCTCGTGTGCGAGTCGGTCGGGCGGCGGCTCACCGACCGGTTCGTGAACGACGGGCAGGTGGAGCTGCTCGACGCGTACGTGCACGCGCTCCCGGTCCGCGTGATGATCGAGCTGTGCGGGATGCCCGCGGGCGAGGAGATCACCGAGAACCTCGCCGAGGACCTGCGGATCACGCTGGACGCCGAACGCGGCGAGAACCCGGTGGACGCCTACCGGCGGGTCGCCAAGCAGCTCGGCGCGCTCGTCGCCTCGCGCCGGGCCCGTCCCGAGCGCGACCTCACCTCGTACCTCGTGACGGACGCCGCCGCGCTGAGCGACACGGAGGCGGTGCACGACCTCACGGTGCTCATCCTGGCCGGTCAGCAGCCCACGGCGAACTGGATCTGCAACGCGCTGCGTCTCCTCCTGCTCGACGACCGCTTCGCCGACAAGGTCGCGGGCGGGCGCGTCGGCGTCCCGGAGGCGCTCACCGAGACGCTGTGGCTCGACACGCCGGTGCAGAACTTCCTGGGCCGCTGGGCGACGCGCGACACGGAACTCGGTGGCCGCCCCGTCAAGCAGGGCGACTGCGTGCTGCTGGGTCTCGCCGCCGCGAACACCGATCCCGAGCTGTGGCCGCACGGCGGCATGGGCGAGGGCAGCACGGCGCACCTGTCGTTCAGCATGGGCGAGCACCGCTGCCCGCACCCGTCCCCGCAGATGGCCCGCGTCATCGCCCGTACGGCGATCGACACGCTGCTCGCCCGGCTGCCCGACCTCGCGGTCGCGGTCGAGGCCGAGGAGCTGCGCTGGCGCCGCTCGCTGTGGAAGCGGGGCCTGGAGGAGCTGCCGGTGGTCTTCTCGGCGGGCGGGGTACGGGAGTGGACGGACCGCGGCGCGGGGCGGGCCCGTTCCCGCGAGACGGGCCTCCTGCGGGACTGAACCGGGGACTTCCTTTGCGAGACTGGCCGGATGACCACTCCCGGCACCCTGCCGCCCCTGCCCGAGCGGGTCGAGCGCCTGCTCGCCACCAAGGACCCGCTGCCGATCGTCGCCGCGGGCGAGCCCGTCCTGCGCGCGCCCGCCGCGCGGTACGAGGGCCAGCTTCCCGACGCGCTGCTCGCCCGGCTGCTCGCGGCGATGCGCCGCACGATGCGCGAGGCCCCCGGCGTCGGCCTCGCGGCCCCGCAGATCGGGGTGCCGCTCCGGCTCGCGGTCCTGGAGGACCCGGCTCCGGTGCCCGAGGAGGTGCGCCGCGTGCGCGAGCGCGAGCCGCTGCCGTACCGCGTGCTGATCAATCCGGTGTACGAGGGCGTCGGCGAGCGGCGCGCGGTCTTCTACGAGGGCTGTCTGAGCGTGCCGGGCTGGCAGGCCGTCGTGGCGCGCCACGCGGTGGTGCGGCTGCGTGCCGAGGACGAGCGCGGCACGGCGCTGGAGGAGGAGGTACGGGGCTGGCCGGCGCGGATCGTGCAGCACGAGACCGATCACCTCGACGGGACGCTGTACGTGGACCGGGCGCTGCCGCGTTCGCTCACCTCGAACGAGAACCTGCTGCGGTACTGGAACGAGCCGGCGCCCGAACGGGCTGCCGCTGAACTGGGGTTCGCGCTCTGACGGAGGCCGCATCACTCGTTCGGGGGAACTCCCGCGGGTACGGGGCCGGTGCGGGGCGCGTGGGGGCGCCGCACGACTAGCTTGCGGCAGTCGACACCCGCGCCGCCTCTTGGCGCGGGGCTCCCGTACAGCCCGGAGGTACCCCTTCGTGACCGCCAAGCCGCTCGCGCTGCTGCTCGCCGCGCTCACCACCGCAGCGCTCGCCACCGCTCCCGCCGAGGCGGCGAAACCGGCCAAGGCCGCCGCTCCCCGGGCAGCCGCGTGCACGGGCGAGTTCCACGGGGACGCGCGGCTCGGCCCGCGTCACCTGCCGGGGCCCCGGCAGGAGCCGGTGGGTCCGCTCCTGAAGGGCTGGAAGCGCACGGGCGGGCTCGGTGAGCACGCCTTCCTGAAGAAGTACTGGGAGGGCGACGCGACGAGCGGGAGCTGGAAGTACCCGCCGAACGACGGCTTCGCGGAGACGAACGGCAAACCGGACCGGACGGCGACGCGGCTGCGGCGCGGGGAGCGCCTGGACCGGTTCGGCTCCGTGTACGGGGCCTTCCTCGCCCCCGCCGGTGACGCGTACGCGAAGCGCGCGCTGCCGCCGCAGAACCTCAACACCCGTGAGGCGAGCGCGCCGTGCAGCTACCACGTGTACGAGGTGACGAAGCGGTTCACCGTGTGGCAGGGGCGGATCGCGCCGTGGTTCGGGCAGCCGGGCGGCGGCGAGCAGATCAAGCTGGACCCGGCGCTGCTGAACCCGGGTGAGGGCGAGGGCCTCAACGTGAAGTGGCTGCTCGACCACGACTACCTGCGTGCTCTCGTCGGCTGAGGCCGGGGGCCCTCGGGCAGCGCTCGCCGCCGCACTGCGCGCGGCGGGCCTGCCCCCGTCGGTCTACTGGATCGAGGAGGTCCACCAACCGGCGCCGCTCCCACCGGACTTCCTGTACCTGCGCCGCACACCGGGCGGGGCGGCGGGGTGGGAGACGGGAGGCTACGAACGGGGCCGCTGGACCCCGTACGCGCACCACGCCGACGAGTCGGCGGCGTGCGCGCACCTGCGTCACCTGCTCCTGGGGTGAGGCGCGGGGTTCAGGCGTCGGCGCGCCCGTACAGCACGAGTCCCCACGCCGCGCACGCGAAGGAGCCGGTCGCGGCGAGGGCGCGGACGACGTTCCAGGCGATCCACGAGGACGCGAAGCGCTCGCGGGCGGCGGCGAGCGCCTCGGCGCCCTGGGGGAGGTCGCCGTCGGCGAGGCGGTCGTTGAGCGGGACGTTGATCCCGCCCGTGACGGCGAACATGACGACGTACAGGACGAGCGCGGCGAGCACCCACCAGAAGACGCGGTGCTCGCCGCTCGTCCAGGCCCCGACGGCGGCGAGCGCGAGGACGAGGAGCGCGCCGGCGAAGGGGGTGAGGAACCAGCCGTTGAGGATGGCCTTGTTGATGTTCCGCATGGCCTCGACGAACGTGCGGTCGCTGCCCTTGCCGAGGCCGGGCATGACGGCGTAGGAGAAGGCGGCGAAGAGTCCCGCCATGAGTCCGGTGGCCAGGACGGCCAGGAAGAGGGCGGCCCCCGTCGTCGTCTTCATGTTTCCCCCGTGTCTGTGAGTTCTCAAGTTCCCTTTTTGGTAAAGGGATTGAGAACTTATCGGGCCGCGAGGGGACCGTCAAAGGTGTTCTCTCACCTCCGGTCGGCGCCCCGGGACTGGAGGCCGCGGGCGAGGCGCGGGCCGAGCCAGCGCTTGAGGCGGCGGAGGGCTTCGAGGCGCTCGGCGGCGCGGTCGACGCGGTAGTAGAGCTGGGGCGGGACGTAGGGCAGGAGCGGGGAGTGGCGCTGGCCGAGGAGCGCGAACATCTGCTCGGGCGGGAGGTCGATGTAGCGGGGCAGGTTCTCGTACCAGTGGGCGCTGTGGCGGGCGGCGCTCTGGACGGAGAGGAGTTCCCTGCGGCGGCGGCGTTCGTACGTGGCGAAGGCGGCCTCGCGCGGGCCGCCCTCGCCGAGGGCCGCGGCGAGGGCCATGGCGTCTTCGAGGGCGAGGGTGGTGCCGGCGCCGATGGAGTAGTGGGTGGTGTGGGCGGCGTCGCCGAGGAGGACGAGGTTGCCGTGGTGCCAGCGGCGGGTGGTGAGGGTACGGAAGGGGCGCCAGTCGGGGGCGGGGTGCGTGGCGTCCTGGCCGAGGAGCGGGGCACCGTTGAGGAGTCCAGCGAAGAGCCTTTCGAGAGTGCGCAGTTGAGCGTCCTCCTTGGCGGTGTCGAGACCGAGGCCGCGCCAGGTGGCGGGGGCGCACTCGATGACGCAGGTGCTGCCCTCGGGGCCGTACCCGTAGGCGTAGCACCAGATCCAGCCGTGCGGGGTGTCGACGAACGCGAAGCTGAAGCTCGTGAAGACCTTGGGGGTGCCGAGCCAGACGTAGACGTTGCGGCCTTCGGTGAGGCGCGGGGCGAAGTGGTGCGCGTGGTGGCGGCGCAGGGTGCTGCCGACGCCGTCGGCGGCGACGAGGAGGTCGGCGGCCGGGGGTGTGGCGGGGTCGATCGCGCTGCCGTGGCGGACGTCGACGCCGAGGTCGCGCGCGCGGGCGGCGAGGAGGGCGAGGAGGCGGTGACGGCCGATGCCGTAGCCCTGGTCGCCGTGGTGCTCGGTGACCTCGTCGCGGATGCGGGCGCGGCCGTTCTTCCACGGGAGGGAGGCGGCGTGGAGGGCGTGGGCGCTGGGCTCGTCGTGGGCGCGGAGCCGGTCGAGGAGTTCTTCCCAGTAGGTGACGCCCCAGCCGTAGGTGGAGCCCGCGGGGTTGCGTTCGTGGACCGTAATCTCGTGGGCGGGGTCCTGGAGTTTCATCAGGATCGAGAAGTACAGCCCGCCGGGGCCGCCTCCGGCACAGACGATCTTCACGTGCGCTCCCGCTCTGTCGCGTCCGACGCTTCTGTCGCGTCTCCCGGCCGACGGGGACGAACCCGTCGGAATCGGCAGGAAGGTAGCAGGAGTTAGGGGTTCCCCCGGGCACGACAGGGGAGCGGCGGCCCGGGTCCACTCCCCCGGTCGGCACCGCTTCCGCGTACGTCACCGGCCGGCTGACGTGCGGCCGCGACGCGGACGCCGTCCCACGACGTCCGCGTGATGGGCGCGGACCGGGGCTGGTTCCGCCTCCCCGAGGTCGTCCCTGACCTCCCCTCCCCGCCCGGCAGGACGGCCCTCACCCGCTTGTGCCCCGCGACGGACCACGAGGCGACGAAGGCGCGGCGCCGCTCCGCCTGACGCGAGACGGAAGGCGCCGCCCCGGCCGGGGCGGCGCCTTCCGTACCCGTGGGGCCCGGTCTCAGCCGATGCCCTTGATGAGCGACCAGTCGGCGATGACGGTCTTGACCGCCGGGTTCGTGTTGGTCTTCGAGGGGTGGTAGACCCGTATCGAACCATCGGCGAACCACGCCCAGATGTCCGGGATCTTGTCGCCGCTGATGTCCGGGATGCCCAGGGCCACCTTGACCGAGGCCCCGCTCCAGCTGGTGCCGTAGCTCGTGTCCACACCCTCCCGCGAGGCGGTCGCCACCCTGAGCGAGTCGAGGCTCACGCTGCCCTTCACCGCGCCGGGCTTGCCGTGCCGGATGTACATGTTGCCGTTCGAGGTGTTGCGCCACAGCAGGTCGGGCGTGCCGTCGAGGTCGATGTCGGCGACGTTGACGATGTCCCGCTCCAGCCACGCGTCGGCGTTCATCTCGACGGCTTCCTTGAAGGTGCCGCCGCTGTAGCCGACGAGGGCCCAGAAGGAGGCGCCGCTGCGGATGAACACCTCTGGGCGCTTGTCCCCGGTGATGTCCCCGACCGCCTTCAGCTGCGTCCACGTCGAGGGCTTCGGCGCGTTGGAGGGCAGCAGCACCTCCAGGCGCTTGTCGATGTCGAAGCTGCCGTAGCCGTCTCCGGGGTAGAGCCAGAACCGGCCGTCCGTGGCGCGGGCGAAGAGGTCGGTGACGCCGTCGCCGGGGTAGGCGTCGCCGTGGTGGGAGATCAGCGCGGCCTTTCCGGTGGCGGAGTCGAACCAGTGCCCCGCCGGGTTCTGCTTGCCGTCCGCGGTGTACGCGGCGGGCAGGCCGGTGTACAGCTCACCGCCCTCCAGCCCCGGGTACGAACGCAGGTTGCCGTTCTCGTTGATGGTCAGCAGGTCGGGCACCGCGTCCCCGCTGAGATCGCCGGGCGCGTCGGCCTCGTTCCCCGGGGTCACCCAGAAGGCGTAGTCGGTGTACTCGGTCGACTTGTTGCCCACGGCGTCGTAGGCGTAGACCCGCATGCTGTTGGGCCCGGCGTTCGGCGGCTTGAGGCTCAGTGTGAGCTTCCCGGTCTCGACGCCGTCCTCGTCCTTCCCGACGGTCGCGGCCTTCTCCGTGTAGTCCGCGCCCACCGTCGTCCAGGAGAATTTGGTGGCGCCCGGTGAGGTGAAGGTGATGGTGCCCGTCTCACCGAAGTGCTTGTCGGACCAGGTGAGCCCGTCGGCGGTGGCCTCCGGCCAGTCGACACTCGTCACCTCGGGCGCGGGCGGGGCCGAGCCGTCCACGGTGAACTGGCAGGGCTGGTCGCCGGGCGGGAAGTAGGTCGAGAGCGCGCCGTCGGAGTCCTCGGCGCGCACGTCCCACTTGTAGGTCGTCTTGTCGGCGAGGCTGCCCGACGGGATGCTCAGCGAGGCGGCGCCGGCGCTGTTCGCCGTGACCAGGGTCCCGGTGGGGGCCGAGGCCCCGGACTTCCACCAACGGAAACGCAGCTTCGGCACGGTGCCGTCGGCGTCCTTCGCCGAGGCGCTGAGCTTGATCGTGGTCTTGCCGACCGGACGCGTCGCCGGTGTCACGGCGCAGGCGCCGCCGGGGGTCGTCTTGCCGCCGGTGGGCTCTCCGGGCTTGTGGTTGTACGTGACGCTGAGGGTCGCCGACTTGGCGCTGAACTTGCGCCAGGAGTACGCGGACTTCTCGTCGTCGGCGTCGGCCCGCATCCCGAAGGTGAGGGTCGAGGAACCCTGCCCGGCCGCGTACGTCGCCGCCTCGTCGACCGTGAAGGAGACGTACTCGTCGGAGCAACCGGTGTAGCCGTGGGCGAAGTCCTTCGTCTGCTGATGCTTCGACCAGGAGGGCTGCTTGTTCCACGTCGTGCCCGAGGAGATGGCACCGGTGCGGTAGAGCAGGAAGCTCTTCTTCGTGCACGACCACGAGTAGTTGTTGAGCACCTTGAACTTCGCGTCGCTGACGACCGCGCCCTTGAGCTTGCTGGAGATGTTGATGCGCCAGAAGGAGCGAGCGGTGCCGCCGGTGTCGCTCTCGTAGCCGACACGGGCGTCGGAGGTGCCGGAGTTGAAGTTGGTGCCGTTGTAGAAGCTGGTGTTGGGGTACGGCTTGTAGGCGACGGTCCATGCCGCCCAGCCGGGGTTGATGCCCGGGTCCACGAAGAGGGGGTAGGCCACGTCCTTCTTCTCCAGGAGCCCGCTCGCCCGGACGTCGACCCCGAGTCGCGCGCCCTCGCCGGCCTCGTCCTCGGTGAACGTCGTCTCCAGGACGCCGCTGCGCGCGCCCGGCTCGATGCCGCTGAGCCCGGAGAGCCCGAGGACGTCCTCGGACGTCGCCGTCGCGGTCCGCGCCTCGGTGCCTGGCTTCGCTTCGGGGTCGCGGCCCGAGGAGTCCCAGGCGAAGGGCGTCGGCATCGTGCCGATGACCCGGCCGCCCTCGGCGTCCGTGATGCTCACGGTGTCCTTCGCCGAGTTGTGGGTGAAGCGCGCGGTCTCGGAGTACAGGCCGAAGGAGAGGCCGGCGAGCCTTTCGTCGCGGGCCGCCTCCTCGTCCTTGACGACGAGCAGCTGCGCGAACCCGCCCTCCTCGCGGGCCACCACCAGCAGGTCGATGCCGGGCAGCACCTCCGGGTAGAGGGCGCGCGGACCGTCGAGCACCGGCTCGGGCAGCTTTCCGGGCCAGGTGTAGGTGACGGTGTCGCCCTCCAGGTCCACCTCGGCGAGGACGGTGTCCGTCGCGCGCGGGGCCGCCCCGAGGGGGCCGCGTACGAGGGAGCGATCGGCGCGCTCCTTCCCGTCGTGCCCGGCGCGGGTGACGGCCACCGTACGTGCCTTGTCGCCACCGGCGGAGAAGCGCACCGGGAACGCGGCGTTGACCGGCTCGACGCCCTTGGAGGTGTGCCGCAGGCGGGTGTTGAGAGGCGCCCACTCGCCCTTGGCGTTCTTGGCCCGCTGCGGCAGGGCGCCGAACTCGGACTCCCTGGTCCCGTCGGGCAGGGCCCAGGTGCGCGAGGTGGCCGTGGTCTCGGCCTCGATCAGCACCTTCTCGCGCGCACGGGCCGCCTGCGCCACCGCCTCGGTGGCGGTGCGCACGTGGGGTGCCGCCGGCTCGTCCTGGGCCCGCGTACCACCGTCGGCCGCCCGGGTGGCGGCGGTCCCTCCGTGCGTCCACGGAAGCAGCGAGGCGGTGAGCGCGGCCACGAGGAGGCCGAGGACGAGACACAGGCGTGCGCGAGTGCGCACGAGAGGTCTGAGAAAGCGAGGCGCGATCACGGGGGCTGCTCCGAGGGAACCGGACGGATGGAAAAGGGCAACGCGAACAGCCCCGTTCGGCGCACCGCGGGGCATGATCGTCGGCACTCTCCCATGACGGAGACATGGCGACCCAGTGGTGAAGTCGTTGCGAAGCCGTGACTATTCCATGAAGCAAAGCCACCCGCCTATCGTTTCCCCTCAATCGTCCCTTTTGACGGACCTCGGTTTCCTTTTTGCAGCACTCGGCGCATGACGCCCCTTCAGGGCGCCGACGTGCGGTCATGCGGTGTTTTGAGGCGTGATGCGGATCACTCCCCCGCTCCCCCCTCCCTCTTCTCGCGACTTGATCTCCACATTCCGCGCACAGAAACTGCCGGAGCGCGCATCCCCGGGTTGCGCGCTCTTTTGCGTTTCTTTGCAGCACTGGCACTGCCTCTTTTCTGTTCATATCCCTTGTCGTTGTGGCGGGAGTCGCGCATATGCGTGCAGCAGGTCCGAAGCCCTGGTGGCGTTCCGGACGTCCTCTGACGGAGTCGAGCCGACGGCGCAGGCGGCGTGCCCGCGTCGCCGTCGTCCTGTCCCTGGCGACCTCCCTCGCCTGGGGCGGGCTCTCCGGTACAAGTGGCGCGCTCCCGCCGATGCCGCGCGAGGAGATACACGTCGATCTCCCCGAGTTGCCGAAGACGACCGAGACCGAGCAGGACGAGAGCGCGGCCACGCACCTGACGACCGCGCCCGAGGTCGTCAGCACCCCGTACCAGCCGGTCGCCGTGGAGCCCTGGGAGGCGGGGAGCGGTACCGCCGACCTGACCTCGCTGGCCCCCGGCGAGTCCGTACCCGTCGAGAACGTGCCGACGCCCGTCTACCTCGGTGTGCCCGAGGAGGGCGACCCGGCAGCGGTCGCGGGCGAGTGGGCCGTCGACCTGAAAGCTCCGGCCGACTCGCAGACCGCCGATGTGGCGGGCATGCTCATGGAGATCACGCCGCCGGCCACCGCCGATCCGGCGGCCGAGGTGAGCATCGCCGTCGACTACACGTCCTTCGCCGATCTCTACGGTCCGCAGGCCGCCGACCGCTTCGGCGTCGTCCTGCTGCCCGACTGCGTGATCGACGCGCCCGGCAGCGGTGACTGCGCCCCGGAGCCGGGCGGCGGGGACGGGGACGAGGACACCGCCACGGGCGCCACGACCGCCGAGCCGGTGGCGAGCGAGATCCAGGTGCTCCAGGCGGACAAGGCTTCGGCGAAGCTGAGGACGGCGCTCGCACAGGAGGACGGCCCCGTCGCCAGGACACGGCGCATGGTGACCGCCACCCTGCCGGTGAGCGAACTCCTCGGGGACACCGAGCCCGGGGGCGCGGCCAAGTCCACCGCGCGTGCCGCGGCGGCCGGGCAGGGCTCGCGCGCGGTCGGGGTCCTCGACTCGGGTGCCTCCGCCGCGGGCGACTTCACCGCCTCGCCGCTCCAGTCCTCCGGCTCCTGGGCCGCCGGTTCCTCCTCCGGCGCCTTCACCTACGGCTACCAGATGCAGGTCCCCGAGTCCCCCGGCGGCCTGACGCCGAAGGTCTCCCTCTCGTACTCCTCGCAGTCGGTCGACGGGCGCACCTCGGCCACGAACAACCAGGCGTCGTGGATCGGCGACGGCTGGGACTACAACCCGGGCTCCATCACCCGTACGTACGCCAGCTGCCGCGAGGACGCCAAGAAGCCGGGCTCCAACAACCCGACGCACAAGACCGGCGACCTCTGCTACGGCTCCGAGAACGCGACCCTCACCCTCGGCGGCACCACCACCGAACTCGTGTGGGACAAGGACCAGAAGACCTGGCTCACCGCCAACGGCGACGGTTCGCGCGTCGAGCTGAAGAAGGACACGAGCCGCGCCAACGGCGACGCGGACGGCGAGTACTGGATCGTCACGGGCCGCGACGGCACGAAGTACCACTTCGGCCTCAACAAGCTGCCCGGCTGGAGCGAGGGCAAGCCCCTCACCAACTCCGTGCTGTCCGTCCCCGTCTTCGGCAACCACCCGGGCGAGCCCTGCTACAAGGCCGGCGACTGGAAGGGTTCCGGCTGCAAGCAGGCGTGGCGCTGGAACCTCGACTACGTCGAGGACGTCCAGGGCAACGCGATGTCCCTGTGGTGGGAGCGCGCGACCAACTACTACGCCTCCAACTTCAACTGGAAGGCGCCCGTCTCCTACCACCGGGACGGCTGGCTGCACTACATCCACTACGGGCAGCGCAAGGACAACGTCTTCAGCTCCGAGGCACCGGGCCGCGTCAACTTCACGGTCGCCGAGCGCTGCTACACCGAGGGCTCCCTCGACTGCACCGAGGCGAACTTCACCTCGAAGGACCCGGGCAAGTACCGCATCTGGTACGACACTCCCGCCGACCTGCGGTGCGCCTCCGGCAAGATGTGCTGGAACGCGGCGCCGACCTTCTGGTCCACCAAGCGCCTGGCGCAGATACAGACGTCCGCCCAGCGCATCGAGGGCTCCACGGCACGTCAGGTCGTGGACCGCTACGACCTGAAGCAGTCCTTCCCGGTCCTGCGCACCGGCCCCAACACCGCGCTGTGGCTGGAGTCGGTCACCCGTACCGGCTACGGCCGCAAGGGTTCCGCGGACGAGAGCGTCACGCTCAACCCGGTCCGCTTCGAGCCCAACGAACTGGACATGCCCAACCGGGTCATGCGCGGGGCGAACGACCCCCGCCCCGGCTTCTCGCGCCTGCGCATCGGGCGTGTCATCAACGAGTACGGCGGCGAGACCGTCGTCACGTACAAGGCCCCCGAGGGCCAGTGCGCGAGCGGTTCGGGCCTGCCCGGCAAGGGTGACACGAGCGCGCTGAAGAACAACACGCGGCTCTGCTATCCCGCGTTCTGGCACCCCGACCCGGAGAAGGAGGACATCGACTGGTTCCACAAGTACGTCGTCGCCTCCGTCGAGGAACTGCCGAACGTCGACGGCGCCTACTCCACCCAGACCGACTACGCGTACAGCAACCCCGGCTGGAAACTCGCCCAGCAGGAGTTCACGAAGAAGTCGACGCGTACGTACTCGCAGTTCGCCGGCTTCGAGAAGACCGCCGTCACCACCGGTGCCGAGGACAAGGCGATCGGCAGCAAGGAGACGCGCGCCGTCACGCGCTTCTTCCGGGGCATGGGCGACGACGTCGAGGTGAAGGACGCCGCCGGAAAGCGGATCGCCTACGACAAGGAGCCGTTCGCCGGGCGGATCGCCGAGGAACTCACCTACGAGGACCCGAAGGCCGCTGACGAGGACTGGCTGACCCGCGCCGTCACCGTCCCCACCGCCACCGACCTCGGTCACCGCGACCGGGACGACGGGCTCGAACCGCTCACGGCCTGGCGCGTCAACGACGCCTCGCAGCTCGCGTACAGCAGGGACGGCAAGGGCGTGGTCCACGTCCAGGAGACCACGACCGAGTACGACACCGCGTACGGGCTGCCGACGTGGGTCGAGGAGCTGGAGGACAAGGCCGCACCCGGTCTGAAGGGCAACGTCTCCTGCACGAAGCTGGAGTACGTCCACGCCCCGGCGAAGAACCTCATCGGTCTGACCTCGCAGACGCTGACCAGCGCGACGCCCTGCGCGAAGGCCACCTTCGGTGAGCTGAAGAGTCTCGCGTCGGCGAGCCGCACGGCCTACGACGGTGGCGCCTACGGCGCGAGCCTCGGCGACAACACGCGCGGCCTGGCCACGCAGACCTGGTCGCTCAAGGCGGACGGAAGCGGCTTCCAGCCGGACGGCGAGGTCGCCTTCGACGCCATCGGGCGCGTCGTCAAGACGACCGATCCCGACGGCAACGAGGCCACGACCACGTACAGCCCGGATTCCGGGCAGTCGTTCCACGTCACCGAGACCAATCCGCTCGGGCAGGCCACCACGCAGGACGTGGAACCCGGACGCGGCACGTCGACGAGGAGCGTCGACGCCAACAAGCGTGCCACCGTCTCCGAGTTCGACCCGCTGGGCCGGCTCGCGAAGGCGTGGGGCCCGGGCCGCGCACCGGGCGCGGGCGTCCCGGACTTCGCCGCCGAATACCACATCCCCGAGATCGACCCCGAAGACCCCGACCGCCGCCCGCCGTACGTCGTGAGCAAGACGCGCGGCCACGAGGACCGCGTCGAGACCTCCGTCACGATCTACGACGGTCTCGGCCGTGAGCGCCAGTCGCAGGAGCAGGCGACCGGCAAGGGCCGCCTGATCACGGACACCTTCTACAACAGCTCCGGCGAGGTCTACCAGACCAACAACGCCTACTTCCACCCGGACAAGCCGAACGGAGAGCTGTTCACACCGCTCGCCGACACGGCCGTCCCCAACGCCACGCGCTACACGTACGACGGCCTCGGTCGCGTGCTCCAGGAACTCCCCGTCCTGAACGGCACGGAGATGCCCGCCCGTGCCACGCGGTACGAGTACGGCGCCGACTGGTCCACGGTCATCAACCCCAAGGGGGCCTCCTCCTACCGCACGTGGTCGGACCCGATGGGCCGTACCACCCAGGTCGACACCTTCACGGACGCGGCGCGCACCGAGTTCACCTCGCTGAAGTACGAGTTCGACGACAACGGCCGGACGGCCCGCGCGTACAGCGCGCAGAACACCGAGCGCGAGTGGACGTGGAAGTACGACCACCGCGGTCGCGCCTACGAGGCGACCGACCCCGACACGGGCACGACACTCACCGGGTACGACGACCGTGACCGGCCCGTCACCACGACCGACGCGAAGGGCGTCACGGTGTGGACGGGGTACGACGCGCTGTCCCGTCCCACCGAGCTGCGGCGGGACGACAAGGACGGCGAGCGTCTCATGACGACCGCCTACGACAAGGCGCCCGGCGGCATCGGCCTGCCCCACGAGACGACCCGCTACACGGACAAGGAGCCGTACACCCTCACGGTCAGCGCCTACACGCAGGACTACCAGCCGACCGCGACGACGCTGACGCTCCCCCAGTCGGTCAAGGACAAGTGGGACCTGCCCACGTCCTTCACCGTGAAGAACACCTACACCGACACCGGGCTCCTCCAGGACTCGACGATGCCGGCGCTCGGTGCCTTCGACGAGGAGAAACTCGTCGTCCGCTACAACGAGGACGGTCTGCCGCGCTCGGTCTCGGGCAAGGACTGGTACGGCGCCGAGGCGGCCTACTCCTCGTACGGTCAGCTGCTGCGCTCCACGCTGGGCTCGCAGCCGTACCGCGTCTGGGCCTTCTCCAGCTTCGACGAGGCGTCCGGTGCGCTCACGGACCAGCAGGTCATCCGCGAGAGGACGAGCGACCCTTCCGGCAAGGACGGCAACAACGTCTCGCACCGCTCCTACTGGTACGACGACGCGGGCAACGTCACGGGCATCCGTGAGCGTGCCACCGCCATCGCCGAACGCCAGTGCTTCACGTACGACCCGCTCGGTCAGCTCACCGAGGCGTGGACCTCGGCCGACCTCGACCACTGCTCCGGGGGCGCGGCCAAGCCGGACGGCTCCCCGAACGCGACGGCGGGCCCCGATGGCACGGGCTACTGGCAGAAGTACGAGTACGACGCGCTCGGCAACCGCAAGAAGCTGACGGAGAAGAGCGTCGACGGCACCCACGCCGGGGACGCGGTGACGTCGTACTCCTACGGCAAGGCGGACGGCTCCCAGTCGCACGCGCTCACCAGGATCGAGAAGACCTACCACACCCCCGCGGGCGCCGAGGTCACCACCGAGGCGGAGCGGTCCTACGCGCTGACCGGTGAGACCGAGAAGGTCAGCTCCGTGCAGAACGGGGACACCCAGGACCTCACCTGGACCTGGGACGGTCAGGTCGAGCGCGTCAGCGGTCAGGGCACGGGCGGCAAGACCCCCTACGTGGGGCCGGGCGACAAGTGCCTCGACGTCTCCGAGGGCCGGGCCGTCTCCGGCACGGCGGTCGGCCTCTACGGCTGCAACGGCTCCCCGGCGCAGTCCTGGACCTTCCGTCCGGTCCCCGGGCAGGCCGACAAGGACCTCGGCAACCTCACCGCCTTCGACGAGAAGTACTGCCTGACACCCGCCGCGGCGACGGCGGGCTCCGCGCTCCAGATCAAGAAGTGCGACGACTCCGCCCAGCAGCAGTTGCGCCGCACCAGTGGCGGCCAGCTCGTGCACGTCCCCTCGGGATTGTGCGTCGCCACCAAGGACGGCGGCACGGGGAGCGGCACCGCCGCGGTCCTCGCCACCTGCGCGAGCGGCTCGACGGCGCAGAAGTGGGAGGCGCAGAACGAGACCCGTTACCTCTACGGTCCCGACGGCAACCGTCTCCTGGCCATCCAGGGCAAGCAGGCGACGCTGAGCGTCGCGGGCACCGAGGTGACCACGCAGGGCAAGGGCAACCTCACCGACACGCGCCGCACCTACCCCGCCCCCGGCGGCTCGGTCCTGCGGTACAAGGCGGGGCCCGGCACGGGGGACGGTGAGCTGGTCGCCGAGGTGGGGGACCACCAGGGCAGCACCTACGCCGAGGTCTCCCTCCAGGAGGGCATGGCGGTCCGCGTCCAGAAGCAGGACGCGTTCGGCAACGAGCGCCACGCGACCGGCGCGGACATGAACACGAGGACGAAGGCGGGCTTCCTCGGCGCGGGGACCGACGACTCCTCGGGCTACACACCACTGGGCGCGCGTCTCTACGACCCGGCGGTGGGACGCTTCCTGTCCGCCGACCCGGTCGTGGACCTCGGTGACCCGCTCCAGGCGAACGGGTACGCGTACGCGCACAACAACCCGGTCACCATGTCGGACCCGTCCGGTATGGCGATCTCCCTGACCGCCTCGGAGATGGCGGCGGCCCTCGCGGGCGCCGGGCTGAGCGCGGCCCAGGTCGCGCAGGCCCAGTCGGACGCGAACCGCTCGCTCAGTTCGGTGATCCTCTCGGTGGCCTGGTCGGCGCTGAGCGACTTCATCGGGCTCACGGACGCGATGGCCTGCTTCGGCGGGGACATGTGGTCCTGCGGCAGCATCATCCTGGACGCGATCCCCTGGACGAAGCTCGGCAAGATCCCGTCCGTTCTGAAGGCGGTCAAGCGCACCATCAACGCCGTCCAGGCATGGCGTTCGGCGAAGAAGAAGGCCGAGGCCGTGCTCCGCGCGGCGAAGGCCGCCGAGCGCAAGGCGATCGCGGCGAAGAAGGCCGCGATCGAGAAGGCGAAGAAGGCGGCACAGGCGGCGAAGAAGAAAGCCGCGGAGAAAAAGGAGACAACGAGCCACCGGGCGACTCAGCAAGCGAAGAAAACAGGCAACCCGGTCCACAAGCAGGCCCAGGCGAAGGCGGCCCCGAAGGCGTCCTCGGCCGTTTCGCTCCACAAGAAGCCGGCGAGCAACGGCGGTGCCAAGTCGGGCGGCTCATCGGGCGGCAGCTCGCGGAGCAAGGGCGGCAGCAGCGGCGACACGGACGCCGGCAAGGCGTGCTCGGTGAACAACAGCTTCACCCCCGGCACGCGCGTCCTGATGGCGGACGGCACGACCAAGGCCATCAAGGACGTCAAGGTCGGCGACAAGGTCGTGGCCACCAACCCGGAGACGGGCAGCAGGACGGTGGAGACGGTCACGGCGGAGATCAAGGGCGAGGGCCTCAAGCACCTCGTCAAGGTGACCGTCGACACGGACGGGAAGAAGGGCAAGAAGCCGGCAACGGTGACGGCGACCGAAGGCCACCCCTTCTGGGTCGCGGACCTCCACGCCTGGATCGACGCCAAGGACCTCACCCCCGGCGCCTGGCTCCGCACTTCCGCCGGCACCCGCGTCCAGATCACCGCCGTCCGCGCGTACGACAACGCCCGCGCGACCGTCCACAACCTGACGGTCCGCAACCAGCACACGTACTACGTGCTGGCGGGGGCGGCCCCTGTCCTGGTCCACAACTGCGGCGAAATCTCCGACGAGGCCCGGGGTCACGTGCTCAACGGTGTCGTCACGGACGACAGCCGGTTCGCTGGTTGGCACCTCCACCCCGAGCAAACCGGCGGCATTCCCGATGACCGGTACATCAATGGCGAGCTGGTGACCGGCGCCGACGGTACCGCTCGGGTGAACGGGACGGTCGGGGCGCGGCTCGCGGACGGCAGTACCATCGAGAAGACGGCCACCGCCGGCCACACGTTCTTCCCCGCGGACTGGACGGAGGACGACGTCATGGAAGCGGGCAGGCACCTGTTCGCCAATGGCGTGTACAAGCGCGGGGGCACGATGGTGGTCGCCACGTTCCGAGGCGTGAAGATGACGGGATTCCTGGAGAAAACCGCACAGGGAACCTACACGCCGTCAACCTTTTTCCCCAAGGGCAGCTAGGCGAGGACGGTGTGGCCGTGTGGACTTACAGGATCGACCAGGACGACTTCATCGCCGCGGAAGGGCCGCCCGGGACCGATGAGAACGTGAGGCTGGCCCTGGAAACGCTCGTCATTCCCTTCGGGACTTCGGCCGACCTCGCGGAGACCTACCTGCGGGAGTGGCGGACGAAGGAAAGGGAGGCGGCCGGCCAGGTGTACACGCTGGGAACGCCGAGCGCGTCCGTGACGCGGATCGACCCGGAGAGGGTGGAAATCGTCGACCTCTACGGGCAGTTCCGCACCTGTGTGGCGCGGGTGGAGGAATTCGAGTGCGCCATCGCATGCCTGGCCCGTTTCCTGCGTGCCCGTCCGTTCTGAGCGGCCGGCTTCCTGAGACCGCGCGGTCAGGCCGTGCGGCAGACGCCACGGCGGCCGACAAGCTGAGCGCTCCCCTGCGGATTCCGCAGGGGAGCGCTTCTTTTTGCGGCCGTCGGGTCCTCGTCGGGTCCGGAGAGCCGACCGGCCCGGCTTATCCGGTCAGGGCGACACCGGCTCGCCCCGTTCGTCCGACGGTGTGCTCGTCGCCACCGTGCCCGCCTTCTCCGGAGCCGTCCGCAGGACGCCGGCCGCGACCGCGGCGATCACGCAGAAGGCGACCGGGAGGAAGAAGGCGACGTTGAGGGGCATGAGGTGGGTCATGGGCCCGATGACGGCGGGGCCCGCGAGCATGCCGAGGTAGCCGAGGCCCGCGACGCGGGAGACGTTGACGCCCGCGCCCGCCGGGTCGGCGTGGCCCGCCGCGCTGAAGAGCTGCGGGACGCAGCCCGAGAGGCCCGCGCCGAAGACCGTCCAGCCGACGAGCGCCGCCCAGACAGAGGGCGACAGCGCCGCGAGGGTCATGCCCACCGCCGCGAGAGCGGCCCCGTACCGCAGTACCGCGAAGGCGCCGAAGCGTGCGGCGACGCGGTCGGTGAGGAAGCGGCCGACGGTCATCGCCGTCGCGAAGGCGCCGTAGGCGAAGGCGGCCGTGGACTCGGGGGCGTCGAGGACGTCCTTGAGGTGCAGCGTGCTCCAGTCGTTCGCGACGCCCTCGCTGAGCATGAGCATCAGGGCGAGCGCGGCGAGAAGCCAGATGCGGCCGGGTGTCCGGGTACGGGCGCGGGGCTCGGCCTTCCGCGCGGGCGGCGACTGCGCTGCCGCCTGACCGGGCAGTGGCTCCGCACCCGTATCCGTGCCCGCAGCCGCCTCCGTAGCCGCCTCCGCGGTCTCCTCCGCCTCCGGCCGCAGCAGCATCGGCGTCACCACGACCGCGAGCACGATCCCCACCACCGCGGTCACCGCGAAGACCGCCACCGGGGACCAGTCCAGGCGCCGCGTCTGCGAGCCGGCGAGGGCCGCGAGAACGCCGCCGACCGAGAAGACCGCGTGGAAGGCGGACATGATCGGCCGCCCGTACCCGCGCTCCACCTGCACGGCGTGCGTGTTCATGCTGACGTCGAGGCAGCCGTTGCCGAAGCCGAGGACGAGCAGCGCCCCCGCCAGCGTCCACGCGTTCGTCGCGAGGCCGGGCAGGACGAGCGCGGCGGCGCACAGCGCGAGCCCGGCGGGGACCGTGCGGCGCGGGCCGAAGCGGTCGCTCAGCGGGCCGGCGGCCTGCATCCCGAGGAAGGCGCCACCGCCGAGCAGCAGCAGGAGCCAGCCGAGCAGGGCGTGATCGATTCCGGCACGGTCCTCGACGGCGGGGATGTGGACGACCCACATGCCCATGACGAAGCCGTTGAGCAGGAAGACGGCGAAGGTCGCGCGGCGCCCGGCCCGCAGCACTTTGTTCATTCAACGAACATAGCGCACAGCTTTTCTGTGCGTAAAGGCCGGCTCAAGACAGAGTGCGGCGGCGTTTCTCACATGGGGCGTGTTTACTGGGGGCGTGTCTGGGACCGATCGATGGAAGCTGATCACGCACGCGGTGCGGGAGGCGGGGCGGCTGGGCGTCGCGGAACTCGCCGCGCTCACCGGCGCCTCGGAGATGACGATCCGCCGCGACCTCGACGCGCTCGCGCGCCAGGGCGTGCTCGAACGCTACCGGGGCGGGGCCCGCAGCCTGGTGCCGCGCGGCGAGGAGGAGCCCTTCGCGGCGCGCGCCCGCGAGGGCAACGCGGCGAAAGCGCGTATCGCCGCCGAGGCGGCGGCGCTGCTCGCGGACGGCGAGGCCGTCGTCCTGGACAGCGGTACGACGTGCGTCGAGGTCGCCCGCGCGCTCGCGGGCCGCCGCCTGACCGTGATGCCGCTCTCGCTGCACGCGGCGCACGTCCTCACCGAGCGGTACGAGGGCGTCGAGCCCCCCGCGACCCGCCTCCTCCTGCCCGGCGGGGAGCCGCGCCCCGGCGAACTCGCCCTCACGGGGCCGCTGACCGAGACCTCGCTCGCCGCCCTCCGCTTCGACACGGCGGTCCTGGGCTGCTGCGGCCTCACGGCGGCGGACGGGCTCACCGCGTACGACCTCGCGGACGCCGCCGTCAAACGTGCCGCGATCGCCTCGGCCCGCCGCGTCGTCGCCGTCACCGAGGGCGCCAAGCTCTCCCGCACCGCCCTCGCCCACGTCGTCCCCGCCTCCGCGCTCCACACGGTGGTCACCGACGAGGACGCCCCACCCGAAGAGGTCGCCGCGCTCACGGCGGCGGGGGTGACGGTGCTGACGGTCACGGGGGCGGAGAGCGGCTGAGGCACGCGGGGCCGCTCTCCGCCGAGGCGTGTCGGGCCGGCTGCCGCCGCGGGGCGCGGGACCCCGCGGCGCTGAGGCACACGTCACTGCCGCCCCTCAACCGCCCGCCCGCGGCCTCCCGTTCACCTCCCCGCCCCCTGCGGTTCTCCCGCGATGCACCCGCCGTTCTCATTGCCTCCTCATACGCCGCTGGTTACGTGGCCGCGGCCGGTCGGACCACGACGTACGAGCGAGGAGGCGCATGGTGTTCCTGTCGAGGGCAGCCACGAGAAGGAAAGCGGAGCGGGGGACGCGGACCCCGGGCGCGGCGACGTTCGCCGCCGACACCCCCGCTCCCGGCGCGGCGGAGCCGCTCCACGTCGCCAGCCGGTTGCACGCCTTCAACCGTTTCGAGCTGAAGTACCTCGTCCCGGTCGAGCAGACCGCCGAGATCCGCGCGGAGCTCGCCGAGCGGATGGACGCCGACGAGCACAGCCCGGTGGGCGGCTACGGCGTGTGGAGTCTCTACTACGACACGCCGCAGCTCCGCTTCTACTGGGAGAAGATCGAGGGCCTCAAGTTCCGGCGCAAGCTGCGTATCCGGCACTACGGGGACCCCGACGGCGTGACCGACGACTCACCCGTGTGCGTCGAGATCAAGCAACGCGTCAACCGTGTCACGCAGAAGCGCCGCATCACGCTGCCGTACGGCGAGGCACGGCGGTTGTGCGACGGGCGTGAGCTTGTCGCGCACTCGCCCGGCGAGAGCGCCTTCGTGCAGGAGGTGCTCGACCTGGTGGTGCGGCTCGATCTGCGCCCCACCGTGATCACCGGCTACCAGCGCGACGCGCTCGTCGGCCGCGACGCGGACACCGGTCTGCGCGTGACCTTCGACCGGCGGATACGCGGCAGGGACCGCGACTTCCACTTCGGCACCACCACCCCCGAGAACCGCTTCACCCTCCCACCGCACATGACGGTCATGGAGATCAAGGTGAACGAACGCACACCGCACTGGATCACGGACCTCGCGGCGCGGCGCGATCTGGGCCTCGTCCGCGTCTCGAAGTACGTGCAGTCGATCGAGACGTTCGGGCTCGCCCCGCGCTCGGTCTTCCACGTCCGTGAGGCGGACTGCCCGCCCCCTTTCACCGCGAGCACCACCGACACCCCCGCCACAGACACCCCCACCGCAGACGCCCCCACCGCCGAGGAACAGCCGCCCGTGAAGCGGCCGGCGCCACACGACGCGCCGTCGAAAGCAGGAGCACAGTGAACTTCGATCTCGATCTCCAGGAACTGAGCGGCACGTTCAGCGTCGCCGATGTCGTCGCGGCGATGGCCCTGTCCTTCGTCCTGTCCGCGCTCATCGGTTTCGTCTACCGCTACACGCACCGCAACGTCTCGTACAGCCAGTCCTACGTGCAGACGCTCGTCCTCGTCGGGATGGTCGTCGCCCTCATCATGCTGGTCGTCGGCTCGAACCTGGCCCGCGCCTTCTCGCTCGTCGGAGCCCTGTCGGTGGTCCGCTTCCGCAACGCGGTCAAGGAGACGCGGGACGTGGGCTTCATCTTCCTGGCCATGGCGATCGGCATGGCGTGCGGTGCCCGCTTCTACACGCTGGCCGCCGTGGGCGCCGTCGTGATCTGCGCCGTCGTCCTCGTCATGTTCAAGTTCGACTGGTTCGCGCTCAACGTGCAGCGCCAGGTCGTCAAGGTGCAGGTCCCCGCGGGCGACGACTACACGCCGCAGATCCGTGACGTCCTCATCAAGTACACGACGGAGTTCGAGCTGGTGAGCACGGAGACGATACGCGGGGGCGCGCTCAGCGAGGTCTTCTACACCGTGCGGCTCAAGAAGGGCGCGGAGCCGGGTGACGTGGTCAACGCCCTCCAGGAGCGCACCTCCGGACAGCGTGTCACGGTCCTGACCGGTTACGACACCACGGACCTGTGATGGGCGGCGGCACGGAGCCGGGCTTCCCCGGACGCGAGCGGCGAGCCGCGCGGCTGCGGGACCGGGTGCCGGTCAGGCTCCGGCACCACTGGAAGCCGGCCACCGCGCTCGGCGTCGGGCTCGCGGCCCTCGTCGTCTTCCTCGGTGACGCGCGTGTCTCCCCGTACGTCACCTCCGCCTCGCGCGCCGAGGCGGACGCCGTCACGGACGACGTCAAGGGGACGGTGGGGCTCTACGACACCTCGGCGAAGCACTCGATCCAGCTGACGTACGAGCAGGCCGACTTCGACAAGATGATGAAGGAGTTCAAGAAGGACGGGACGAAGGACTACATCGAGGCCGACCTCACCATCGACGGCGTCTACCTCAACGACGTCGGGGTCCGCCTCAAGGGCAACTCCACGCTCTCCTCGCTGCGCGGGACGAAGGGCGCACAAGGTGGCGGAGGCGGCTTCCGTCCCGGTGGGGGCGCGGGGAACGACACGCGCGGCGGGAGCGGCGCGGGCGGGGCCGGAACCGGGAACGCCCCCGGTGGCGGCCAGGCGCAGCGGGCCGGTGGCGGTCCCGGTGGAGCGGGAGGAGGCATGGTGCAGTACGACCTCTCCGCCGCCAAGCCGGAGGAACTGCCCTGGCTCGTCAAGATCGACGAGTTCGTCGAAGGCCGCGCGTACCAGGGAGAGCGGGAGATCTCGCTGCGTCCGGGGAGCAACGAGCAGGTCCCGCTCAACGAGGCCCTGTCGCTGTCGCTTACGACGAAGAGCGGCCAGAAGGCCGAGCGGTACGGATTCACCGAACTCAAGGTGAACAACCGCCCGGCGGCGACGCGGCTGATGGTCGAGGCGCCCGACACCGACTACGCCGAGGGCGTCGCGGACGGGAACGGCGTCCTCTACAAGGCCAGGGCGAACGGGAGTTTCGACTACCAGGGCGACGACCCGACCGACTACGAGGACTCCTTCAAGCAGCTCAACAAGGTGGGCAGCCAGGACCTCGAACCGGTCATGAAGCTCATCAAGTGGGCGAACAAGGCGTCCGACGAGGAGTTCGCCCGCGACCTCCACACCTACGTGGACGTCGACTCGTTCGCCCGCTACGTCGCCGCGCAGAACCTCCTGCTGAACTTCGACGACATGGCGGGCCCCGGCAAGAACTACCTGCTGTGGTACGACCTGGACACGAAGAAGTTCTCCGTGCTGGGCTGGGACTACAACCTGACCTTCAGCGGCACCGCCTCGACGGGACCGGACGACGAGGTCGGCATGGGCGGCGGCATGCCGGGCGGCACCACCGCGAAGAACGGCACCGCCACGAAGGACGGCACCACCGCGAAGAACGGGGCGGCGCCCGAAGGAGCGCCGGAAGGGATGCCCACGGACTTTCCCGGCGGTGCGCCCGGCGGGTCCGGTGCCGAGGCGGGGGACGGCGGCATGGGCGCCCGTACGGGACACGTCCTGAAAACCAGGTTCCTCGCCTCCGCTGCTTTCGACGGCGTCTACCACGACGCCTATCGCGAGCTCTACGAGAAGTTCTACGGCTCGGGCACGGCGACGAAGGAGCTGAAGTCGATCGCCGCGCAGGCCCGTGCGGCGGGTGGCGCCTCGAAGGCGCTGGACAGTGCCGTGACGAAGCTGACGAAGAGCGTCGGCGACCGCGCGGCGGCCCTCGCCAAGGACAAGGAGGTGACGGGCTGAGCCCGGCCCGTCGACGGACCGGGCCCCCGGCCGGTCGCCGTACCCGTCCCCGTACCAGGAGGTGCCGTCCATGACCGTTGCCCGCTCCCCCGTCACCGGGCACACCGTCCTCGTCGTGGAGGACGACGCCAGCATCCGCACCCTGCTCACGACCGCGCTCGGCGCGGCCGGCTACACCGTGGCGAGCGCGGCGGACGGGCAGGAGGCCAGGTCGCAGGCAGGCCGCCGCAGGCCGGACCTCATCGTTCTCGACGTCATGCTGCCGGACACGGACGGCTTCCGCCTCACCCGCGAACTGCGCGCCCAGGGCGTCTACACGCCGGTGCTCTTCCTCACCGCGCGGGCGGGGGTCGAGGATCGCATCAGGGGGCTCGGTTCGGGCGGCGACGACTACGTCACCAAGCCCTTCCACATCCAGGAGGTGCTGCTCCGCATCCGCGCCATCCTGCGCCGCGCGGGGGCGCCCGCCTCCACCGCGCCCGTGCGGCCGCCGCTGCGCTACGCCGGTCTCGCACTGGACGAGCACACCCACGCGGTGGAGCACGCGGGCCGTCCGCTGCGCCTGTCCCCCACCGAGTTCCGCCTCCTCGCCTGCCTCCTGGCGCGCCCCGAACACGTCCTGGAGAAGGCGGAGATCCTTCAGCAGGTGTGGCGGTACGACTTCTCCGGCGACACACGGATCGTCGACACGTACGTGAAGAACCTGCGCCGCAAACTCGACCACGCCGACGCGCCCCCGCTCCTCCACACCGTGCGCGGCGTCGGGTACTGCCTGCGGCTGCCGCGCGACGAGCGGGACGCCGGTGGGCGATGAGCCCGGGCGTCCGCGCGCGACCGCCCCTCGCCACCGCGTCCCGCGCCGCTTCCCCCGCGTCCCGCGCTTTCACCGCCGTGCGCCGCCTGCGGCCCCGTTCGCTGCGCGCCCGGCTCGTCCTCCTGGCGACCCTGCTCGCCACGAGCGCCGTCCTGCTGTGCCAGCTCGCGGGGCTCGCGGTGCTGCGCGGCTGGCTCACCGACCAGATCGACGAGCGGCTCTCGCGCTTCCGGCCGCCGCCGGGGGTCTACGAGGACCTCAAGGCCGGCCGACAGCCGCACGACCCCGGCCCCGAGGGCGCCCTTCCCTCCGACTACCGGGTGTTCTTCTACGACGCGAAGGGCCGGCTCTCCCGCACGCGTCTCGGCACCGGCGACGGGCCCGGACCGCGGCTTCCCGCCCGCTCGGCCGGGCTGCGGCTCACCGCCGCCCACCCCGGCACGCTGCCGTCCGGAAGCGAGGGCGGCTCCGGGTGGCGGGCCGTCACCTTCACCGGCCCGGGTGAGGTGCGGACCGTCGTCGCGCTGCCCATGGACACCGTCGACGGCGCGGCGACGAAGCTCCTGTGGCTGAGCCTCGGGCTCGGGCTCGCCGTCTGCGTGGGCGTCGTCGTCCTCGGCGGCGGCGCGGTGCGCCTCGGGCTGCGCCCGCTCACCCGCGTCGAGCACACGGCCAGGCACATCACGGGAGGCGCGCTCGGGCTCAGCGTGCCGGTCGCCGACCCGGACACGGAGGTCGGCCGGCTCGGCCTGGCTCTCAACACCATGCTCGACCGGCTGCGCGACGCGCTGCGCCGTACCGAGGCGTCCGAGACCCGGCTGCGGCACTTCATGGCGGACGCGGGCCACGAACTGCGTACGCCGCTCACCGCCGTGCAGGGCTTCGCCGAACTGCTCCTCGACGAGCCCGGGACGCCGCCGGAGCGGCGCGCCGAGGCGCTCGCACTGATCGCGGCGAACGCCGACCGCATGAGCCGCCTCGTCGACGACCTCTTCCTCCTCGCCAAGCTCGGCGACACGCCCGCGGCGCACCGCGAACCCGTGGACCTGCTCTCGCTCGCCGCCGACGCCATCGCCACGACCGCGATCCGCCATCCGCACCGCGCCATCGCCCTGGAACCCCTCACGGCGTCCCCCGCGCACGACCTCGACGTCATCGAGGCCCCCGGTGATCCCCATCAACTCGCCCAGGTCCTCGGCAATCTCCTCGCCAACGCGTGCGTCCACACCCCGCCGGACAGCGCGATCACGGTACGGGTCGGCGCGCGCGACGAAGCCGGAACCGCCGTCTGTGTCGTCGAGGTCGCGGACGACGGCCCTGGCATCGCGCCCGAGGCCGCCCCGTACGTCTTCGACCGTTTCTACCGGGCGCGACCGCCCGGGGCCGCGGGCCCCTCGGCCGCGTCCGGACCCGAGGGCGGGGCCCATGGCGGGGCCGAGCCCGGTTCCGGCCTCGGCCTCGCCATCGCCTCCGCCATCGCGACGGCCCACGGCGGTCGCCTCACGCTCGACACCCGGCCGGGCGCGGGCTGCGTCTTCCGCCTCGTCCTGCCGGAGTCCGGCGCGCCCGCGCCGCCCGTACGCGGGGCGGGGTGACCGCCCGGACGCGGGGGCTCACCTTCTCGATCGCCCCGCCCCGGCCGGACGCCGGGACATGACGCTGACTTTTTGTCCGCGCGGCCTCCGGGCCGTGGCGGAGTACGTGCGCGACCTCGGCGGCCGTGCCCTTCGGACGACCGGGCGAGGTGGTCCCCCGTCAGAACACGGAGCACGCGAGGGAACGTCCGCCCCGCGCCCCCGCCGCTCGGCAGCCCCGTACCCCCGCCCGACCCCCGTGCCCGCCCCCGGCGGACCCGTGAAGCACTGGGTACGTCGAGCCGTTCCGTGGCGACGGCGCCTGTCACGGTGAGGGCGAGATCGTGGGGTGCCGGCGCCGGGTGACGGGGATTCCTGGCCGTGCGCCCAGGTCTCCATGAGCCGCGCCGTGACCATCGAGGCGGGGGCCATGCGGGTGTCGGTCCCCGCGATCCTCGTCCCGTCGGGCACGCGCGCGAGCGCGCCGGCCGTCCAGGAGCGCGGCGGGCGCGGAACGGAACTCCTCCGCGCGCTCCTCGGCCGGGCCCCGGCGAAGCGGCGAAGTCCGCCACGGTGCGCACGTTCGTCGGCCTGCCCCCCACGAGCCCGGCGCGGGTGACCGGGTCCGGGCCGGAACAACGGGACGGCGCGGGGGCGCGCGGACACGCCCGCCCCTCCCCCACCTTCGCGATATGCCCGTTTTGTGCTGATATGTGAATTCGCCGCGCCTCCCCCCGCAGGACCCCCGCACGACCCCCGCGGTTCTCCCCGCGTCCACCCCCTCCGCCCCGTCCCGCCCCTCCGCGCCTGGAGAAGCCACGTGAAGATCGCCTTCCTGATCAACAACGCCTACGGCATCGGCGGCACGATCCGCTCCACCGCCAACCTCTCCCGCGCCTTCGCCGACCGCCACGAGGTGGAGGTCGTGAGCGTCCACCGCTCGAAGGACACCCCGGCGATCCCCTTCGACCCCCGCGTGACGATGACGACGCTCATCGACACCCGCCCCGGCTCCCGCGCGCTCACCACGGGCCCCCTCGCGCAGCGCCCCAGCACGATGTTCCCCGGGCCCGCCGCACCGCGCGTCTCCGCCGCGATCCCGTACTCGGCGCTGCACGACGACCGCATCGGCGGCTGGCTCCGCACGACACGGGCGGACGTCGTGATCGCGACCCGGCCGGACCTCAACGGCTACCTCGCACGCGACGGGCAGCGCCGCTGCGTCCGCGTCGGGCAGGAGCACCTGAGCCTCGCGGGGCACAGCGACGCGGTCCGTACGGCGCAGAACGGCGTGATCGGGCGGCTGGACGCCTTCGTCACCGTCTCCGAGGCCGACGCCGCCGCCTACCGCGCCGCCCTCCCCGACGTGCCCACGCGCATCCGCTGCATCCCCAACGGCGTGCCCGCGCCCGTCGTCGAGGGCTCGGCGCGGGACGCGGACGTGATCGTCGCGGCCGGGCGGCTCATCCCCGTCAAGCGGTACGACCGCCTCGTCGACGCCTTCGCGCGCGTCGCCGACGCGCACCCGACGTGGACGCTGCGGCTGTACGGGCGCGGCCCCAAGCAGGCGCAACTGCGCGAGCGGATCGACCGCCTGGGCCTCTACGAGCGGGTCCAGCTCATGGGGTCCGTCGCGCCGATCGAGACGGAGTGGGCCAAGGGCTCGATCGCCGCGGTCTCCTCGGACAAGGAGTCCTTCGGGATGACGATCGTCGAGGCGATGCACTGCGGCGTCCCCGTGATCGCCACCGACTGCCCGCACGGCCCCGGCGAGATCATCACGCACGACCGCGACGGCGTCCTCGTCCCGCTCGACGCGGGCGTGGAGGGCTACGCGCTCGCGCTCCACCGGCTCATGAGCGACCGTGAGCTGCGCGACCGGCTCGCGGCGGGGGCGCTGCGGCGCGCGGCGGACTTCGCGCCGGAGCGGGTCGCTCAGCGGTACGAGGACCTCTTCCACGCGCTCGGCGCCGGTCGCGCCCCGGTACGGGCCACCCCTGCCCCGTGGTGGCGCAGGCTGCGCGCCGCGCTCCTGCCCGTACGGGCGACGCCCTCGCGCCGTGCGGCGCAGAGCCGCGTCCTCGCCTCGGCACGTTCGGGGGCGGACGGCGAGATCGTGTTCCGCTTCCCCGCCGGGTCCCTCGCGTGGGGCGAACTCGACCTGCTCGTCCGGCTGCGCCGCGACCCGAAGGGCCGCGAGGTGCGCGTA
>NZ_JAAGLR010000313.1 GCF_010548245.1 Streptomyces sp. SID11385
GGATCGTGCCCGAGTTGCCGCGCGCGCCGACGAGCGCGCCGTGCGCCATGGCGCGGGCGACGCCGTCGAGACCGGGCCCCGGCGCGGCGTCCGCACCGTCCGCGCAAGCCGCGCCGTCCCCGTACGCCGCACCGTCCTCGTACGCTTCGAAGACGGCCTCGACGGCGCGGGACGCCGCCTCCGTCGTGAGGTAGAGGTTGGTTCCGGTATCGCCGTCGGCGACCGGGTAGACATTGATGGAGTCGATCTCCTCGCGCGCCCGGCCCAGTGCGTCGAGTGCCGTCGCGCACCAGACGCGCAGCGTGGTGGCGTCGAGGAGCCGTCCTTCGTTCCCGGACATCAGGGCCTTCCCGGGCACCAGGGCCTCCTTGCGCAGCAGGACGAACGCAGCGTAGTCGCAGCTCGGACCGGGTGCGGCCGGAGCCCGGGGACGGCCATCGCCGCGGTCATGGTAGTTTCGTAGAGCGGGAGTAGCCGCTGTATGCTGCTCCGGTTGCCCGATGAGAATCGGGCCATTCCCCCCGGCAACGCCAAATCAGGCACTTCCGTCTCTGATCCCGGCCTGCCGGGATTCACTGTAAGTGCATCTGAAGTCTTTGGAGTGACCCGTGGCTGCCAACTGCGACGTCTGCGGCAAGGGGCCGGGCTTCGGCAACAACATTTCGCACTCGCACCGCCGTACGCCGCGTCGCTGGAACCCCAACATCCAGCGCGTGCGTGCCGTGGTCGGTGGAACGCCGAAGCGGCTCAACGTCTGCACCTCGTGCATCAAGGCCGGCAAGGTCTCGCGCTAAGCGTGAGGCGGTCCCGTTTCACGACGGTACCGATCCGGTCTCGCGCTGACGTAGTGCGGCGCGGCCACCTGGCTGGTTGCTGTAAGAGCCGGTCCGCCTTAGGGCGGACCGGCTCTTACGTGTGCCCGGAGACCGGAGCGTCTCTTTCCGCTACGGTGCCGACTCCCTGTACCGGGCCAGTGGCCACCACCAGCCACCTCCCGTGACCGCCGCCCCCCTGCCCTTCTTCGGCGTGCTCGGTCCGCTCGTGGCACGGGCGCCCGACGGTACGGCGCTGGCCGTGGGCGGCCCGCGGCCGAGGGCCCTGCTCACTCTGCTCCTGCTCGACGAGGGACGCGTCGTACCGGCGGAGCACCTGCTGCGCGGCGTGTACGGCGAACAGCCACCCGAGGGCGCGCGCAACGCCCTTCAGTCCCAGGTCTCCCGGCTGCGCCGCAGCATCGCCGCGACGGGTGCCGAAGTGACGCACGTCGCCCCGGGTTACCGCCTCCGTATCCCCGATCGCGCGTGCGTCGACGCGCACCGCTTCGCGACGCTCGCGGTCTCAGGGCAGCAGCGACTCGACGCCGATGACGCGGCAGGAGCCGCCGCCGCCTTCCGCGACGCCCTGGCCCTGTGGCGTGGCAAGGCACTGCCGGACCTCGCGGTACGCACCGGCCACGCCGTCCGGCTCGACGCCCTGCACTCCGCGGCCCTGCGCGGTCGCATCGCTGCGGACCTTCGCGTGCGGCCGTCGTCGGCGCTCGTCGCCGAACTGCGTGGCCTGCTCGCGACGTACCCGCTCGACGAGTCCCTGCGAGCTCTCCTGATGTCCGCCCTGCGCGACACGGGGCGCCCGGCCGAAGCCCTCGTTCTGTACGAGGAGACCCGTGCCCTCCTCGCGGAACGTCTCGGCACCGACCCGTCACCCGAACTGGCGGAGCTGCACACGGACCTCCTGCGCGGCACGAGGCCGCACGGCGGTGCCGGGACGGGGCGCGAGGATGCGCGCACGCCGCGCGCCGACGCCGCGACGGCGGCGGCCCAAGACCGCAGGTCGCACGCGACGTCCCCCGCACGACGCGACACCCCCACCGCGCGGGACGCGACGTCTCCGCACGACGCGACGTCGCGTCGTGGTGCCACGGCTGCCCCGCCCGACGCGCCGGACGACGCGACGTCTCCCACCATCCCGCGGGGCCTCCCACTCCCCCTCACCGAATTCATCGGCCGCGACCGGGAACGAGCCGCGCTCACCCAGTTGCTCGCCGGTCCCGCCCGGCGCCTCGTCACGCTCACGGGGCCCGGCGGCGTGGGGAAGACCCGGCTCGCGGTCGAGACGGCGCGAGGCGTGGCGGCATCGGTCCGCTACGTCGAGCTGGCAGCGCTGGAGGACGGCGCCCAGGTGCCCCACACGCTCCTCGCCGCGCTCGGGGTGCGCGACGCGTTCCGGGGACCGGTGGGCGACGACGCTCTCGGACGGCTCGTCGCCGCAGTGGGCGAGCGCCCCGTGCTGTTCGTCCTGGACAACTGCGAGCACCTTGTCGCCGACGTGGCGCGGTGCGTCGCGTCGCTCCTCGCCGCCTGCGCCGGCGCGCGGGTGCTTGCGACGAGCCGCGAGGCACTCGGTCTCACGGGCGAGTACGTCCGCCCGGTACCGCCGCTCGGTCTCACCGACGCCGTACGGCTCTTCGAGGCGCGCGCCGCGGCAGTCCGTCCGCCGGGGCACGAGGACTGGGGTGCGACGGACGAGGCGACTGTGCAGGACACGGGGGCCGAGACGGGCGCGTCCGATGAGACAGCGGTGATCCGGCGGATCTGCGCACGTCTCGACGGGCTGCCGCTGGCCGTGGAACTCGCGGCGGCACGCGTGCGCACGTTGCCTCCGCGCGAGCTGGAACGGCGTCTGAGTGACCGCTTCGCGCTGCTGTCGCGCGGGGACCGGACGAAGGCACCGCGGCATCACACGCTGCGTGCGGTCGTCGAGTGGAGCTGGGAGTTGCTTGATGCGCGTGAGCGTCAACTCGCGCGACGTGTTTCCGTGTTCGTGGATGGCGCGGACGCCGCCACGGTCGCCGGGGTCTGCGCGACACCCGCCGCGGCGGACCTCCTCGACTCGCTCGTCGAGAAGTCCTTCCTGGAGGTGAAGACCGGCCGTTACCGCATGCTCCAGACGATTCGCGATTACTGCGCGGGACAACTCGCCGCCGAAGGCGATACGGAGCGCCTGCGCGACGCCCACGCGGCGTGGTTTCTGCGCCTCGCCGAGGAGAGCGAGCCGCTGCTGCACGAGGGCCGCCAGGTGGCCGCCCTGGACCGTCTCATGTCCGAGCGCCACGACCTCGACGCGGCGCTGCGTCACCTGCTCTCCCGCACGCCGGAACGCGCCCTGCGCATGATCGCCGCGCTCGCCTGGTTCTGGCGGCTGCGCGGATTGCACGGCAGGCAGGTCGGCGCGGCGCGTGCGCTCCTCGCGACGCTCGGCGACGTACCGCCACCGGGTCTCGCCGAGGAGTACGCGCTGTGCCTGTGCGCAGCGGCGTCGGAGGATCTTCCGGTAAGTGAACGGCGTGCCCTGACGGACCGTGCGACCGCCGTGCTGGGCGGGCTCACGACACCGGCGCGGCACCCTGCGATCGGCGTGCTGTGGTCCCTGGCGGGCGGGCCGAGGGAGTGGGGCGACGAGACGGCCGGCTGGCAGCTGGGCGGCACACCGTGGGCGCGGTCGCTGCTCCTGCTCGGCACCGGTCTGCTGGAGAGCGAGGCGGGACGCCCCGTGGCGGCCGAGGCGACGTACCGCGAGGCCCTGCGCGGATTTCGCGCGCTCGGCGACCGCTGGGGCATCGCCAACACCCTCGACAGGCTCGCGTACGCCGCGGATCTCTCCGGGCGTCGCGCCGAGGCGCTCGCGATGCTCGACGAAGCCTTGGAACTGACGGCGCGACTGCGGTCTTCGGAGGAGCACGCGGACATGCTCACGCACCGCGCGGAGGTACTGCTGCGGGCCGGCCGTCCGCGCGACGCCGCAGCGGATCTGAGACGCGCCGAGGCGGCGTACCGGCGCTACGGACTGGTCGACAAGGTCGGCGTCGCGCTGCGCGGCCTGGGCGACGTCGCGCGCCACGAGGGCGCGACGACCACGGCGCGCGAGAGATACGTCGCGGCGCTGGGACTGTTCTCCACGACGTGGTTCGGTGCCGCGGAGGAAGTCCGAGCGCTGCTCGGGCTGGTGCGGACGGACCTCGACGCGGGCGAGGTGGAGCGGGCCGGGGAAGGCGCGGAGCGCGCCCGCGCGAAGGCGGCGACGGTGCTGGTACGGAGTGTGCGGGCGGAGACGTACGAGGTGCTCGCGCGGCTGTGCGTCGCGCGGGCCGGACACGGGCCGCGAAAATCCGGTGCCGTTCGGGACGCGGGCGACGCCGCGTCGCGGAAGCTGTTGTACGGCGCGGCGGAGCACCTGGGGCGCGCGGAGGTCTTGCGCGGCCTCCCCGCCGACGCCCCGGAGAACGACGAGGAGACGGCCGGGGTAGGGGAGGCGGTGCGCGACGCTCTGGGCGACGTCGCGTACGACGCGGCGCGGGAGCGAGGACGTCGTGCGGTGCCGGACACGCCGTGAGGCCACGTCGCGACGGTGCGGCGCGTCCCAGGCCCGCCATGTCGCCCGTTGCCGGCACCCAGCGTCCCGATGGCGCCCGGCCCGTGCCCCGCGACGTCGCGTGTGCGCGCCTGTCAGAGCACCGTCAGCGCACCGTAAGCGCCCGGCCCGACCCTGTCGGCATGACGAAGAACAGCAATACCATTCCGCCCGACGTCAGCCGCCTGCCCCACAGTCCCGCGCGCCCGCCCCTCGCCGGGCTGCGCGTGCTCGTCTCCGGGGCGAGCGTGGCGGGTCCGGCGGTCGCCTTCTGGCTGGACCGGTACGGCGCGGAGGTGACCGTCGTGGAGAAGGCGCCGGAGCTGCGCCCCGGTGGCTTCGCCGTCGACTTCAGGGGCGCGGTGCACGCCGAGGTGCTGCGCGCCATGGACATCGCGGATGATGTGGCGGCGCGGCAGACGCACATGGGTGCACAGAGCGTCGTCGACGCGGCGGACCGGGTCCTCGTGGAGCTGCCGGCATCCATGCTGAGCGGCGATGTCGAGATCCACCGCGGCGACCTGGCGGAGATCATGTACGAGCGGACGAGGAGCGGGGTGCGCTATGTCTTCGGCGACTCCATCGCCTCCCTCCGGCAGGACGACGACGGTGTGGACGTCTCGTTCGAGCGGGCCGCGCCGCAGCGGTACGACCTGGTAGTGGGGGCCGACGGTCTCCACTCGCACACGCGCGCCCTGGTCTTCGGTCCGGAGGAGTGCCACGTGCGCTTCGGCGGCTATTACTTCGCCGCCTTCGGCCTCCCGAACCACCTCGGTCTCGACCGCACGGCACGCATGTACACGGAACCCGGCCGCACCGTCCTGCTCAGCCACTACGGCGGCGACCCGGCCCGCGCCCTCGCCTCACTCGTCTTCGCCTCGGATCCGCTGTCCCATGACCGCCGCGACGTCGCGGCTCACAAACGGCTGCTGCGGGAGCGGTTCGCGGGCGGCGGCTGGCACACGGCCTACGTCCTCGACGCCCTGGACGACGCGGACGACCTCTACTTCGACGCCCTCGCCCGGAGCGAGGTGGACGGGCTCGCGCGGGGCCGCGTCGTCCTGCTCGGTGACGCGGGGTACGGCGCGACGATGGGCGGCATGGGCACGGGATGCGCACTGGTCGGCGCGTACGTGCTCGCCGGCGAACTGGCGGCGGCGCGCGGGGCGCACCGTGCTGCGTTCGCGGCCTACGAGGCGGAGATGACGGCCTTCGCGCGAGGCTGCCAGAAGACCGCCGCCAACGTCGGCCCCTTCTTCGCCCCCGCGACGCAGGCGGCGATCCGCCGCCGCGACCGCACGTACCGCGTCCTCGGCGCGCGTGTCATGACGCGCGTCTTCCGCCGCATCACCCTCCACGCCGCGCAGAACATCCGGCTCAAGGACTACCCGCGGTGTTACGGGGCACGACGCGACACCACGCGCGAGTGAGACCGCGACGTCGCGTACCGGCCAGGAGGCGATGCCGGGTGAAGAAGGGGCGGAGCCGGGCGACGTGGCATAGGCGACGTCGCGCCAAGCCGCCGCGTCGCGTGCCGCGCACCGCATCACCGCAGGTGGCGCGCGACGTCGCATATGTCACGTCGCGCCGGACGCCGCACCGCGTCGCGCCACGCGCCCCCTCACCGCCCGACGTCAGCGGCCCCCAGCAACCCCCCGCCTCACCCCGACGTCTCCCCCGTCCCCTCCTCCCCCGTTCCCCGGAACCGCCACCCGTGGTCGACGGGGCCGATGCCTGTGCCGAGGGGGAAGCCTGCGGCGATGGCGCCTGTGACGTAGTCCTTCGCGGCGCGGACCGCGGTCGGGACGTCGTGGCCGAGGGCGAGGTGGGAGGCGACGGCGGAGGCGAGGGTGCAGCCGGTGCCGTGGGTGTGGCGGTTGTCGAGGCGGGGGGCGCGCAGCCAGTGCTCCTCCGTGCCGTCGGTGAGGAGGTCGACGGCCTCGCCCTCCAGGTGGCCGCCCTTGATCAGGGCCCAGCGCGGGCCGAGGGCAAGGACGGCCGCGGCCGCCTCGGGCAGGTCCTCGGGGCGGGTGACCTGGACGCCGGTGAGCTGGGCGACCTCGTCCAGGTTGGGGGTGGCGACGGTGGCGACGGGGAGCAGCCGCGTGCGTACCGAGTCGAGGGCGTCCGAGGCGAGCAGCGCGTCGCCGTGCTTGGAGACGCCCACCGGGTCGACGACGGCCGGCGCGTCCGTCGTCGCGAGGAGTTCCGCGACCGTCTCGACGAGCGCGGCCGAGGAGAGCATCCCGGTCTTGACCGCCTGGACGCCGATGTCGTCGACGACGCTGCGGTACTGGGCACGTACCGCCTCCACGGGGAGGTCCCAGGCGCCCTGCACACCGCGCGAGTTCTGCGCCGTGACCGCGGTGAGCACGCTCATCCCGTGCACGCCCAGCGCGAGCATCGTCTTGAGGTCCGCCTGGATGCCGGCGCCGCCGCCGGAGTCGGAACCGGCCACGGTCAGGACACGCGGGGGTATGTGCATACGCCCGAATCTACCGCCCCGACCGCTCCACGGCGCACCCACGTCGCGCTCCGCCGCCCCGCGCCCGGCACGTCGCGCGCCGCGTCCGGAGCCGCCCTGCCGCGCCGCGCACGTCGCGTACGCCGCGGGCATCACCGCAGGTCGCACGCGACGTCGCATATGCCACATCGCGTCGACGGCGCGCGCGACGTCACGCCACCCCGCCGGCCCCGCCCGCCCTCCGCACCCGCTCCCTCACCCCCGCCCCGGCACCTCGATCCCGTCGTCCCCGTCGTCCCCGCCGAAGTGGTCCCAGCCGCCCGCGCGCGTCCATGGCGCGCCGTCGACGGTCACCTCGGGGCGCGCCGAGGGGTGCAGGACCTCGCCGATGACCTTCCAGCGCGCCGGGAGCTTCACGTCCGGCGGGAACGTCGCGACGATCGCGTGGTCCTCGCCACCGGTGAGCACCCACTGGAGCGGGTCGACGCCGACGGCCTGCCCGATGTCGTACATCTGCGTGGGCACGTCGACCTTGCCGGAGACGAGGTTGACGCGGACGTTGCTCGCCTCGGCAATGTGGCCGAGGTCGGCGATGAGGCCGTCGCTCACATCGGTCATGGACGTCGCGCCGAGCGCGGCGGCGGCGGGGCCCGCGTGGTAGGGCGGTTCGGGCCTGCGGTGCGCCTCGACGAAGGCGCGCGGGGAGCGGAAGCCGCGCGAGAGGACCGCGTGCCCGGCGGCGGACCAGCCGAGCCAGCCCGTGACGGCGACGACGTCGCCCGGACGCGCTCCGGAGCGCACGACCGGCTCCTGGTTGCGCATGTCGCCGAGCGCCGTGATCGCGACGGTGATCGTGTCGCCGCGTACGAGGTCGCCGCCGACCACCGCCGCGCCCGCCACCTGGCACTCGTCGCGCAGCCCGTCCATCAGCTCCGTCGCCCATGTCGCGGGCAGCGTCGCGGGGACGACGAGGCCGAGGACGAGCGCGGTGGGCACCGCGCCCATGGCGGCGATGTCGGCGAGGTTCTGTGCCGCGCCCTTGCGCCCGACGTCGTACGCGGTCGACCAGTCGCGCCGGAAGTGCCGGCCCTCCACGAGGACGTCGGTGCTCACCACGACGCGACGGTCGGGCGCGGCCACGACGGCGGCGTCGTCGCCCGGGCCGAGTCGCACCGCCGGTGTCGTGGTGAGCCGCGCCGTCATCTCCCTGATGAGGCCGAACTCGCCGAGTTCCCCCACAGTGCCCTTCATCCCTGTGCCCCTTCTGCGCCGTACCGTTCACGGCCGTGTGCCTGCGTCGCCGCGGATACCGTCAAGTCTCGCCTGAACTTCCGTGCGCCGCGTCCCCCGGAAGCGGCACCGCCGTACGGAGCGGGGCGCAGCACGCGCGGGGGGCTCCCCGCGGCGCGCGGCGACGCGATACCGTGGCGTCCCCTTTTCCCCATGATCCTCATGGCCGCCCTGGAGGTTCCGTGGTACAGGCGTACATTCTGATCCAGACGGAGGTCGGCAAGTCCTCCGCGGTAGCCGAACTCATCGGCTCGTTCGACGGCGTGATACAGGCCCAGGACGTGACGGGCCCGTACGACGTGATCGTGCGTGCCGAGGCGACGACGATGGACGACCTCGGTCGCATGGTCGTCGCGAAGGTGCAGCAGGTGGAGGGCATCACCAGGACGTTGACCTGCCCCGTCGTCCATCTGTAACCCCCGTCTAGGCTGGGCGGCGTGAACATCTCCGTGCTGCGGCGAGTGCTCGTTCCCGCCGTCCTGCTCCCGCTGCTGACCGCCGTCGGCTGTTCGTCGTCGGACTCGGCGGCGGACTCCGCGGCGAAGGCCGCGGTCCCCGCGCCGGACGCCGCCGCCGCGGAGGCGTGCCGGAAGCTGCACACGAAGCTTCCGGAGCACGTGGACGGACTCGACAGGAACAACCCGGCCCCGAAGTCCGAACTGACGGCCGGATGGGGTGGCCCGGCGATCATACTGCGCTGCGGAGTGCCCCGTCCGGCCGCGCTCGACGACCCGAAGACGGACGGCGTCGAGGTGGACGGCGTGGACTGGGCCATCGTCCACGAGGACGGTGGCCCCTTCCGCCTCTACACGACGCTGCGCATCGCCTACGTCGAGGTCACGATCCCCGCCGCACGCGCCGGCAACGGCCTCTCCCCCCTCACCGACCTCGCGAAGCCCGTCGCGGGCACCATCCCGAAGGGCATCGCGGAAAGCTGAGCGCCGCGCGGGACACGCGGCGGTGGGGATACGGGGACGAGGCGACGGTACGGGGACGGCGCGGCCGGCCACGTCGCGCACACCCGCTCGCCGGGCCCACGACGCAGCGCCCACACCCGCGACGTCGCCTCACGCCACGGACACGTCGCGTACGCGGCGGACGCCGCGCCACGCGCGCCCCGGACGCCACGTCGCCCG
>NZ_JAAGLR010000348.1 GCF_010548245.1 Streptomyces sp. SID11385
CGAGACCCACCTCACCGGCCTCGATATCGAGATCCTCCAGATCCCAGGACTCCACCGGCTTCTTCTTCGCCGCCATGATCCCCTTGAACGACGGATACCGCGCCTCACCCGACTGATCCGTCACCGAGACCACCGCCGGAAGCTGCGCCTCAAGCTGCTCCGAGGCCGCGTCACCATCACGACGGCCCTTGACGACACCACCCCCGACACTGACCTCCGACAACAGCGTCACCTGCGGCACCCCCAGCCGCTCCGACAGCAGCGCAGGCAGGACACCCATCGTCCCGTCCGTCGACGCCATCCCACACACGACCAGGTCGTAACCGGCCTTCTCGAGCGCCTTCGCGAGGACCAGTGACGTCCCGAACACATCCGTGCCGTGCAGATCGTCGTCCTCGACATGAATGCCCTTGTCCGCACCCATCGACAACGCCTTGCGCAACGCGTCCTTCGCGTCCTCCGGACCCACCGTCAACACCGTGATCTCCGCGTCATCGGCCGCCTCCGCGATCCGAAGCGCCTGCTCCACCGCGTACTCGTCCAACTCCGACAACAGACCGTCCACATCCTCACGGTCCAACGTCAGGTCATCGGCGAAATGCCGGTCACCCGTCGCGTCCGGCACGTACTTCACACAGACAACGATCCTCAAGCTCACGCCTGATCCTCCTCTTTCTGGGTTCGGTGTCCCGGCGGAGGCCCGGTCGTCGCGAGACGCCGGAGGGCCGGGAGGAGATGGTCGAGCGGGTGGCGGCTGGTGAAGGCGACGATGTGCGTCTCCCCCTCGCCGGCCTGCCCGGAGAAGAGCCCGAGCACTTCGCGCAGGGCGGTGTCGACCTCGGCCATGGGGTCGGCGGCCTCACCGCGCAGCCAGCGGCGCAGCACGTGGTTGTGCGCGGAGACCAGGCAGGCCGCCACGAGTTCGGCACGCAGCGCGGCGCCGGGAGCGTCCCCCGTCCAGCGGGCGAGGAACTCCTTGAAGAGCCGCTGGTAGCGGGCGACGCTCGCGATCTCGCGATCGCGCAGCGCGGGCACGCCGCTGGTGAGCCGGTACCTGCGGCGGGCGACCTCGCCCTCCTCGACGTAGTGCAGCAGGACGAGCCTGACCGCCTCCGAGACCGCGGTCAGGGCGGTGTCGGTGCGCGAGGTGGCGAGGCGGCTGGCGATCCGGTCCAGGAGTCGCTCGTGATCGGGGAAGATCACGTCCTCCTTGGCCCGGTAGTGCCGGAAGAAGGTGGTGCGGCCGACGCCCGCACGCTCGGCGATCTCGTCGACGGTGGTGCCCTCGTAGCCCCGCTCGTCGAACAACTCGAAGGCAGCGTGAGCCAGTCGCTCACGCGCCGTCCGACCGCTCATGCCCACACCTCTCCACACTCGCGCCCGCGCACCGCCACCACCGCACGGTACCGCGTACCGCTGCGACGGTACCACGTACCATCTGCCACGGAACGAGGGCCCGCAAACCCCGCGCGCCGCCCCTCACCCCGCCGGTGCCCCGCCCACCGGGCGGGCTGAGGGCAGGGCATCGGTGCCGGTCGCCGTGTGGCCCTCGCGGTGCAAAAGTTCCGCCATGGCCCGGTCGAGGCGGTCGTCCGGTCTCCTGGGGTCTGGTAGAACGAGCCCCTGGAGAGAACCTGCAAGTACGTCGGCCGACACGGCATCCGGGGGACGTCATGCGTCACGTCGCTTTGTCCGCGGGGAAGATCGAGTACGACGAGACGGGGTCGGGGCCGCCGGTCGTGCTGTTGCACGGGCTGCTCATGGACCACACGCTGTGGGACGAGGTGCTGCCGCTGCTCCCCAGCGGCTTCCGGTACGTGCGGCCCGTGCTGCCGCTCGGCGCGCACCGGTCGCCGATGCGGTCCGGCGCGGATCTGGGGATGGCCGGGATGGGGCGGCTGCTCGCGGAGTTCCTGGAGAAGCTGGACCTGACGGGGGTCACGCTCGTCCACACCGACTGGGGCGGCGGGCTCTTCCTCACGGCGCTCGGCCTGCATCAGCGCCTGGCGCGCCAGGTCATCCTGCCGTGCGAGGCGTTCGACAACTTCCCGCCCGGGCTGCCGGGCCGCATGGTCGTCCTCGCCTCCCGGATTCCCGGCGGACTCGCGCTCGCCGCACGGCAGTTGCGCGTGCGCGCGCTGCGCGACTCGCCCCTCATGCTCGGCCCGATGACGAAACGCCCCCTGCCGGACGCGCTCGTGCGGGGCTGGACGGAGCCGCTGCTGCGGGAGGCGGGCGTACGGCGCGACCTCGCCGCGTACTGCACCGCGCCGCTCGACAAGGCGCGCCTGATCAGGGATACCGAGGCGCTGCGCGACTTCCCCGGCGAGACGCTCGTCCTGTGGGCTCCCGAGAACAAGCTCATGCCCCTCGCCCACGGAGAACGCCTTGCCGCGCTCCTCCCGGCCGGCCGCTACGCGGAGATCCCGGACGCGGGAGTGCTCGCGATGCTGGACCAACCGGAGGCGGTTGCCCGGGAGTTGGGAGCCTTCCTGACCGGGCCGGGGACGCACGGCTGATCCGGTGCGCGGCGGCCCGCCCGACGACGGCGTTTCGTGGCCGGGCACGTCCCCGCGTCGGGAGCCACCACTGCGGGACGTCCCCTGCGGTGGTGGCCCCCTTCCTGCCCGGTCGCGGTCTCAGGGCAGCAGCACGATCTTTCCGCGCGTGTGCCCGCGTTCCAGCTCCGTGTACGCCGCGCGGACCTCGTCGAGCGGGTAGGTCGCGGCGATCGGGATGTCCAGCTCCCCGCGCGCGACGAGGCCGGCGAGTTCCGCGATCGTGGGCGCGTCGTCCGCCTCCATACCGCCCTCGGCGCGCACGCCGTACTTCTCGGCGGCGGCGAAGTCCACGATCGTGTTGACGCGTGCGGGGGCGACGCCGAGGGAAAGGGCGAGGGCCACGTAGTCGTGTCCGGCGAGGTCGAGGAAGGCGTCGACGCCCCCGGGCCCGGCCGCCTCGCCGATCCGCTCGGCGACGCCTTCGCCGTACGCGACGGGCTCGACGCCGTGCGCGCGCAGCCACTCGTGGTGCCGCTCGCTCGCGAGGCCGAGGACGCGGGCGCCCTGCCGCCGCGCGAGCTGTACGGCGATGACGCCGACGCCGCCCGCGGCCCCGGCCACGACGACCGTCTCGTCCTCGCGCGGGGCGACGGCGCGCACGGCCGCGTACGCCGTCGTGGCGGCGACGAAGAGGGCACCGGCGACCTCGAAGGACAGCTCCGGCGGCTTCGGCACGAGTTGGTGCGCGGGCACGGTGGCGTGGGTCGCGTGCGAGGCGCGGGAGTAGGTGTAGCCGAGTACCTCGTCGCCGGGCGCGAACGTGGTCACGTCCCCGCCCGTGGACTCGACGACGCCCGCGAGGTCGCTGCCCTGGCCCGAGGGGAAGGTGGCGGGCCACCGAGCGTGCAACGCCCCCTCGCGGATCTTCGCCTCGCCGGGGTTGATGCCCGCCGCCTTCACCCGTACGAGGACTTCGCCGGCCGCCGGTACGGGCACCGGCACCTCCCGTACCTCCAGGACGTCGATCCCGCCGTACTCGTCGTGGGGGCACCTCCCGGCCGAAGGCTGGGGGAGGACCGCCTTGCTCATGAGCCCTCCAGCCGTGCGACAGCCGGCGACCCGAGCGGGTCCCGGCAGTGGGCCTCCAACAGCGCGCACCGGCCGGGCATTCCGTGCGTGGGGGCGATTTTCGGCCAACCGGGTGCCGTGTGCCCGGTCGTCACACGACCAGCCGCAGCCTGCGTTCGCTCACCCCGGTCCGCAGGCTCTGCCCCCACGTCAGGTCGAGTGCGTCGGACTCCATGCCGTCCGCGAAGGCCACGAGGTGGTCGGACTCGACGGTGACCGTGAGGCGGGCGCGCTCGGCGAGGAGACCGGCGACGCGCTGGACGCCGGTCGTCGGGGAGGGCCACGCCTCGCGCACGAACCACAGGAGGCGGCCGTCCGTCGCCGCGGGCAGGGGCAGCGCGGCACCGCGTTCCCGCCACAGCGAGCGCAGCCAGCCCCCCGCGCCGGTGCCCGTGCCGACGAGGACGCCCGAGCTGGCCTGCGTCTCCTCGCCCTCCTCCGCGCCGGGGCGCAGGCGGTAGCGGGCGGTGCGGTGGCCCGCCGAGCCGACGTAGATCTCGTTGAGCGCCAGGAGGGTGCGGCCGTCGTCGGTGACGCCCTCGGCCATCGTGAGGTCGTCGGTGGTGACGCGGGGACCGGCCGCGGCGCGCAGGAGCGCCGCGGCGTCGCCGGGACGGTGGCGCACGAGGACGCCGGGGTTGCGGCCCGGATCGGTGTCGACGCCGATGACGGGCTGGCCGTGCAGGTACTGGGCGACGTTGGCGACGAGGCCGTCCTGCCCCGCGACGACGACGATGTCCTCGGGGGCGAAGAGGAAGCGGTCGAGGTCGGCGCGCTCGACGCGGGCCTGCCGCCAGGTGAGCGGGATGCGCGCGGCGATCGCGGTGAGCGCGTCGCGGGTCGCGCGGTGACGGGCCGCGAGGGTGTCGAGGTCGTCGCCGCGACTGCCGAGGACGAATGCGGCCTGGCCGTGGGTGCCGTGACGGGCGAGCAGTTCCTCGTACTCGCTGACGCGGTGGACGAGGACGACGCGCGGGGCGAGGCTCACGGCCGCGGCCCGGTGAACTTGGCGAGGAGTTCGGCGACCGTGTCGGGCGTGACGGTGACGCGTTCGATGCGCGGGAGCTGTTCGGCGGCGCGGTCGACGCTGAGGGCGTGCAGCGTCGCGGGCGCGGTGCCCTCGTGGACACGGAGCCAGGCCGCGCGGGCGGCGGCGCGGGCCTCGCCGCTCGTGCGCAGCCCCTCCGCCTCGGCCTCGGCGAGCCGCCGGACGCGTGTCGCCTCGGCTTCGGCGAGCCGTACCGTACGGGCCGCTTCGGCCTCGGCGCGTACGGCGTCGGCCGCCGCTTCCTCCTCGGCGGCGCGGCGGGCGTTGGTGCCGCGCTGGTCCACGAGCTGTTCCTCGCGGCGGGCGAGTTCGACCTTGCTGGCGAGTTCGTTCTCGGCGATGGCGCGTTCGCGTTCGACGGCGACGGCGCGGCGCTCGTACGTGGCGCGGTCGGCGTCCTGCTGGACGCGTTCGCGGGTCGGGGTGCGCAGGGCGCGTTCGACGTCGGGCTCGGGGCGCAGCGCGACGATGCGCAGGGCGACGACCTCGACGCCGGTGGCGGGCAGCCGGGGCTCGGCGGCGAGCCCCTCGGTGACGCGGGCGTGGACGGTGGCGACGCCTTCGGTGAGGGCGGTGGCGAGCGGGGTCGCGGCCAGGACCTCGGCGGCGTGCTGCTGCGCGGTCTCGGTGAGGAGCCCGGCGAGCTGGTCGAGCGGGGCCGCGCGCCAGGTGCCGGTGTCGGGGTCGAGCGAGAAGTCGATGCGTTCTGCGGCGCGGGCGGGGTCGGCGATGCGGTAGGTGAGGGTCGACTGGACGGCGAGGTCCTGGAAGTCGGCGGTGCGGGCGTGGATGGTGACGGCGAGTTCGCGGTCGTCGACGGGGACCTCGCTGAGCGCGGCGGTCAGGGGGCGGAACCAGAAGCTGAGACCGGTGCCCTCGTGCGCGAGCCTGCCGGCGCGGTGGTGGCGCACCCAGGCGCTCGACGTACCGCGCAGGTGCCGCCTGCCGAAGCGCTTGCTGATGTCGGCCATGACTTCCCTCCCTCGATTCTCGTCACCTTGACGAGATCTGTTCCGTGGGAGTGACCGTACGGCGACACCCCCCTTGTCGTCAAGGCGACGACAAGGGGGGTGTGTGCGGTCGGCGGCCCGCTCAGCCGGCGAGCAGGTCGTTGAGGTCGTCGGCGTGCTCCTCCTCCTCTTCGAGGATCGACTCCATGAGGCGCCGCGTGGTGGGGTCCCCGTCCCCGATCCACCGGATGATCTCCTGGTACGTCGTGATGACGATCCGTTCGGCGACGAGGTTCTCGCGCAGCATCTTCTGCAGATCGCGCTCCTCGGCCGTCACGTACTCGGTGTGCGAGCGGGCCACGAGGGAGCCGGGATCGAAGTCGGGCTGGTCGCCGAGCTGACTGATGCGCTCGGCGGCGCGCAGCGCGTGCTGCATCTCCTCGCCCGCGTGCTCGCGGAACTCGGCGGCGACCTGGGCCCGGTCGATCCCCGTCGCGGCGATGGCGTTCTGCGAGTACCGCAGGAAACACACCACCTCGGTCGCGACGACGTCGTTGAGGACCTCGATGATCCGCGAGCGGTCGGCGTCGTAGGTCTTGGTGACGGGACCCTCCGTCATGTGCTTGCGCGCCTGTTCACGGATTCTGGTGACGTCGATCGCGAACTGGTTGGCCATCCGGTACTCCCTGCGGGACTCGTGGACGAGGGGGGCGTCGCGAGGTACGCGTGCGCGGGATCTCCGTACCGCGCCGCGTCGCGCGCCACCCGGTGACACCCCGCCGACGCAGCCGATGGCGGACACGGAGTCACCCTGCGGGAGGCATTCCTGCCGGTATACATCTGCCATAAGAAGGCGGAAAATCCTTGGGCACGAATCAGCATTCTCCGGGCAATCCCCTCGGCGGCATTCCATTCTGGTATGCCAGACTGCTAGGCTCGCGGCCGTCTTGATCGCGTGCGGCCGGCCGGGAGGCGGGCCGCGAGCCTGGAGGTCCCATGCGCAGGTCCCGCCGCACTCGGCCCGTACCGGGCAGGCGATGAGCACGCCGCGGCCCGACGCGGGGGCCTCGCACGTCGCGCACGCCGAGCACACCATCCGCACGCGCGTGCTCGACGGCACGTACCCGCCGGGCGCCCGCCTGCGCGAGCGCGAACTCTCCGAGGCTCTCGGCTTCTCGCGCATCCCGGTGCGCGAGGCGCTGACCCGCCTCGCCGCCGAGGGACTCGTGGAGCTGTCGCCCCGCCGGGGCGCCTCCGTACGGCGGCTCTCCCTGCGGGATGTCACCGAGCTCTTCGACCTGCGCCTGAGCCTCGAAGTCTTCGCCGCCCGGCGCGCCGCCGAGGCCGATCCCGAGGGGCCCGCCGCCTCGCGGCTCGGGGAGCTGATGGCCAACGCCGAGGAGGTGACCCGGCGCGGCGCCGTCTCCGAGATCCCCGCCGCCAACACCGCCCTGCACGCCGGAATCGTCGAGCTGACCGGCAACAAGCTCCTCCAGACCGCTCTTCAGCCCTCGCTCGGGCTCATGCAGTGGGTCTTCACCCTCACCGGCAATCTCGACCCCGCCGTGCAGTGCGCCGAGCACCGCGATCTGCTCGCCGCGATCCGCGCGGGCAACGCCGAACTCGCGGGCGCCGTCGCCTACGCGCACATCGAGCGCGGCCGTCGCCCCTCCCTCGACACGCTCGCCCGGGTCCTTCCGGCCGAGTGAACGCCCCGGCCCGCGCCCCGGCGCACGGGCCGGCGGACCACCCGCACCACCTTCACACCCCGAGGACCCCCATGCTCATCAGCAATGTCCGCCCCTGGGGCGGCGACGCCCGGGACATCGAGATCGCGGACGGCGCGATAACGGCGCTCCACCCGCACGACCCGGCGCGCGCCTCCGGCGCGGCCGATGTCGTCCCCGGGCGCGGCCGCCTGGCACTGCCGTCCTTCTCGGACGTGCACTGCCACCTCGACTCCAACCGCCTGGGGCTCCCCTTCCGCCCGCACACCGGGACCCCCGGCGTGTGGGGCCTGACGATGAACGACCGCGCCCACTGGCGCGAGGACGGCACCGTCGCCGAGCGGGCGACCCACGCCCTCGGGCTGATGATCGCGCGCGGCACGACCCGCGTGCGCAGCTACGCGCAGATCGACGCGGACAGCGGCCTGGAGCGCTTCGAGGGCGTGCTCGCGGCGAAGGAGGCGCACAAGGACCGCTGCGAGGTCGAGATCATGGCCTTCCCGCAGGCCGGTCTGCTGCGCGAGAAGGGCGTGCCGGAGCTGATGGACCAGGCGCTCGCCTCGGGCGCCGCGGTCGTCGGCGGCATCGACCCGTGCACGCTCGACCGTGACCCGGTCAAGCACCTCGACATCGTCTTCGGCCTCGCCGAGCGCCACCAGGCACCCGTCGACATCCACCTCCACGAGCCCGGTCACCTCGGCGTGTTCAGCGTGGACCTGATCCTGGAGCGGGTGCGTGCGCTCGGGATGCGGGGCAAGGTGACGCTGTCGCACGCGTACGAGCTGGGCGCGGTGGACGAGGCGACGACGCGGCGCCTGACCGAGGAGTTCGCCGAGCTGGACATCTCGATGGCGACGATCGCCCCGGCCCAGCAACTGCACGCCCTCCCGCTCGCGGGGCTCACCGAGGCCGGCGTGCGCGTCGGGCTCGGCGAGGACGGGCAGCGCGACTACTGGTCCCCGTACGGCAACGCGGACATGCTCGACCGCACCTGGCAGCTCGCCTTCACCAACCGCTACCGCAAGGACGAGCTGATCGAGCACTGCATGGCCGTCGCCACGTGGGGCGGCGCCACGGTCATCGACCCCTCGGTGGCCCGCCTCTCCTCCACCGCCGACCGCCCGGGCCTCGCCGTCGGCGACCCGGCCGACCTGCTGCTGCTCGGCGGCGAGACGGTCGCCTCGGCGGTCATGGACCGCGGCGAGGACCGTACGGTCCTGCACGCGGGCCGCGTCGTGGCCGACGGCCTGGAGCTGACGGACCGGAGCTGACGGACCGAGCGCACCGCACGCGCAAACGCCGGGAGCCGGTCACCCCGCGGTGGCCGGCTCCCGGCGTACGCCCCCCGGGCCGTGTGCGACGGCCCCGTACGCGCCACCGCGCCCGCCCTCCCGGTTCCCGGGGAGGCGGGCGCGGTGGCGGCGACGGTCAGGCGGTCGCACGGGTCGCGTCGGGCGCGGTGCCGTCCTCCGTGACGAGGTGGCAGGCGACCTCGCGGGTGGTGCCCGGCAGGGTGCGCAGGGCGGGGGTCTCGGTGCGGCAGCGGTCGGTGGCGAGCGGGCAGCGGGTGTGGAAGTGGCAGCCCGGGGGCGGGTCGAGCGGGCTCGGCAGGTCGCCGGCGAGCACGATCCGCTCGCGGGTGCGCTGCTCCTCGGGGTCCGGGACCGGTGCCGCCGAGAGCAGCGCCTGCGTGTACGGGTGCTTGGGCGCGGCGAACAGCTCGGCGGCCGGGGCCTGTTCGACGATCCGGCCGAGGTACATGACGGCGATGCGGTCGGCGAGGTACTCGACGGCGGCGAGGTCGTGCGTGATGAAGAGGCAGCCGAAGCCGCGTTCGCGCTGGAGGTCGGCGAGCAGGTTGAGGACGGCGGCCTGTACGGAGACGTCGAGGGCCGAGGTCGGTTCGTCGGCGACGAGGAAGCTCGGATCGACGGAGAGCGCGCGGGCGATGGAGACCCGCTGACGCTGGCCGCCGGAGAGCTCGTGCGGGCTCCGGTCGCCGAGCTCGGGGCGCAGCCCGACCTGCGCGAGGAGCGCGTCGGCCTTCTCGGCGGCCTCCTTGCGGTCTGCGAGGCGGTGCAGGCGCAGCGGCTCCGCGATGATCCCTCGGACGCTCATGCGCGGGTCGAGCGAGGAGGAGGGGTCCTGGAAGACGAGGTGGAAGTCCTTGCGCAGGGGGCGCAGGGCCCGCCGCGACAGCGTGGTCACGTCGGTGCCGTTGATCCGGACGGTGCCGCCGGTCGGCTCGTCGAGCCGGACGACGCAGCGGCCCACGGTGGACTTGCCGCTCCCCGACTCGCCGACGAGGCCGACGACCTCGCCGGGGCCGATGGTCAGCGAGACGCCGTCGACGGCGCGGACGGTGCCCTTGGCGGCGGTGAAGTGCCTTTGCAGGCCGCGGACTTCGAGTACGGGTTCGGCGGTCGTCATCGGGCGGCTCCCTCGGGGATCTGGGGACCGGGCTGGGCCGGGTGGTGGCAGGCGAGCCGGTGGGCGCCGTCGATGAGGCGCAGGGCGGGGCGCGCGCCCATGCAGGTGGCGTCCGCGAGGGCGCAGCGCGGGGCGAAGGTGCAGGCGTCGGGCTGCACGTCGAGGCCGGGGACCATGCCGGGGATCTCGTTGAGCCGTGTCCTGCCGTCCGTCCCGCGCAGCCCGGGGCGCAGCACCGCGCCGAGCAGTCCGCGCGTGTAGGGGTGGGCGGGACGCCCGTACAACTCGGCGACCCCGGCCTGTTCGACGGCGCGTCCGGCGTACATGACGAGGACGCGGTCGGCGGTGTCGGCGACGACGCCGAGGTCGTGGGTGATGAGGACGATGGCGGTGCCGAGGCGTTCGCGCAGGTTGCGCAGGACGTCGAGGATGCCGGCCTGCACGGTCACGTCGAGCGCCGTGGTGGGTTCGTCGGCGATGAGGACGGCGGGGTCGCAGGCGACGGCGATGGCGATCATGACGCGCTGGCGCATGCCGCCGGAGAGCTGGTGCGGGTACTCGTCGACGCGCTTCGCGGGGGCGGGGATGCCGACCAGGGTGAGGAGTTCGATCGCGCGATCGCGGGCCTCGCGGCGACCGAGGCCCTGGTGCTTGCGCAGCACCTCGCCGATCTGGCGGCCGATCGTGAGGACCGGGTTGAGCGAGGTCATGGGCTCCTGGAAGATCATCGCCATCTCCTGGCCGCGGAGCCGGGCGAGGCGCTTTTCGGGGAGCCCGACCAGTTCCTGGCCCGCGAGGCGGACGGAGCCGGTGACGTGCGCGGTGGGCGGGAGCAGGCCCATGACGGCCATGGAGGTGACGGACTTCCCGCAGCCGGACTCGCCGACGACGGCGAGGACTTCGCCGGGGGCGACATCGTAGGAGAGGTTGTCGACGGCGTGCACGGTGCGGTCGTGGCCGCGGAAGGAGACCGAGAGGTCGCGGACGCTGAGGACGGCTTCGCCGGACGGCGCGGGGACGGGGGCGGTGGTCGCAGCGGTCACCGGGAGCCTCCACGGGGGTCGAGGATGTCGCGCACGCCGTCGCCGAGGAGGTTGAAGGCGAGCGTGGCGAGGACGATGACGAGGCCGGGGAAGACGGCCATCCAGGGCGCCTGCGCGATGAACGGCTGGGCCGAGGAGAGCATCACGCCGAGCGAGGGGGACGGGGGCTGCACGCCGAGTCCGAGGAAGCTGAGCACCGCCTCGCCGATGATCGCCGAGGGGATGCCGACCGTGGCCTGGACGATGAGCGCCGAGGAGGCGTTCGGCAGGATGTGCCGGAAGAGCACCACCCGGTCGGTGCCGCCGTTGGCGATCGCGGCCTGCACGTAGTCGGCGCTCTTGAGGCGGAGGGTCTCGGCGCGGGTGATGCGGATGATCGCCGGGATCTGCGAGATGCCGATGGCGATCGTCGCGTTCTTGAGCGAGGGGCCGAGGATCGCGGCGAGGCCGACGGCGAGGACGAGGAAGGGGAAGGCGAGCAGCGTGTCGGTGAGCCGCGAGACGACGGAGTCGGCGACGCGCCCGTAGTACCCGGCGATCAGGCCGAGCGGTACGGCGACGACGAAGGCGAGGGCGACAGCGAGGACACCGACCTGCATGGAGGCGGTGACGCCGACGAGGACGCGGGAGAGCTGGTCGCGGCCGAGGTCGTCGGTGCCGAGCCAGTGGGCCCAGCTCGGCTCCGCGAGCGCCTGGTTGAAGTCGGGCTTCGCCGGGTCGTAGGGGGCGAGGACGTGGCTGAGAAGGGCGAGGAGGACGAAAAGCGCGGCGAGGACGGCGCCGGTGAGCGCGAGCCGGTTGCGGCGCAGCCGGTTCCAGCCGGACCGCACGCGCCCGGGGCGCGGGGCGCTCGTGACGGTGACCGGTGCGGGGACGTCCCGCACCGTGGGGGGAGCGGTGGTCATCGGGCGCCTCCGAGCCGGATACGGGGGTCGACGACGGAGTAGAGGAAGTCGACGAGCAGGTTGACGAGGATGTAGGCGGCCGAGGTGAAGAGGACGACGCCCTGGACCATGGCGTAGTCACGGGTGAAGACCGCGTCGATGGTGAGCTTGCCGAAGCCCGGCAGGACGAAGACCTGTTCGGTGACGACGGCCCCGGAGATGAGCTGCCCGAGTTGCAGGCCGAGGACGGTGACGACGGTGACGAGCGAGTTGCGCAGCGCGTGCCCGCCGATCACCTGCCGCCGGGTCAGTCCCTTGGCGCGGGCGGTACGGGTGTAGTCGGCCGAGAGCGAGTCGAGCATCGCGGCGCGGGTCTGGCGCATGACGACGGCGGCGAGCCCGGAGCCGAGGACGATCGCCGGGAGGACGAGACGGCGCAGGTTCTCCAGCGGGTCGGTGCCGAAGGGCACGAAGCCGGAGGCGGCGAAGACGGGCGTCGCGATGGCGAAGGCGAGGACGAGGATGATGCCGAGCCAGAAGGAGGGCACCGACATGCCGAGCAGCGCGATGCCGTTGGCGAGCCACTCCGAGGGCTTGCCCTTGCGGACGGCGGCGAGGACGCCCGCGCCGATGCCGACGACGACGGCGAGGAGCAGGGCGAGCGCGGCGAGTTCGAGGGTGATGGGCAGCGCCTCGCGGATCGCGTCGAGCACCGGGAGCCCGGTGCGGGCCGAGGTGCCGAGGTCGCCGGTGACGGCGTGCGACACGTAACGCCAGTACTGCACGGCGATGTTGTCGTTCAGCCCGTACTCCTGGCGGATGGAGGCGAGCACCTCGGGCGAGGTCTGCTCGCCCGCGAGGGCCTGGGCGGTGTCGCCGGGCATCGCGCGGACGCCGAGGAAGACGGTGATCGAGACGAGGACCATCGTCACGAGCGACATGCCGAGCCTGCGGGCGAGGTACGAGGTGAGCAGGGTGCGGAGGCGGTTCACCGGCTTCCCTTCACGTAGCCGGCTTCCTCGACCTTGATGAGGCCGTCACCGGAGAGCTTGATGCCGCTCACGTCCGTCGAGGCGGAGACGTAGCTGATGTTGCGGTAGAGGTAGAGCACGCTGTGCTGTTTGTTGATGGCGGCGGTCAGCTTCCGGTAGATCTCGCGCCGCTTCGCGGTGTCCGCGGTGGAGCGGCCCTCGACGATGAGGCGGTCGATCACGGGGTCGGAGAGCTTGCCCTGGTTGTTGCTGCCGTCGGTGCCGACGAGGCTGTCGATGTTCCCCGCCGGGTCGGGCTGGCCGCCCCAGCCGCCGGTGCGGGACTGGAAGTCGCCGGCGAGCGTGCGGCTGAGGCCGGTGGCGAACTCGGTGGGGCGCAGCCGGATGTCGAAGCCCGCGTCCTTGGCCATGGCCTGGATGACCTGGCCGAGGCGGTTGTCCTCGGGCGTCGTGTTGATCATGAGTTCGAGCGGTACGGGCGTCTTGACGCCGGCCGCCTTCAGGAGCCGCTTGGCCTTCGGGATGTCGCGCCTCGGGCAGGGCGTGGGCGAGCTGAGCGGGGTCCCGGGCGGGACGGGGCCGCACGCCGGGGCGTACATGCCCTGGAAGACGAGCTTGTTGATGAGGTCGCGGTCGAGCGAGAGGTCGAGTGCCTCGCGCACGCGCACGTCGCGCCCGAAGGGGCTGTTCACGGTGCCGGGCTTGCCGGAGATGCCGTGCGTGTTGCCGACGTTGAGGGTCATCGCCATGTAGCCGAGCGAGGGCGTGTTGAGGAGCTGGACGCCCTTCTCGCCGAGCGAGGAGCGGACTTCGACGGGGCCCATCTGGTCGCCGATCTGCACGTCGCCGGAGCGGATGTTGGCCATCCGGATGTTGCCGTCCGTGATGGTCTTGTAGGTCACACCGTCGAGGTGGACCTTGTCGGCGTCGTAGTAGAGCGGGTCCTTCTTCAGCTCGATGCGGTCGCCGATGACGCGCTTGTGGTACTTGAAGGGGCCGACGCACGAGGGGTGGGTGGCGAACTTCTTGCCGTACTTCTTGATCGCGGTGGGCGACATGATGAGCCCGGCGGTGTTGGCGAGGCGGCCCAGCAGCGGGGTGTCCGGGTGCTTGAGGTGAAGCCGCACCGTGTACTTGCCGGGGGTGGTGACCTTGCGGACCGAGTCGATCTCGGAGGCACGGCCCGAGCCCTCCAGGTGCAGGTGGCGGTCGAGCGAGGTCTTCACGGCGGCGGCGTCGAGCGGGGTGCCGTCGCTGAAGCGGGCGCCGCGCCGCACGGTGAAGGTGAAGGTCTTGCCGCCGTCGGTGAGTACGGGCAGCGAGTCGGCGAGCTGGGGGACGAACTTGTTGTGCTGGTCGACGTCGTAGAGCTGTTCGCACATCGAGGCGAAGACGGTACGCGCGACGAGCGTCGACGTGAGGCTCGGATCGAGCATGTCGGGGTCGGACTTGAGCCCGATGGTGAGTGTGCCGCCGTCGCGGACGGGGCGGTCGTCGACGAGGCGTGTCTTGGCGACGGACTGCTCGCCGGGCGGGGAGAGCGTGCCGCAGGCGGTGGTGACCGTCGCGAGCGCGAGCACCGCGAGAGTGGCCGGTATACGACGCACGGAACCGAACCTCTTTCAGGACAGCAGGGGGCGGCTCACGGACCGGTCGGGTCCGCGTTGAGGCGAAACGGTATACCAAGACCCGGATAAGCGAAGCTCCGCTTTTCCCTCAACACTCCCTCCTGATCTCCCTTCGACTGGTCAAAATGGTCAAGCAAGGACAAGGTGAACGTAAGGCGGGCGCTCCGGCGTGACGCACTTGGTATACCGGACGTCGCTCTTTCCAGAATGTGGACACACCGCGGCGGCCCCCGCGCGGGAAGAGCGCGGGGGCCGCCGCCGGGCCGGGTGGCCCGATCTGTGCCTACGGGTACAGGGCGCGCATCCTCACTCCGGCGCCGAGACCTCCCGCAACTCGCCGTCCGCGAGGCGCAGTCGGCGGGTGACGCCGATCTCCTTGAGGAAGCGCTCGTCGTGGCTGACGACGAGGAAGGCGCCCCGGTAGGAGGTGAGCGCGCTCTCCAGTTGTCCGACGCTCACGAGGTCCAGGTTGTTGGTGGGCTCGTCGAGCAGGAGCAGGTGGGGGGCCGGTTCGGCGCTCAGGACGCAGGCGAGCGTCGCGCGCAGGAGTTCGCCGCCGGAGAGGTCCCCGGCCTTGAGGTGCGCGCCCTGGCCCCGGAAGAGGAACCGCGCGAGCAGGTTCATGCGGTCCGCCTCCGGCATCGTCGGCGCGAACGCGGCGAGGTTCTCCGCGACGCTCAGGGCCGGATCGAGCAGGTCGAGCCGCTGCGAGAGGTACGCCACCCGTCCGTCCGCGCGGCGCACCTCCCCGTCCTCCGGGACGAGTTGCCCCGTGATGATCCGCAACAGGGTCGACTTTCCCGCCCCGTTGGGCCCGGTGAGCGCGACGCGCTCGGGGCCGCGCACGGACAGGTCCACGCCCGCACCGGTGAAGAGTCCCCGCAGCCGGAGTCCCTTGGCCTCGAAGAGGGTTCGTCCGGCGGGGACTTCGGTGCCCGGCAGGTCGAGCACGAGGCGGGTGTCGTCGCGTACGGCGCGCCCTGCCTCGTCGAGCCTGGCCCGCGCCTCGCCGACCCGGTCCGCGTGCGTGTTCCCCGCCCTGCCCGCCGACTCCTGGGCCTTGCGCTGCCGGGCGCCCGCGAGGATCTTGGGCAGTCCGGCGTTCTTGATGTTCCGCGCGGCGTTGCTCGACCTGCGCTCGGCGCGCTCGCGCGCCTGCTGCATCTCCCGCTTCTCGCGCTTGAGTTCGGCCTCCGCGTGCCGCACGTTCTTCTCCGCGACCTCGCGCTCGGCGCTCACCGCCTCCTCGTAGTCGGCGAAGTTGCCCCCGTAGAAGCGCAGTTCGCCGCGTTCGAGTTCGGCGATCCGGTCCATGCGGTCGAGCAGGGCGCGGTCGTGGCTCACGACGAGGAGACAGCCGCGCCAGTCGTCGACCACGGAGTGGAGACGGTGACGCGCTTCGGGGTCGAGGTTGTTGGTGGGTTCGTCGAGGAGGAGGACGTCGGGGCGGGCGAGGAGCTGGGCGGCGAGGCCGAGCGTGACGATCTGGCCGCCGCTCAGGCTCTCCAGGCCCTGGTCCAGGGTGAGCCGGCCGAGGCCGAGCCGGTCGAGTTCGGCGCGGGTGCGCTCCTCGATGTCCCAGTCCTCGCCGATGGTGGTGAAGTGCTCCTCGTCCACCTCGCCGCGCTCCACCGCGTCGATCGCCGCGATGACCCCGGCCACGCCGAGGACTTCGGCGACGGTCAGGCCGGTGGTGAGCGGGAGGGTCTGCGGCAGGTGGCCGAGGGTGCCGTTGACCGTCACCGAGCCGGACGTGGGGGCGAGTTCACCGGCGATGAGCCGCAGCAGGGTGCTCTTGCCGCTGCCGTTGGGCGCGACCAGGCCGGTGCGGCCACCGGGAACGGTGAAGGAGAGCCGTTCGAAGACAGGGGTCTCGTCGGGCCAGGAGAAGGACAGGGCGGAGCTGACGACGCAGGCGTCGGACATGGAAGGCGGACCTCACGGGTGCGCGCGGGACGAGGGGCCGGCACGGACGGCGGGGCCCGGGCTCGTACCGCTGGGTGGCGAAGGGGACGCTGAGGAGGCCACGCGGGCGGCGCCTCACGCGCCTGCCGGTGGCCTGACACGCCGGGTATCACCCGGAGATGTCGTCGTCACCCACCACTGTTCCGCTCCTTACGGGAGACAAGTCCTTCCTCCACCGTAACAGGACGGCCCGGAAGGGCGCTCCCGCTTTTCCCGCCGGTCCGGACCGGCGACCGGGACCGACGCCCCGGACCGCCGACCGGGACTCCCGTCCCACCGGGCCCGGCTACCCACCCACCGGTCCGGGCCGCCCCCACCGCTTTTGTCGCCTGTCCGGCCCCCGCCCCGCTCCCGCTTCAGGCCGCCCCGAGCGCCGGCAGCACCACCGCGTGGACGTACCTCCGCAGCCCCGCCTGCGTCACCATCCGGCCCTCCATGAGCTCCGGGGCGAGGACGCCGCCCAGGACCATGTGCACGATGAAGTCCACCGCCCGGTTCTCCGGGGCGAGTTCGCCACGCGCCATCGCGCGGCGGAGCATCGGCGTGAAGTAGCGCCGGCAGGGCTCGACGATGAGTTCGCGCAGAGCGGCCTCCAGCTCGGCGTCCGCGTGGGCGGCCTGCCCGATGCCCCGCATGAGGCTCGCCCTGCGGGCCGTCTCCTCGTCGTCGAAGCCGTCGACGAAGGCGTCGAGGTCGCCGCGCAGACTGCCCGTGTCGGGTATGTCCTGGGCGATCGGCGTCACGAAGTGCTTCAGCGCGCTCGCCACGAGCCCGTCCTTGCCGCCCCACTGCCGGTAGAGGGTGGCCTTGCTCATGTGCACGCGCGAGGCGACCGCGTCCATCGTGAGCGCCCCGTACCCCTGCTCGGTGAGAAGGTCGACGACCGCGCGGTACAGCTCCTCGGCGCGACCCGGCCCGAGCCTGCCGGACCTGACCTCGCCCACCACCGCCACCACCGCGCCTCTCCCGTGCACCTTCGCACCCGACCGGACCGCGAGCGAGCTTACCAAGGGAAAGTAAAGAAACGATACGGTGTCGTTCACCTTTCTTTCGCTTGGTGGAATGTTCAACCACCGTCCGGCGTTACAGCGGGTGCACGACGGACAGGCCGTCGCCGCAGGACGGGAGGCACCGGTGAACGACACCTACTTCGAGTTCGGCACCCCCGTGGACCGCTGGGACCGGGCCGGGATGTTCTTCGAGGCCAAGGAGTACGGCACCGCGGCGCGCATCCTGCGCGGACTCGTCGAGGAGGCCCCCGGGCACACCGCGGCGCGGCTGCTGCTCGCCCGCGCCTACTACCACTCGGCGCAGCTCGGCCGCGCGGAGACGGAGCTGCGGGCGATCCTCGACCGCGACCCCGTCGAGGCGTACGCGACGCTCCTGCTCGGCCGCACGCTGGAGCGCCAGAGCAGGGACGCCGAGGCGGCCCCGTACCTGCGGCTCGCCGCCGCGATGACCGGCAGCGAGTAGCCGCCGGGACGACCCGCCGCGACCGCGCGGTCACACGGCGTTTTCGAGGGCCGGACAGGCACCGTCACGGTGCGTGCCCGGCCCTCGTTCGGTCCACCACCTCGGGCGGGGGCCCCGCGCGCTCGGCAGGGTGGGGAGGCGGAAGCGCGCTGGCTCATTCAGCGACTGGCCCTTTCGCCGAGGAGGACTTCATGAGCGCCCCCGCTCTCGACATGGCCACCTACGTCTACGCGGTGCGCCGCTGCGGCGGCGACGTGCACCTGACCGGACACCCCGAAGGCGCGATGGTGCGGTTGCTGCCCTTCGGCGCGCTCGTCGCCGTCGTGCAGGACGTGCCGCTGCGGGCGCTGGGCGGCCCGGCCGCGCTGCGCCGGCTCCTCGCCCCGGAACTGCTCGAACCGCTCGGCAGGCTGCACCGCGAACTCGTCCACGCCGCCGGGGCCAGCGCGCCGACCGTGGCCCTGCCCGTCGGCACCTGCTACGCCAACGACGTCCGCGCCCGCGCGGCCCTGGAGGAGCAGGAGGAGCGCTTCGGCGCG
>NZ_JAAGLR010000382.1 GCF_010548245.1 Streptomyces sp. SID11385
GGTGATGCCGGCGCCGGGGACGGCGGCGCCGGGGGCGGGCGCGGGGGCAGCGCCAGGGGCGGGCGCGGAGGTGGGCGAGTGCGGGGTGCTGTTGCGGGAGGGGCCCGGGTGTTCGGGGGGTGGTGCGGGAGCGGGGGTGTGGCTCTGCGGGGGTTCGTAGCCGGTGAGGGGACGGGGAGGCGCGACGAAGGGAAGGAAGGGCGAAGGGGGCACCGCGCTGTGTGGGACGTCGCGCGGGACCCGCCCCACCGCATACGCGAGGCCGTCCGGCAGCAGAAGAACCAGGGCAAGGGCCAGAAGGAGCACCACCAACGCGGCGGGAGCTGTCACCGCACGCAATCCAGCGGTCATCTCGTCCCTCCCGCAAAGCCCCATTCCACGTGACCAGCCTCACACGGCCCGCCCGGGTCGGCGAGCGGGAACGCGGGGGCAGCCAGGTGGGGGGCGGGGGGTGTGGCCGGGAGACCAGGAGGGGGAGGGGCGGAAACGGCCCGTCCGGGACGGCGAGCGGGAACGTGGGGGCGCCGAGGTGAGAAGGGGAGGGGCGGGAACGACCCGCCCGGGTCGGCGAGCGGGGACGCCGAGGCGAGAGGGAGGGGGTGGCTGGGAGCCCAGGGCGGGAGGGGCGAGGAGCGGGAGGACGGCGAGGACGGCGAGGACGGCGAGACCGGCGAGGACAGATCGAGAGAGGCGGAGGAGACGCAGCGCTTGCCGCCCGGGCGCACGACCCCAGGACAGACCCCCACCCACCCGGGGGGCTCCCCTGTAACCATCCTTTCAGGCCCAGAAGCACCCCCACCCCCATCCCCCCAAATCTGTGGATAACTCCGCGAAACCCGCAACGCCGCTCACTCCGAAGAGTGAGCGGCGTGACGAATTCACCGAAGTTATCCACAGATTCGGCACTTTGGGCTTCTTCGCGCCCAAAGTGCCCCGAACGCGGAGCAGACTTGTGAGCACACCGAGTTCCCCGCGTGCGGGGGATTCGCGGGTGCCGGCCGGCCCACCACGGTTGCGCTTCCGCGAAGTTCAGCCCGTCGTCAGCAGCACCTTGCCGATGTGAGTGCTCTCGTCGAGGACACGGTGTCCGGTCGCCGCTTCGCTCATGGGGATACGGCGGTCGACGACCGGCTTGACCGCACCGGAGGAAAGGAGGGGCCACACATGTTCGCGTACCGCCGCCACGACCGCGGCCTTCTCCGCCGCCGGGCGGGCACGCAGCGACGTCGCGGTGACCGCGGCGCGCTTGTTCATCAGCGCGGCGAGGTTCAGTTCGCCCTTGACCCCGCCCTGCATACCGATGATCGCGAGACGGCCACTCATGGCCAGCGCCTGGATGTTGCGGTCCAGGTACTTCGCGCCCATGTTGTCCAGGATCACGTCGGCGCCGTGCCCCTCCGTCGCCTTCCCCAGCTCGGCGACGAAGTCCTGCTCGCGATAGTTGATCAGGACGTCGGCCCCGAGTTCGCGGCAGCGCTCCAGCTTCGCCGCCGTGCCCGCCGTCACCGCGACGCGCGCGTCCACCGCCTTCGCGAGCTGGATCGCCATCGTCCCGATCCCGCTCGAACCGCCATGAACCAGCAGGGTTTCCCCCGGCCGCAGTCCGGCGACCATGAACACGTTCGACCAGACCGTGCACACCACCTCAGGCAGCGCCGCCGCCTCGACCAGATCGACACCGGTAGGCACAGGAAGGAGTTGACCGGCCGGTACGGCGACCTTCTCGGCGTAGCCACCGCCGCCGAGGAGCGCGCACACCTCGTCGCCCACGGCCCAGCCGGAGACGCCCGGGCCGAGTTCGGCGATCCTGCCGGACACCTCCAGGCCCGGGTACGGGGACGCGCCGGGCGGCGGGTCGTAGAAGCCCTGGCGCTGGAGGAGGTCGGCGCGGTTGACCGCGCTCGCCGCCACCTCGACCAGCACCTCTCCGGGCGCCGGGCGGGGATCTTCGACCTCGGACCAGAGGAGCACGTCCGGTCCACCGGGTTCGGAAATCGTGATCGCATGCATGCTCGCGAGGCTACTCGCCGGCCCCGGCCCCTCCCGAGGACCCGCCGACCGCTCCCCGCGACGGCCCGTCTCCGCACGGCGTGCGCCTCTCCCCCGCGCGCGACGAACCGGTTGCCCGTACGTGCGTCAGCGTTCGGTGCGGCGGGTCAGACGTCCACCCGTACGGGACCGCGCGGACCACCAGCCCCGCACCGCACCGCCCGCCGGGAGCGGCCGGAGTCCCTGCCGGACGACGGCCGCGCCCTGCCCGGCCGAACACCCACGCCGTGACCCCGAGCAGCCGACCGCGTCCGCGACCGGGAAGCCGAACGGGAGCCCGCGACCAGGCACCACTGCCCCGCGCGCCCGCCTGTCCTGCCTGCCTGCCTACCGCAGATGCCGGCGGGCGGGTTCGCTCAGGACGGGTGTCCTCGCAGCGGTCGGGTGTCGCGGACGGCGCGGGGGTCCGGGCCCGCGCGGACGATGGTGATGAGGCGGTCCGTGGCCTGGAGGGTGCCGACCGCGGGGTCGTCGTAGCCGAGGACCCGGTGGCCGCGCACGACGCTGACCACAAGGTCGTCCGTCTCGCGCGGGCCGCGCCCGATCTCGGCCTTTATCACCGGCCGTTCGACAAGATCGAGGCCCGTGCCCTGCTGAATGAGGTCCTCCATCACCGTGCCGGCGCTGGGGCTGAGGACGGAGAGTCCGAGAAGACGGCCCGCCGCGCTCGCACTCGTGATGACGGCGTCCGCGCCGGACTGCCGCAGCAGCGGCGCGTTCTCCTCCTCGCGCACGGCCGCGACGATGTGTGCGCCCCGGTTGAGCTGGCGTGCCGTCAGGGCCACGAGGACGGCGGTGTCATCGCGCTGGGTGGCGATGATGATCTGCCGCGCCTTGTTCACTTCCGCGCGCGCGAGGACGTCGCTGCGCGTGGCGTCGCCCACGACACCCGCGAAACCCTCAGCGGTGGCGAGCTCGATCACCTTCTCGCTGGGATCGACGACGACGACCTGCTGCGGGGTCAGCGCCCCTGCGGCCAGCACGGTCTTGATCGCCGAGCGTCCCTTCGTGCCGAAGCCGACGACGACGGTGTGGTCCCTCAAGGCATTCCTCCAGCGGTGCAGCCGCCATTCCTCACGGGTTCTTTCCGTGAGGACCTCCAAGGTGGTCCCGACCAGGATGATCAGGAAGAGCACGCGCAGGGGCGTGACGACGAGGATATTGATCAGCCGCGCCGTGTCGCTCACCGGCACGATGTCGCCGTACCCGGTCGTGGAGAGCGTCACGGTGGCGTAGTAGAAGGCGTCGAGGAGATCGACCTTGTGGTCGGAGTTGTCCCCGTAGCCGTCGCGGCCCGCGTACACGAGGAGCGCGGTTCCCACGAGCACCGCGAGCGCCATGGCGATGCGCTTGGCGACCTGACGGAACGGCTGCTCGACGACGCGGCGCGGCAGTTTGATGCGCGTGGCGACCGCTTGCTCACCCGCCTGACGCGCGATCGCGTCCTGTCCGGGCAGTTTCACGTGCATCCTCCATCAAGGCCCTGGTGATGTTTCACGTGAAACATCACCCTTCACACCGCACCGCGATGTTTCACGTGAAACATCGCGCTCGTCCATTCGGGCCATGTTTCACGTGAAACATCCGCCCGCTCGTGGCAGGTCGAGCACCTCCACGGCGGTTCCGGCCTCGGCCCCGCCCGGAGGGACGACCGCGAGACTGTCGGCATTCGCGATTCCGCGCAACATTGCGGGGCCGTTGTAGCGCAGGAGACACAGCTTCCCCCCACGCACGCGCACCGGCAGGAGCCGGGTGTCCCTGGGGTGGCCCTCCGCTCGTTCGGCGAGTGGCAGGCGGGTACGGGGCAGTTCGTCACGGCCCGCGAGAACGGCGAGCAGCGGGGCGGCGAGCGTCAGCAGTCCGGCGACGGCCGCGAGCGGATTGCCCGGCAGACCTACGAGGTGCTGACCCGGAGCGGTCGCCGCGAGCAGCATCGGGTGGCCCGGCCGGACCGCGACGCCGTCGACGAGGAGGTCGGCGCCGAGCCGGGAGAGGACGGGGCGTACGTGGTCGACGGGACCCGCCGCCGTACCGCCCGTCGTGAGGACGAGGTCCGCTTCCGAGGCCGCGAGTGCTTCGGCGAGACAGTCCTCCTCGTCCCGCAGGCGGTGCACGCCGAGCACGCGGGTGCCGAGCGCTTCGAGCCAGGCGGGGAGCATCGGGCCGAGTGCGTCACGAATCAGGCCGTCGGTGGGGATTCCCCGGCCGAGGAGCTCGTCGCCGAGAACGAAGACTTCGGCCGTGGGGCGGGGATGGGCGCGTACGGCGTCGTAACCGGCGGCGGCTGCCAGTCCGAGCACCGGGGCGGTCACGACCGTGCCCTGGTCGACAAGGGCGTCGCCCGTGCGGCACTCCTGCCCGCACGGGCGGATGTCCTCGCCCTGCGCGAGTGGGCGCAGGGCGTGCAGGCGCGTGCCGTCCGCCGTCACCTCGCCGTGCTCGGTACGGAGCACGCCGGTGGCCCCGGCGGGAACCCGGGCGCCTGTCGCCACGGGCACGGCGGCCCCGTCATCGAGACGCGCGCAGGCGCCCGTGAGTTCGTGCCCGGCCAGCACCTGCGCTCCGGGGAGCAGGCGCCAGGGCCCCGGCCCCGCGATGGCCCATCCGTCCATGGCGGAGGTGTCGAAGGAGGGAAGGTCGGTGAGGGCCACGAGCGGTTCCGCGAGGGCGAGGCCGCGTGCCTGCTCCAGCGGCAGGAGCGGCACGGGCCGGGCCGCCGTGCATGCCACGGTCTCGTGTGCCGCCCGGAGCGCCACCTCGCGCGCCTCCTCCCAGGTCCGCACGGTGGCGGACCGCGCGCGGGAGAGGCGAGCGGGACCGCGGTCCGGGGTGTCGGCGGCGGACGCGCTGTCCTCGCGGGGCGGTACGGCTCCGGTCTCGTGCCGCCCGACCGCTGCCCGGGTGTCGTCCGTCCCCGCCTCGGTCGCCGGTACGTCGCCGGTCCACGCGTCCTCGATCGCGGTCCACGCGACGCCGGTCCCGGCTCCCGCCCCGCTGGTTCCGTCCTCCGCGTCATAGGCGGCAGCCCAGTCGTACGCCTCGCGGGGCTTCTCCGGCTCACCCTCCCCGGTGGCGGGACCGGGGTCGTCGGCGGGCGCCGGGCGCGGGTGGGGAGTCGTGGTGTGGGCACGGGCGAGGGCGAGGGCCTGGTCGAACTCGGCGTCGTAGGCGGCCTCGACGGCGTCGGCGGCGTCGGCGGCATTCGCCGAGGAGGCGTCGAGAGTGGCCCGCGCCTCGTCGGCCGTCTCGCGGTCCGGCCACCGACCCGCCTTCGAGTCCGGCCACGGGTCCGCGCCCGGGTCCGACTGCGGGTCCTGTGGGTTCGTACCGCCCCGGGCGCTCACTTCGCCTCAGCCGCCCACCGCGTGGCGAGGGCCTCCGCCTTGCGCGCCGCTTCGGCGACCGCCTCGGGGCCGCCCTCGGCCCTGCCCGCCGCGTAGCCGACGAGGAAGGTCGTGAGCGGGGCCGCCGGGCGGTCGACGCCGTGCGCCGCGTCGCGCGCGAGGTCGAGCAGCAGACGTACGTCCACGTCGAGGGTGATGCCGAGTTCGGCCTTGACCGCGGTAATCCATTCATCCAGCACGTGGCCATGCTCCCTGATCCGGTCCTGGGCGACGGCGAGATCCTCCCAGGTGTCGCAGTCGAAGGAGACGCGCTCCTCATCGGGCACCCGGACGAGGTCCAGCGGGCCGAGCAGCCGCCGCAGGGACAGCCCGCAGGTCCTCACCTGCCCGTCGTGCCCGTTCGCCAGTCCACCGGAGGTGCTTCCCGCTCCGCTGCCCAGGCGTTCCAGGCCCTCGCGCAGTGGGGCGGTGCGGTAGACGGCGGTGAGGTACTGCTCGCGCCCGTCGGCGTCGACGTAGAGAGCGCCGTCCTTCGTGGGGTCCGCGTCGAGGGCGGCGTGCAGGCGGGCGAGGGCGGCGGGGGTGAGGAAGGGGAGGTCGGCGGAGAGCAGGCTCAGGCGCGCGGCGGTGACGAGGGGCAGCCCGGCGTCGAGCGCGGCGAGCGGCCCGCCGCCCGGCGGTTCCTCGCGTGCCCACACGACGGGCCGCGCGACGGGACGCGGCTCCGCGACGACGACGGTCGTACGGGCCCCCACGCACGCCGTGAGCACCCGGTCGAGGAGCGTCCGGCCGCCGATCCGCAGCCCCGGCT
>NZ_JAAGLR010000406.1 GCF_010548245.1 Streptomyces sp. SID11385
TGCTCGGCGAGCAGCGCGAGCAGCGGGGCGGCGTGGGGCCCGCTGTCCCCGGGCTCGGGCGCGTAGCCGAGCTCGTCGGCGTTGCGCACGAGGGCGCGGGCGCGCGAGTGCGCGTACCGGACGAGGAAGAGGGGGTTCTCGACGCGCTGGACGAGCAGCGCGGCGTCGAGCCGCGGACGGTCGGCGGCGGCGGTGTGCAGGAAGGCCCAGCGGCGCGACTCGGGGTCGAGGGGGGCGGTGGGGGCGTAGGGGGGGGCGGCGCGGAGCGGCTCTCCCGCGTCTTGACCCACGTTGGCGGTGCCGCCCTGGGCGCGGACGATCCGTACGAGGGCGTCGGCGAGGACGTGGGCGCGTTCGCCCTGGGCGCCTTCACCCTCGGGGCGGAGCGTCACGTGGTGGCCGGTGAAGGCGTCGCCGGGGCACCCGGCCCCGGCGACGACGTCCCGTTCGTACGTCGTGGGTCCCGCGAGGCGGAAGTTGAGGAACCCGGGGCCGGTGACGCGGAGGTCGGCGAGGCGCGGATCGTGCCGCAGCCGCTCGCGGAGGAGTCCGGCGAGGGCGAGCGGGGACGTGTGGGCGGGCCCGGCCGCGACGAGCGCGACGTTGCAGGCGTAGTCCCCGTACCCGCCGGGCCTCGGCACGGCGACGGTGACCCGCCCGAGCGCGGTCTCCGGCACGGGCCGGACCAGCCCCTCGTCCACGGCATGCCGCAGCGCACCGAGGACGGTGCGGGAGAGTTCTGCGGGGGTCACGGGTCCAGCGTAGGGGAGGGGGGAGGGGTGGGGGCGAATGGATAAAGGCCAGGTCCCGGAATGTGGACGGGACGGGCAGGGACGCGGGGCGAGCGGGGACGCGGGGCGGTGGCCTGCGGGGGCCGGAGCCGCTACTCCCCTCCTCTACTCCCCCTCCTCCTTGTCGACGGAGACCCGCCGGCCGCGCTCGGCGAGTTCCCGCACGGCGGCGACGAGGGACTCGGGCTCGAAGGGCTTGGCGAGGAAGAGATCGATCTCGGGGAGCGAGCGGTCGACCTCGTCGGCGCTGGAGGCACTGACCATGGCGAGCGGCACGTGGCTCGTCCGCGGATCGGCCCGCAGCCGCTCGGCGGTGCGTACCCCGTCGAGCCGGGGCATGGCGATGTCGAGCGTGATGACATCGGGCCGCACCTCGTGCACGATCTCCAGGCACTCGGCACCATCGGCCGCGGTCACCACCTCGAAGCCTTCCAGTTCGAGATTGACCCTGATCAGCTGCCGGATCATCTTGTTGTCGTCGACCACAAGAACCCGGCCGGTCGCCCCTGGCACGCCCCCGAGCCTAGGCGCGCCCCCCACCCCTCGTCCCGGCTTTCCCCACATCCACCCCCACGGAGGGACCCACCCGGACGCCCGTACGGAGCCCGATACCCGGTCACGCCCACCCACCCGAAGCTGGTAACGTTCTCCCCGTCGCCGCACCACAGCGACCGACACGCCCCCGTAGCTCAGGGGATAGAGCAACGGCCTCCGGAGCCGTGTGCGCAGGTTCGAATCCTGCCGGGGGCACCTTGGATTTGGTGCCGACGAAGACCCCGTTACCAGCGGAAGCTGGTAACGGGGTCTTCGCATGTGCACTCCGGGGGTTCGCGTGCACTCTTACATCGGACCGCGGTGGATGTGCGTGAAGGGTCCGTGAAGGAGTCACTACTTATGTAAGGTGATCCGCCTCAGGGGCGGACCCACAAATCGGCCGATCCCTGAGCTCAACAACACGGATGAACCAGGGGGCGGCGCGTGCCGTACACCGCAGAGATCAGCCGGACCAATCCGGGGTGCTTCATCTTTCTCGTTGATCAGTCGGCTTCCATGAGCGATCCCATGACAGGCGGCGAGATCGTCAAACAGCGCGCCGAGGTCGTTTCCGACGCGATCAACCGCCTGCTGACGGAGCTCTCCGTCAAGTGCGCCAAGGAGGAGGGGGTTCGGGACTACTTCAACGTCGCGGTGATCGGGTATGGCCACAACCACGTGGGCTCAGCCTTTCAGGGCGCACTGGCGGGGCGGGATCTCGTTCCACTGAGCGACGTTGCGAACAATCCGGCACGAGTGGAGAGCCGCACCAAGAAGGTGCCGGACGGAGCCGGCGGACTGGTCGAAACCTCAATTCAGTTCCCGGTGTGGATGGACCCGGTGACCAATGGCGGTACGCCCATGACCCGGGCGCTCGGCTACGCGGACAGCCTGGTGTCGAACTGGGTGGGGGAACACCCGAGCGGCTTCCCCCCGATCGTCCTCAACCTCACGGACGGCGAGTCCACCGACGGCGACCCGACGAGCGCCGCTATTTCCCTGGCCTCGCACGCCACTGCGGATGGAGCGGTTCTCCTCTTCAATCTGCACGTTTCTGGGAGCGGCGGCGTGCCAGTAACCTTCCCCGACAACGAGGAGGGCTTGCCGGACAGCTACTCGCGTCTCCTGTTCCAGATGTCGAGCGTGCTGCCCAGCCACATGCGCTCGTACGCGGCTTCGCAAGGCCACCGCGTCGGTGAAACCACGCGAGGCTTCGTCTACAACGCCGACATCACCTCCATTGTGGAGTTTCTCGACATCGGCACTCGCGCCACGGAGCTGCGCTGACCATGGGAGGCGCTCCCTCGACGCTGAACTACCAGGTGCTGCGCGTACCCAAGTCCGGCAACGCCATCGCGGAGTGCGAGGACGCGGCGTACGCATGGCACTCTTCGGAGGACGAAGGCGCACGGGACGGTGGTGGGCAAGCCAACGTACAACTGTACGCAGCTGTCGCGGACGGAGCCTCCGAGAGTCTGCTCGCCGGTCCGTGGGCCGATCGGCTCGCCCGCGACGTCGTGGAGTCAATGGTTCTGGGGCGTGAGTGGTGGAGGGACGTGTCCCGGTTCGTCGGTGATTTCATGCGCCGTGCGGAAACGAGCTGGGACGCCTACCTCGAACGGTACAAGGCTGATCGGATCGCCAGAGGCAGGCCCATCACCTGGTACGAGCAACCCGGCCTAGAAAAGGGCGCGTTCGCGACGATCGTGGGCGCCGAGGTACGGGGAACGGTCGATGAGGGCGGCAACGTCGCATGGTCGTGGCACGCCTTCGCCCTTGGCGACAGCTGCCTGTTTCACCTGCGGGACGGGGCCGTTCTGCATTCGTTCCCCGTTACGGAGACCGAGGGTTTTGGGATCACCCCAGACCTGCTCGGCAGCCGCAATCACGACACCACCCTGGTCGCCGAACGGCTCTCACTCGCGCACGGCACGTTGAAGCGGGGAGACGAGCTCCTGATCGCGAGCGATGCCCTGGCAGCCTGGCTGCTCTCTGCCGACAGAGCAGGCACGTCCCCGGGCACCCGCTTGGCCCTACTTGCCGAGCTGGGTGACGAATCCTTCGGCGAGTGGGTCGATGACCAGAGGACACGGGGGCTCATGCGCAACGACGACGTTACTCTCGTCCGGCTGAAAGTGTGAAAACGGAGGCGTGATGGCCGTATCAGCTGGTGGCCACTCGACGACAGGTGCGAGCGGCGTACGGAAGTTCCCCACCGGCGCCAACTACGCCGAGGCGCTTCAGCATCCCGAACTTTGCTTCAGGGACGCTGATCTCCAGCGGGGCACCGTGCGGCAGGTACCCGTGCTGGGCCCCAAGGCGATCTCGGGCAACTTCGCGAGTGTCTTCTCTCTGACCACACGCGACGGGCAGCGCTATGCGCTGAAGTGTTTCACGCGTGACGCCTCTGCCATGAGTTCCCGGTATGCCGCGGTCAGCGCCACTCTCCAGGCGCTCGATGTCCAGTCGCTGAGCCAACCGTGGCCGGTTGATTTCTCCTTCCTGGAACAAGGGGTTTTCGCACTGAGCAAGTGGTACCCGCTGGTCAAGATGGCGTGGGCGGAGGGTACAGAGCTGATCAACTGGCTGGACAGTCACCACCACGAGTCCGCGACCGTCCAGTTGCTCGCCGATCGTTTCCTCGCTCTGGTAGGTGACCTGAACGCTCACCACATCGCCCATGGCGACCTCCAACACGGCAACATCCTCGTCGCATCCGACTGCACCATTCGACTCGTGGATTACGACGGCATGTACGTGCCGGGCCTCGACGGCGAGGAAGCCACGGAGAACGGCCATCGCAACTATCAGTCGCCGCGAAGGACCGCGGCCGACTTCGGTCCAGCCATGGACCGCTTCTCTGCGTGGCTCATCCACCTGTCGCTCACCGCGCTCGCAGCTGATCCCGGCCTATGGTCCACGTTTCATGTCCCTGACAGCGAATACCTAATTCTTTCCGAAACAGATTTCAAGGAACCCCAGTACTCAACGGCCTGGCCGACTCTGCTCAACCACCCTGAGGAGCGTGTCCGCGCTCTCGCTACCAAGGTGCACGGCTTTCTTCCGCTGGTCTGCGCTGCCATCCCTCCACTCACCGCGGCCACGGTCCCTTCCCCGCGGGCGGCACGCTCGCGCCGTCACACATCCAACGAGACCGCCTCCTCCGGAGTGGCGCCCCCTCGGCCGACGATGCCACCGCATCCGGCCTGGATGGCCGGGCACCTTCCACCGCCCGCACCGCCCGTCACGACGACCTGCTTCTCTCGCCGGCGCCCAGGGGACTTCGTCGCGGCGGCTACAGCCCTGCTCAGCGTCAGTGTGCCCGGTCTGGCGACCGCCACCGCCCTGCAGGGTGAGGGGGCGCTGCCGTTCACGCAAGGGCTCGCCCTGCTCGCTTCGGCCTCTGCCCTGAGCCTGGGCCGACGGTTGCGGCCCGAGTACCGGGACGCACGACAGCGGGCGGGTGAACTACAGGCCCGTGCTGCCGTGCTGTCGAGGCAGACAAAGAGCGCCCACCAATTGGCCCAGGAGATCGCCCAACTCGACGCGACAGCGGCCCAAGAGGACACGGCCAGGAACAAGAGGCTTCAAGCCCTCCAAACGGAGCTGCGTGACGGGCTGGCACGCAAGACCATCGAACTGAACAACAGCAAACGGGTACTTCAGCAGCGCATCAAAGACTTGCCCACGAAGGAGAAAACGCTGATCAAGCAGGCCTCCGGACCTGCGGTATCCGCTTACGTGACCAGCAAGTTGCAGGCCGTGCCCATCGAGCGGGCCCGCAGCCTGCACAACATGGGGGACAAAACAATCAGGACGCTCCGCGCCGCCGGAATCCGCACCGCAGCCGACTTCACCGGTGTGGTTTTCACCCAGAACGCGTCGTACGGGAACCGTGTCGCCTCTCTCGTACTCCGGAGCGGCAAGCGCGTCCGCATCGCCGGGATCGGCGAAGCACGGGCGACCGCCCTGGAGGACTGGCGGGCCGGTCTGGAGCGCCAGGCCAGAAACGGGGCTCCCTCCACCCCCACCGCCCAGCAGCTGCACCAAATTCGTACAGAGATCGCGAAGGAGCGTGCGAAGTGGGAAGCCCAGATCCAGCACGCCGAGAGCAGCGCAAGCCGCCAGCAGGACCAATTGCGACAGCGCATCGCCGACGAACGGCAGCGACTCCAATCGGACCAGCAACGCAGAGTCGGCGAAATTCTGCGCGAACGTGCCGACCTGCTGCGGCAACAAGCACTGATCACGGATGGCAATGCCGAGCAGGTACGCACTGCGGCTGAGCTGACAGCTGTGCTGCGCCGCAAACGAAGCGACCTCAGCTTTCGCAAGTACGTCTCCTTCATCATGCGGGGCGACTGAATACCGTTCGCTGATCGCACTTGCGGCGGCCGTCTCCCCGCCCCCTCGCCCATCTCCGGGTGCCGGAGGTGCAGCGGTGACGCAGGGGCAAACCGCCGCCATTGTCGACGGCCCACCCCCAACTCGTGATCCGATCAAGAGGGAGTGTCTGGGCCGCCTCCACGACGAGGCCCCGCACCGTCTGAACGATGTCGGGCCTATTCGACCGTGCCGACGTGCTCGACTCCGCGCGCCGAATCTACGATGCCTTCCTCCGGGAGGATGTTGTCTTCTTCGGGGCCGACTTCTTCGCCGCTGTTTTCTTTGACGGGGACGTCTTCTTTGCTGATGTGGTCTTCTTGGCGGGGGTTGTCTTCTTCTTCGGAGCCGCCTTCTTCTTTCTGTCCTCCAGGTGGTGGACCTCCGCCACCTCCTCGTCCGAGGGGTCGCCGCCTCGGGACTTCTGGGCTGCCTTCACGCTGTTTTCCAAGGCTGACATCAGGTCGATGACCTTGCCGCCGCCCGGGGGGCGTTCGGGGGTGGGGAGTTCGTGGCCCTCGGTCTTGGCCGCGATCATTTCCTCGACGGCCTGGCGGTAGTCGTCGTGGAGGTCGTTCACGTCGGCCTCTCCGAGGGTGTCCATGAGGGATTCGGCGAGGTCGAGTTCCTTGTCGCGGACCTTGACGTCCTCGCTGGGGGCCACGCCCTCCGGGGCGCGGATCTCGTCGGGCCAGTGGAGTCCGTGCAGGACGATGACGTCGCCGACGACGCGGAGCATGCCGAGGCGTTCCTTGCCGCGCAGGGCGAACTTCGCGAGGGCGACGCGGTTGCCGCGTTTGAGTGCCTCGCGCAGCAGCGTGTACGGCTTCGCGGCGTTCGAGCCGCCCGAGGCGAGGTAGTAGGCGGCGTCCATCTGGAGCGGGTCGATGCTGTCGGCGGGGACGAAGGCGACGATGTCGATCGTCTTGGTGGTCGGGAGCGGCAGCGAGGCGAGGTCCTCGTCGGTGATGGGGATGAGGCTGCCGTCCGCGTCCTCGTACGCCTTGCCGATCTCGTCGCCCGAGATCTCCTTGTCCTCCAGTTCGCACACCTTGCGGTAGCGGACCCGGCCGCCGTCCTCGGTGTGGATCTGGCGGAAGGAGACGGTGTGGTTCTCGGTGGCGTTGACGAGTTTCACCGGGATGCTGACCAGGCCGAAGGAGACCGCGCCGTTCCATATCGATCGCACGTCGCTGCCTTTCGCCGAGGGGCGTCCGCCGTGGGCCCGGGCCCGGGACGAGTGGACACCCGCTTTGCGTGGAATTCTTATCGTATGACGCCGATCACGCATGTGGCGGGGCGACGGCTCGCGCTGAGCAATCTGGAGAAGGTCCTGTACCCGGGCGACGGCTTCACGAAAGGGGAGGTGCTGCACTACTACGCGGGGGTCGCGGAGGTCATGCTGCCGCACCTGCGGGACCGGCCCGTCTCCTTCCTGCGGTATCCGGACGGACCCTCCGGGCAGCGTTTCTTCTCCAAGAACCCGCCGCCCGGTACGCCCGAGTGGGTGCGGGTCGCCCGGGTCGAGCGTTCGGAGGGGGCGGGCGAGCAGGTGGTGATCGACGACCTCGCCTCGCTCATGTGGGCGGCGAACCTGGTGACGGAGTTCCACACGCCGCAGTGGCGGCTGGACGCGCAGGGGCGGGCGGACCGGCTCGTGCTCGATCTCGATCCGGGCGAGCCCGCGACGATCGTGGAGTGCGCGGTCGTGGCGCGGTGGCTGCGGGATCGGCTCGCGGCGGACGGGCTGACCGCGTACGTGAAGACGTCGGGCTCCAAGGGGCTGCACCTGCTCGCGCCGCTCGTCCCGGCGCCGTCGTCCGAGGTCACGGCGTACGCGAAGCGGCTCGCCGTGGAGGCGGAGCAGGAACTCCCGGACCTCGCGCTGCACCGCATGACGAAGAAGCTCCGCGCGGGCAAGGTCTTCGTCGACTTCAGCCAGAACGCCGCCGCGAAGACGACGGCGACGCCGTACACCGTGCGCGCCCGCGACTACCCCACCGTCTCGGCCCCGGTGACCTGGGAGGAGGTCGAGCGCTGCGCGGACCCGGAGGAGCTGGTGGTACTGGCCCAGGACATCCCCTCCCGCCTGGAGGAGCACGGCGAACTCCTCGCCCCGCTGGTGGCGGGCGAGGGAGCGGGGGAACTGCCGTGAGGGGGCGGGCGGGGGACGAGGGGAAGGGGGTGCGGCCGTGAGCGCGCTGCCTCCCGGGTTCGGGCTGCCGCTGCGGGCCGCGCTCGCCGAGTCCGTCGACCGGCTGCCCTCCGGGGCCGGGTGGGTGTACGAGCCGAAGTTCGACGGGCACCGGCTGCTCGTGGTGCGGGGCGAGGGGGTCGTCTTGCAGGCGCGCTCCGGGCGGCGCGTGACCGGCGCCTTTCCCGATCTCGTGGCGGCGGCGGAGCCCTTGCCGGAGGGGACCGTGCTCGACGGGGAGGTCGTGGTGTGGACCGACGGGCGCACCGATTTCGCCGCCGTGCAGCGGCGCGCCGCCGCGACCGCCGCCCGGGCCCCCGCGCTCGCG
>NZ_JAAGLR010000433.1 GCF_010548245.1 Streptomyces sp. SID11385
CGCGCGCCCCGCCGGGGCCGAGCGGGACGCCGGGCCAGTCGGTGGTGGGTGGCACGGGGGTCCGGGCGGGGCCGTCGACGCGGCGGCCGTCGGGCTCGCCCCGTATCCGCACGCCGTGCACGGGGTCGGCGAGTCGCGCCGCGCTGCCCGCGAGCACGGCGGCGCCGCGCACGAGCGCTTCGAGACCGGCGCGCTCGGCGGTGAGCCGGTCGAAGTAGGCGATGACCCGGACGGCTTCACCGGCGTCCGGGTCGAGAGCGGCGAGCCGCCCGGCGAGTTCTCTCATGCGGCCATCGTCCCCGTTTGGCCGGTCTTGGGGAAGCCCTCGCCCGGCAGCCCGGGGCGGGAGGACCCGGTTCCACGTGGCCCGGCCTCGTACGGACGGGACGGGGCGAGGCGGGCAGCGGCCGGAGGCTTTCGCTTCCTTCCGGCCGCTGCCGGTCGTTCATGCCGCCAGCAGCCTGCGCAGCCAGTCCGTGCGGGCGGCGCGGGCCGACTGGGAGAGGGCGGCCTGCGGTGCCATGCCGTCGAAGCCGTGGAAGCCGCCCGGCCAGACGTGGAGTTCGGCCTGGACGCCGCAGGCCCACAGGCGGCTCGCGTAGGCGACGTCCTCGTCGCGGAAGGTCTCCGCCGAGCCGACGTCCACGAACGCGGGCGGGAGGCCCGAGAGGTCGACGGCGCGGGCAGGGGCCGCGTACGGGGAGACGTCCGGGCCGCCGCGCCGCTCGCCGAGCAGCGCCGTCCAGCCGGTGTGGTTCGCCTCGCGGTCCCACACCCCGAGCCCGGCCATCTGCACGGCGGACGGAGTGTCGTTGCGGTCGTCCAGCATCGGGCACATGAGGAGCTGGCCGAGGAGCGCCGGGCCGCCCCGGTCCCTCGCGAGCAGGGCGACCCCGGCCGCGAGGCCACCGCCTGCGCTGCCGCCGCCGATGATGATCCGTTCCGGGTCGAAGCCGAGTTCCCGGGCGTGCGCGGCGGTCCAGACGAGGCCCGCGTAGCAGTCCTCGACCGGTGCGGGGTCGGGGTGTTCGGGGGCGAGCCGGTACTCCACCGAGACGACCCCGATGCCGAGGCCGCGCCCCCACTCGTCGAGCAGCTGCGGCAGGCCGATGAGCGCGTCGCCGATGATCATGCCGCCGCCGTGCGTGTGGTAGAGCACGGGGATGTCGCCGGTGAGCCCGGCGGGGCGGCAGATGTAGAGGGTGATGTCGGGGTCGCCCGCCGGGCCGGGCACGGTCCGCTTCTCGACCTCGAAGGCACCGTCCGCGCGCAGCTCTTCGAGCGTGGGTGAGGGGAAGCCGAGGACGGCCTCGCGCGAGCGCGCCAGTTCTTCCAGCGGCGGTATCCGCACCGGGCCGAGGGCCTCAAGGGCCGCCGCGAGTTCGGGGTCGAAGGGCGGCGGAGGCCCGAGCGGGGCCGGAGCGGTGAGCGGGGAGGACGTGACGGGGCCGGTGTCCGGGGTGGTGGCGGCCGGAGTGGCCTCGGGGTGTGCGGTCATACGAACGGCTCTCCCTACGACGTAGGCGGACAGCGGAAGGATCGGCGCGCGGTGCGCGGCACGGCACGGCGTCCGGGACCGGCGGGGGACCCGACCGCCTCCTGTCCCGCGCGGACGGCCGGAACCCCTCCGGACGTGAGCCAGATTGCCGGGGGTGAGGGGTGGTGGTGCAGACGCCGTCCGGCGGGGATGGCCCGCCGGACGGCGGGGTGCCTACCGCGTCAGGCCGGGTACCGCGTCACACCGTCCGCCGCCGCGTCACGCCGTCCACCACGTCACGCCGTCTACCAGCGTCCCGCCACCTGCGGTTCGATCTCGCGCGCGTACAGCTCGTGGATCGCCGTCAGCGTCTCCTGGCCGAGCGGCGGCAGTTCGGCCGCCGCCGAGTTGGCGCGGGCCTGCTCGGGGTTGCGGGCGCCGGGGATGACGGTGGTGACGCCGGGCTGCTGGACGATCCAGCGCAGCGCGGTCTGTGCCGGGGTCGCGCCCTCGGGGGCGAGCGCGGCGAACTCGCGCGCGGCGGCGACGCCGGTCGCGAAGTCGACCCCGGCGAAGGTCTCGCCCTGGTCGAACGCCTCGCCGTGGCGGTTGAAGGTGCGGTGGTCGTTGGGCGCGAAGGTCGTGTCCTCGGTGTACTTGCCGCTCAGCAGCCCCGAGGCGAGCGGCACGCGCGCGATGATCCCTACCCCGGCGGCGCGCGCGGCGGGCAGCACCTCGTCGAGCGGCTTCATACGGAAGGGATTGAGGATGATCTGCACGCTCGCGATCCCGGGCCTGGCGATCGCGGTGAGCGCCTCCGCGCACGTCTCGACGCTCACGCCGTACCCGGCGACGCGCTCCTCCGCGACGAGCGTGTCGAGCGCGTCGTAGACCTCGTCGGAGGAGTAGACGGGCGTCGGCGGGCAGTGCAGTTGTACGAGGTCGAGGCGGTCGACGCCGAGGTTGCGGCGCGAACGGTCGTTCCAGGCACGGAAGTTGTCGAGTACGTAGTTCTCGGGGAGCTGGTCGACGCGGCGGCCCATCTTCGTCGCGACCGTGATCCCGGAGCCCGGGTGGTCCTTGAGGAAGGCGGCGATGGTCTGCTCGCTGCGGCCGTCCCCGTACACGTCGGCGGTGTCGAAGAAGGTGACGCCGGAGTCGGCGGCGGCCTCCAGGACGGCATGGGCGTCCTTTTCGTCCACGTCGCCCCAGTCGGCGCCGAGCTGCCACGTACCGAGGCCCACGACGGAGACGGAACGGCCGAGCCTGCTGAATTCACGCGATTCCATGGGGCCAGTGTGGCACTCGGTGCGGGCGGCCAGGGCCGCTGACCGGCGCGATCGCGGGCTTCTTGGCGCGCGGCGCGGGCGTCGTTAGTGTGCGTGGATGCCCCACACACTTGTGGTCGGTTACGACCCCGAGGGAATTCCCGGCGCGGACGGTCCCGCCCTGCGGGCGCTCCTCGACGCCGAACTCGCCCGCTTCGCCACGTACGGCGTCAGCGCCGACATGGTCCTCGTGAAGTACGACGAGCACGCCGAGCCCGCCCTCGCGAAAGCGCTCGCGAGCCGCGCGTGGGACGTCGTCGTCATCGGCGGCAGGCTGCGCAAGGCGGAGCCGCTGCTGCCCCTCTTCGAGGCGGTCGTCAATCTTGTACGTCGCCATGCCCCGCAGGCGGCGATCGCCTTCCACACGAGTGGCGGCGACAGCGTGGAGGCCGCGCTGCGGCAGCTGCCCGACGCCGCTGCGCGCGGGGAGTCCGCACGATGACGGACGCCGAGCTGGTCGTCGACCTGCGCGGGCGCCCGATCGCGACGCTCGACGACTTCTGGGAGGCCGTACGGGAACCCTGCGGCCTGCCCGCCTGGTTCGGCCGCAACCTCGACGCCTGGGCGGACGCGATCGACGCGCGCGGTGTCTCCGACGCGATCGACCGCCACGCCACCCTGACCGTGCACGCCGACCGCCAGGGCCTCTTCGCCGACACCGACGCCCCGAAAGCGCGCGCGCTGGCCGCGACGTTCGACGGCGTACGGAACCGCCTCGTCCTCCACCCCTGACACCCCGGCGTGACGGACTCCCCGTACGGGCCCCGCACAGCGGGCCGCCACCCGAGGAGCGCCAGGGCCCCGGCGTCACCTCGGGGCACCGCGCCCGGAACCTGTCCCGGCCAGTACGTACAGGGCCGGGCGGCGGGACGGGCTGAGGCGCCGGCGTTCGGGGTGGGCTTCGGGGTGGGCTGACGTGGCGTGCCGAGCACACCCCCGATGGCCGCCGCCGCGCCCCCTCCCCCGGGTCCCTGTTCCGCCGCCCCGCGCTACCCCCGTTCTCCCACCGGTCTCCCGTCCCAGCGCCAGCCGTTCGAGCGGTCGGGCAGGCCGGGGAGGGAGGCGCGGCCGGTGGCCCAGCGGAGGGTGGGCCAGGGGGGTGCGAGGTGGCGTGGGACGTCGGGGAAGAGGCGGTCCAGCGACCGGGCGACGAGTGGTTCGGGTGGGGTCCACTCCAGGTCGAGGCCCTGTGCGAGGTCGTCGGTGTGCACCAGTGTCTCCACGATGCCCATCGCGGCGAAGCCGGACGCGTCCGACCGTCCGAAGACGTGGTGGGCGCGGGCGTGCGGCGGCGCGACCCGTACGACCGCCGCGAGCAGTCCGCCGCAGGCGTCGATCACGCGCAGCAGACCGGCGGGGCCGTGTGCGGGGTCGGCGCGGATCGTGTTCGCGGGGCCGCCGGGCGTCGTGCTCTCCCAGCGGAAGGGCACGTCGTCGTCGCCGGGTGGGGTGGCGGGGGCGAGTTGGGCCGCGTAGGCGAAGAGGTCGTCGGCGAGGTGTTCTCCCGTCTCCCAACAGCTCCAGGTCAGGGGGCCCGCGGGGGCCGACCACGACGCCGCGCTTTCGGTGGCGGCGGCGGGTGCGAGCGCCGCGAGGGCGCACGCGACCGTCTCGCGTACGTCGTCGGCCCAACGGGCACCTTCATCCTCGGTGGTCGTCCCGCTCACTTCATCAACTCCCTGATGAGAACCGCTGATTCCTCCGCCGCCGCGAGCCAGCCCCCGTGCCCGCCCGGCAGCGCCACGGGGTGCAGGCCGAGGCGGGAGGCGAGGGTGACGGCGGGCTCGCGGCACAGCGCGCCACGCGTCTCGCGCCCGACGGCGAGTACGAGCCGGCCCGCGGCGGCCGGTCCGCGCAGCGCCTCGACGTCGGGCAGCCACGAGGTGAAGGAGCGCAGTTCGTGCTCCAGGAAGACCGGACCGTTCGCGAACAGGCGTGCCGCCAGCTCGGGCGCCGGCTCCCACCGGTCGCCGCCCGCCCCGGCCCACGCGGCGAACCGCGCCCCCGCCGGGCCCACCCCCTCTCGTACGAACGTCTCGTGCACCGACGCGATGAACGCCCTGTGCTCCTCGGCCTCCGGCAACAGGCCGAAGGCCGGGGGTTCCTGAGCGAGGACACGGCGCACGAGGGCCGGGTGCCTGGCGAGCAGGTCCAGGGCGACGAGCGCCCCGTCGCTGCCCCCGATGACGTCGGCGGGCCCGCCCCCGAGGTGCGCGACGAGCGCCGCCACGTCGTCGGCCTGCCGCTCCACGGTCTGTGTGCCGGGTGGCCCGTCGAGCACGCTGCGCGAGTACCCGCGCGGGTCGAGCGCGACGACCGTGTACGCGTCGGCCAGCAGCGGCGCGAACGCGTCGTACACCCCGGCGTCTCCCCCACCGCCGGGCAACAGAACCAACAGCGGCCCCCTGCCCTGCACTTCGTAGTGGATGCGTGCACCCGGCACGGGCAGCAGCCCGGCCTGCGGACACGCGGGGTCGCCCTCCCCGCCGTCCTGGCCGTTGCCTCCCGCTCCGCACTCCCTCGTCTCCATGACCCGCGAGGCTACGGGCCCCTCCCGCGCGCCCGCGAACCCTTTTCGCCCCCACCCGATGCCACCCGCTCCCGAGCACACACCCACGCCCTCGCCCGCACTCTCGGCCTCACCCCGCGCCTCCCTCCGACCGCCGCCCGGCCTCTCGCCGGACGTCATGCCCACTGCCGCACCACCAAACCCACAAGCCACCCACAAGCCCCCGATCGGGTGAAACACCCGCGAAGGGGAACTTCATCGCCTCGACGGAACGGCCCCGACCGGCGTCCCGGCCGACGCTCCCCCCATCACCCCTTCACCTGTCAACGCCCGCCGTTCTTCGTGGAATTGACTGGCCGCCGCCCCCACACCGTGCTCTCCTCCCTCCATGGCATCTCTCATCAGGCACCTGACCATCGACTGCGCCGACCCTCACGCGCTCGCCACCTTCTGGGCCGCCGTCCTCGACGGCGCGCTCGCCGAGGACGACTTTCCCGGCGACCCCGAGGCGACGGTGCTCTCGACGGGCACGGCGCTGCTCTTCGTACGCGTCGACGAGCCCAAGACCACCAAGAACCGCTGGCACGTCGACCTCCAGCCACAGGACCGCACACGCGACGAGGAGGTGGAGCGGCTGCTCGCCCTCGGCGCCACGCTCCACGAGGACCACCGCCGCCCGGACGGCGAGGGCTGGGCCACGCTGTGGGACCCCGAGGGGAACGAGGTGTGCGTGGAACGGAGCGCGGGCGAACGGTGAGGAGCCGCCGCACGGTGAGGAGCATCGGCGCGGCGAGGAGCCGCCGAACGGCGAGGAGCCGCCGCGTGGCGAAAGACGTCGGACGGTGCGGCTGGGCAGGTGGCCGTGCGGCGAGTTCCCGTCACGGCGCGCTGGAGCGCGGGCCGGTCGGCGGACGCGTCCCTCCTCGGTGGTAGGCCGCGAGGACGACGCGGTAGAAGTGAGGACGACAGCGCAGCCGAGACACAGGGACGTACGAGATGAGCCAGGAGCAGCGCACGCACCGCGCGATGCGGGTCGAGGCGGCCGGCGGGGGCTTCACCGAGGCGCGGGTGGAGACCGGGGAGCCGGGGCCCGGGCAGGTGCGCATCGCCGTGGAGGCGTGCGGGGTGTGCCACTCGGACACGGCCGTCGTGAGCGGCGCCATGGGCAATCCCTTTCCCGTCACGACCGGGCACGAGATCGCCGGCCGGATCGACGCGCTCGGCGCGGGGGTCGACGGCTGGGCGGTCGGGGACAGGGTCGCCGTCGGGTGGTACGGCGGAAGTTGTGGGCACTGCGATGCATGTCGTACCGGAGACGGAGTGCTCTGCCCCGAGGCGGAGATCCCCGGTGTCGCCTACCCGGGCGGGTACGCGGAGTCCGTGATCGTGCCCGCCGTGGCACTCGCCGCGATCCCCGACGGGCTCGGCGCGGTCGACGCGGCACCGCTCGCCTGCGCCGGGGTCACCGTGTACAACGCCTTGCGGCGCAGCGCGGCGCGGGCCGGGGACACGGTCGCGATCCTGGGCCTCGGCGGGCTCGGTCACCTCGGCGTGCAGTTCGCCGCGAAGATGGGTTTCCGCACGGTGGCCATCGCCCGCGGGGCGGAGAAGGGCCCTCTCGCGACGGAGTTGGGCGCGGCGCACTACATCGACAGCACGACGCAGGACGTCGCCGCCGAACTCCAGGCGCTCGGCGGCGCGAAGGTCGTGCTCGCGACCGTCACGCAGGCCCAGGCCATGGCCGACGCCTTCGAGGGGCTGGGCCGTCGCGGCGAACTCGTCATCGTCGGCGTCGCCCCCGAGCACCTCGACCTCACCGCCGCGCAGTTCGTGGACCGGGCCCGCCGCGTCTACGGCCACGCCTCCGGGATCGCCGTCGACACGCAGGACACGCTCCGCTTCGCGGCGGACACCGGCGTCCGCCCCTGGACGGAGGAACGGCCGCTCGCGGAGGCCGACGAGGCGTTCGAGCGCATGCGGAGCGGGGCGGCACGGTTCCGGATGGTGCTGACGGTGTGAGGCGGGGCGCCCGGCGGCGCGGGGGGGGTGACGGTACGGGACGCGCGGTCCGTGCGGCGCCTCCCGTCCCGTACCTCCGCCCCGCGACCGCCCGGCCGCCGCCCCGCGTGGCCCGTACCGCCGCTCCGCACCCGCCCCGAGCCGTCGTCGCG
>NZ_JAAGLR010000462.1 GCF_010548245.1 Streptomyces sp. SID11385
CCGCGAAAGCCCCTCCGGCCCCCCGCCGTCACAGGCGCGCGGGCCCGCGGACTCACGGTCCCTCCGGCCCCCCGCCCCCACAGGCGCGGGCCCGCGGACTCACGGCCCCGTCCGGCTCCCCGCCCCGCGAGTCCCCCGCGAGCCCCCCCTTGCCTCACACCCGCTCCGGCTCCGCGAACGTGTCCTCGCGGCGCCATACGAACACCTCGGTGCTGGGCAGGCGTTCGGAGAAGAGGCCGGGCGGGGACGTCTCGCGGAGCAGGCGGCGCAGTTCGGCCTCGAAGTCCTCGCGGCGCGGGCCGAAGAGGTGCGGGGCGGCCGAGGAGTGCGAGAAGACCCAGGCCACGAGGTCGTCGTCGGTACGTTCCAGAGGCTGGCCGCCCGGCACCACGTGCCGCTCCGGGGCCGAGAAGCCCGAGCGCGCGAGCACATCGCGCTCGCCCCCCGGTGTCCCCTCGGGCAGCTCGCCCTGTCCCGCGCGGCGCACGGGGCCGAGGTAGCGCTGGACCAGCTCCTCGATCTCCTGGTGCGGCACGCCCGGGTACGGCAGCCCCGCGAGCGTCCGCACCTCGTCCTTGAGATCCGCCACGTGCACGAGCGAGCCGCCCGGTCGCAGCATCGCGCGTACCGTGCGGGCCACCCGCTCCTGGTCCATCCAGTGGAAGGAGTGGCCGAAGGTCGCCACCGTGAAGCTGCCGAGCCCGGCCGGGAGTTCCTCGGCCCGCGCCCGTACCCACCGCACCTTCCCCGTCAGCCCCGCCCCCGCCGCGCGCCGCCCGGCCTCCGCGATCATTCCCCGGTCCGGGTCCACGCCCACGACCTCGCGGAACAGGTGCGCGAGCCGCAGCGTCAGCGTGCCGGGGCCGCAGCCCACGTCCACCAGGCGTCCGCGCCCGTCCAGGCGCAGCGCTCCCGCGAGCGCCTTCGCGAGCCCCGGCGCGTACGGCAAGCGTCCGCGCTCGTAGTACGGGGCAGCCCCCGAGAACAGCGTCTCGTCCCACTCCCAGCCGGAAACCACGCCCGTTACCTCACTCCATCGTCCGTGCTCTGTCGCCGTGCGCTGTCATGCCGTCGTGCCGTCAGGCAGTTGCGGCGTCGTACAGGTGCGCCGTCATGCCGTCCGCAGTCGTGCGCCCGCGCCGTCATGCCGTCGCTCGGCCCCCGGCGGTACGCGGCGACGGGCGCCGGACCGACAGGGCCTTGCCCAGAGCAACGAGCGCATGGCCGAGGAGCGACGGTCCGGCACGCTAAGCGACCGGGAAACGTCCCGCACCCGGCCGGGAAGCGACGCTCTACCCGGCCGCCGCGGCCGTCAGATACGCGCGAATCGCGGCCGCGCTCCACGCCCCCGTCTCGGCCAGTCCCCCGGCGAGCTGCGCCAGATACGGCTTCGAGGGAGGGTTCGGCGTCACGTCGGCCGCCCGCCACGGCGCCGTGAAGGTGAGTGCGGGCCGTCCGTCGAGCGCGCCGAGACAGAGCAGCGTCTCGTAGCGCCCTGGGCCGCACCGCACGGCACGTTCCCCGCCCGCGAGCACCGCTTCGAGAGCGGGCCCGTCCCCCGGCGCCCGGTACATCTCCTGCGCGGCCACGTCCGTGAACTGCTCCCGGCTCACGTCGTACGCGCGCGCGAGCACTCGCCCCGTACTCACTCCGCATCGCCCCGCACGAGGGCCCGTCCGCCCGGCGCCAGGGCCGGGCCACTGCGCACCCACCCCCTCCGGCCGCTCGAAGAAAGCACGCCCGCCACCCCAGATCCGCGATTCCGTCGCGAAGTACAACCGCCCGCGCAACTCCAGGGCCACCCAGGAACGCGGGGGTTCCGGATCACGACAGCCGGGGTGCTCCATCGCTCCGCCTTCGGCCCGGCCGCCCTCTATGTACGCGAGGAAGCGGGCGAGCCTCATGTTGGAGCCGTAACTGACGTACCAGACCCGGTCGATGGCGTGCTGCGGCGCGCCCTCCCAGCGATCCAGCCTCCGGACCCCCGCCATGAACACCTCGCGTTCCTTGATGTTTCACGTGAAACATTGCCGCAAGTGTGCCGCATTTCCTGATGTTTCACGTGAAACATCACCCAAGTTCCGGGGACGACAACGCATGTTTCACGTGAAACATCGACCCACTCCCCCAGACCGGGACGGATGTTTCACGTGAAACATCACGCCCTCTCCGCCCGAACCACGATGTTTCACGTGAAACATCACCCCTGACTGCCACCCCGGAGGTCCCCCTCCCGCTCGGCGAGAATCCGCGCCGCTTCCGCGAAACGGCTCCCTTCCTGCCACACCGGGAGCCGTACGTGGCCGTGGTGGCCGACGTGCGGGGAGAAGGCGGGGCCGGGCGTGAGCCTGACGCCTCGGGCGAGGGCGCGCCGAGCGAGGGCCACCGCGTCGCCTCCGGTATCCGCCCATAGTCCGGAGCCGCCCGCCGGGGTGCGCCAGGTCCAGCCGGGCAGGAGCCGGTGCAGGAGGGCCGCCGTCTCCTCGTACTGCGCGGCGAGGAAGGCGCGTCGGCGTTCGCGTTCGCGCGCCGCGTGCGGAAGGAGCAGGAGGGCCGCGAGCTGATCGGCGACAGGGCCGCCGAGATCGATGCCACGCCGCAGTTCGGCGAGGCGGCCCACGAGTTCCCGCGGACCCCGGACCCAGCCGATGCGCAGCCCGCCCCAGAAGAGCTTCGAGAGCGTGCCGAGGACGAGCAGCCGCTCGGGGTCCGCGTACCGCTCCACTCCGCGCAAGGGCTCGGAGCGGAACCAGCCCAGTTCGGCCTGCGACTGGTCGTCCACGAGGAGCAGTCCGTGCCGGTCCGCGAGCGCGGCCAGCTCCCGTCGCCGCTCCCCGCTCGTGTGCACGCCGGTCGGGTTGTGGAGCGCGCTCTGCACGTAGAGCACCTGCGCGCCGGGCGCGGCGGCGTCGAGCAGGCCGAGATCGAGCCCCGAGGTGCCGAAGGGCACGCCGCGGACGCGGGTCCCGGCGCCCGCGAATGCCTCCAGGGCGCCCCGGTAACTCGGGTCCTCCACGAGGGCGAGCGTGCCGGGGCCGGTGAGCGCGGTCGCGACGAGCCACACGGCCTGCTGGGAGCCCGCGGTGACGAGGATCTGGTCCTCGCGGGTGGGAAGGCCCCGGGCGGTGAAGCGGTCCGCGAGCGCGGACCGGAGGGCCGGCAGCCCGGCCGGGTGGTAGCCGGTGTCGTCCGGGGAGCCCTCGGAGAGCAGTCGTCCGACCTCAGGCATCACGTCGGCGACGAGCGGCGAACGGGGCAGGGCGCCCGAGGACAGGTCCGCGACGACGGGCCGGGCGTCGAAGGACCGCAGGCGGCCCTCCCCGGCACGCCCGGCGGCGGCGGTTCCGCGTACGTACGTCCCCGAGCCGTGGCGGGCCACGAGCCGTCCGGCCTCGGTCAGCTCGGCGTACGCCCGTACGACCGTGCCGCGCGCGACGCCGAGCGCGGCGGCCAGTTCGCGCTGTCCCGGCATCCGCCGCCCGGCGGGCAGGTACGCCCCGTCGATCAGCTCGGCGAGCGCGTCACGCAGGGCCACGTGCACGGCGGCGCCTTCCGCGCGCCAGTCGCCGAGCAGCCGGGAGACGGTGCCGGCCTCGGAGGGGGCGGTGTCGCGGGGCGCGGGATGCCCTGCGGCTCGGCGGGCTGGCATGGCTTTCTCTCCTGGCGGCAGGCATCCGGAGGGGCGGTCCGGGTGAGGTGTGGCCCTGTGGACCATTCGGCGCCAAGTGGACCACGTGGCGGCCTTGCGCGCGGCGCAGACTCCACCACAGGAGGGTTCGCGGGGTTCGTGAGGAGCCCGGCGGGCCCGGCAACCGTACGGGCGGACGACGAGGTCCCGGAAACGGGCGGAGCGGGAGGCGGACAGGATGGCGACGGTCGTTCTCATCGGCACGCTGGACACGAAGGGCGAGGAGTACGCGTGGCTCGCCGAGCGGGTGCGGCGGCACGGGGCGCGCACGGTGATGGTCGATGTCGGGCCGCTCTCGGTGCCCGCCGAGGCGCCCGAAGGGCCCTGGGACGCGTGGATCGACGCGGCCGAGGTGGCGCGAGCGGCCGGTACGGAGCAGACGACGCTGCGCGCGGCGGGCGACCGGGGCGCGGCGATGACGGCGATGGCCTCGGGCGCGGCCGAGGTGGCCCTGCGCCTGTACGCGGAGGGGCGGCTCGACGCGGTGCTCGCCGTGGGCGGCTCGGGCGGCTCCTCGGTCGCCGCGCGGGCGATGCGGGCGCTGCCGGTCGGCGTCCCGAAGCTGCTCGTGTCGACGATGGCGTCGGGCGATGTCTCGCCGTACGTGGGGGAGGCGGACGTGACCGTCATGCACGCCGTCGTCGACGTGGCGGGCGTCAACTCCGTCTCCGCGCAGATCTTCGGCAACGCCGCCGCTGCCGCGAGCGCGATGGCGAGCGAGCACGAGGCGCGGAAGTCCGCGCCATCGGCGCCGGGACGTCCGCTGGTCGGTCTCTCGATGTTCGGGCTCACGACGCCGGCGGTGGACGAGGCGCGCGCCGAACTGACCGCGCTCGGCTACGAGCCGCTCGTCTTCCACGCCACGGGCGCCGGCGGGCGCGCGCTGGAGAAGCTGGCCGGTGACGGGCGGCTCGCGGGGGTGCTCGACCTCACGACGACGGAACTCGCGGACGATCTCGTCGGCGGCGTGCTGAGCGCGGGTCCGCACCGTCTTGAGGCGGCGGGGGCGCGCGGCATCCCGCAGGTCGTCTCGCTCGGCGCGCTCGACATGGTCAATTTCGGGCCGCGCGAGAGCGTCCCCGCGCGCTTCGCCGAGCGTCGCTTCCTCGTCCACAACCCGACGGTCACGCTGATGCGGACCACGCCGGAGGAGAACGCGGAACTCGGCCGCCGCGTCGGCGCGAAGCTCGCGGCGGCGCGCGGGCCTGTCACGCTCCTGCTGCCGCTGCGCGGCGTGAGCGGCATCGACGCCGAGGGCGGTCCGTTCCGCGACGAGGCGGCGGACGCGGCGCTCTTCGCGGCGGTGCGCGCGGCCGTGGCGGGCTCCGCCGTCGAGGTGCGCGAGGAGGACGCGCACCTCAACGACCCGGGCTTCGGCGCCCGGGCGGCGCGCAGGCTCCACGCGCACATCACGGCGACGGGCGCGTGACTCCCGTACGGACCGTGCGGCTGGGGCCGTCCCCACGCCCGTACGGCCCGTACGGCCCGGGGTGCCTCCGCCCCGTGCGGCCGGACGCGACCCGCACGCGTGGACGCCCCTCCACCCCTACATCCGATCCCCGAAAGGTGAATCCCATGGACAGGAAGACCGCACTCGACCGGCTCAAGGCGACCGTGGCCGCCGGGCAGCCGGTCATCGGCGGCGGCGCGGGCACCGGCATCACGGCGAAGTCGGCCGAGGCCGGGGGCATCGACCTGCTGATCATCTACAACTCGGGGCGCTACCGCATGGCCGGTCGCGGCTCGCTCGCGGGACTGCTCGCCTACGGCGACGCGAACGCGATCGTGATGGACATGGCCAACGAGGTGCTGCCCGTCGTCAAGGACACGCCGGTCCTCGCGGGTGTCAACGGCACCGATCCCTTCCGGGTGATGGGCCGTTTCCTCGACGAGATCAAGGCGGCGGGCTTCGCGGGAGTGCAGAACTTCCCGACGGTCGGCCTCATCGACGGCGTCTTCCGGCAGAACCTGGAGGAGACCGGGATGGGCTTCGGCCTGGAGGTCGAGATGATCGCCGAGGCGCACGCGCGCGGGCTGCTCACGGCGCCGTACGTCTTCGACCCCGCGCAGGCGACAGCGATGGCGCGGGCCGGGGCCGACGTGCTCGTTCCGCATCTCGGGCTCACGACGAAGGGCACGATCGGGGCGAGCACGGCGCTGACGCTCGACGAGTGCGTGGAGCGCGTGCAGGCGATGCGGGACGCGGCCGTCGCGGTCAACCCGGACATCCTGGTGCTGTGCCACGGCGGCCCGATCGCGGAGCCCGAGGACGCGAAGTACGTACTGGAACGGACGCACGGCGTCGTCGGCTTCTTCGGCGCGAGCTCCATCGAACGGCTCCCCACCGAAACCGCGATCCGCCACCAGACGGAGGCGTTCAAGGCGGTACGGGTGCGGGGCTGAGGGGGCTGGTGGCGAGGCTGGGCGCGGGCGGGGGGGGCTGAGGGGCTGGATCGGCGCTGAGCGGGGGCCCGACGGCCTCGGTCGTACGTCGCAGCAGTTCGGCCATGCGCTCCCTCGGAATCTCGCCACATCCACGCTCGCCAACCCTCGACGGAGTGTCACCTCACGCCGCCGAAGGTGGCCCGCGTATGGCCCGCCCGCCTTGACCCCGACCGGAATCGACGCGCCCAACCTGAGCCCCCCCCCACACGCCGAAGGGGCGCCCCGCCAACGCGGTGCGCCCCTTCTGAGCTGCGGTCTTTGTGACCTGCGGCGGAGGGTGTGGGATTTGAACCCACGGTGGTGTCGCCACCACGACGGTTTTCAAGACCGTTCCCTTAGGCCGCTCGGGCAACCCTCCCCGCCCCGCCGGAGGCCGGTGGGGCGGGGTACAGCGTACCGGTCTAGTCGTCGCCCTTGCGCTGGCCGAGGGTGACTTCGGTGGTGTGCTCGCTGCCGTCGCGCTTGTAGGTGATCTTCACCTTGTCGCCGGGCTGGTGGGTCCAGATCTCGCCGATGAGGGTCGGGCCGCTGTCGACGATCGTGTCGTCGAACTTGATGATCGTGTCTCCCGACTTGAGGCCGGCCTTCGCGGCGGGGCCGCCGGGGGTGACGGCCGGGTCGCTGCCCGTGCCCTGGTCGGAGACCGTGGCGCCGTCCATGCCCTCTTCGAGGGACACCGTCGCGCCGATCACCGGGTAGACCGGCGTGCCGGTCTTGATGAGCTGTTCGGCGACCCGCTTCGCCTGGTTGATCGGGATGGCGAAGCCGAGGCCGATCGAGCCGCCCTGGCTGGAGCCGCCGCCGAGGCCGCCGCCCGAGTTGCCGGGCTGGATCGCCGAGTTGATGCCGATGACCTGGCCGCGCTCGTTGAGGAGCGGGCCGCCGGAGTTGCCCGGGTTGATCGAGGCGTCGGTCTGGAGGGCGCTCATGTACGAGCTCTTCGCGCTCTCGCCGTCGCTGGAGGCGACCGGGCGGTCCTTGGCGCTGACGATGCCCGTGGTCACGGTGTTCGACAGGCCGAAGGGCGCGCCGATCGCGATCGTCGAGTCACCGACGGCCGTACGGTCCGAGTCGCCGAGCACGAGCGGCTTGAGGCCCGAGGCGTTCTTGAGCTTGATCACCGCGACGTCGTAGCCCTGCGCGTGGCCGATCACCTCGGCCGCGTACTTCTTGCCGTTGGAGAAGGTCGCGGTGAGCTTGCCGCCCGAGGCGGCGGAGGCGACGACGTGGTTGTTGGTGAGGATGTGGCCCTGCTTGTCGTAGACGAAGCCGGTGCCCGTGGAGCCCTCGCCGTCACCGCCCTGCGCCTCGATCGTCACGACGCTCGGCAGCGCGGCCTGGGCGATGCCCGCGACGGAGCCGGCGGCGCGCTTGGTGCTCGCGGGGCTGTCGGCCGCGGCGATCGTCGTGGAGCCGGTGCCGTTGTCGTCGCGGTCGGCGGCCCAGTAGCCGATGCCGCCGCCGACGCCGCCCGCGACGAGCGCGGCCACGATCACGGCGGCGAGGAAGACGCCACGGCCGCGCTTGCG
>NZ_JAAGLR010000496.1 GCF_010548245.1 Streptomyces sp. SID11385
CGACCCGGCCCGCCAAGCCCGCCCAGGGCGCCGAGCCGCCGGAGCCGTCCGGCGGCGGCACGGCCGCGAAGGCCCCGGCGCACGGCAGGATCACGGGGGTCGTCGTCATCCTCGGCGTGGTCGCGCTCTGCTCCTCGTACGGGGAGGGCGCGATGGCCGACTGGGGCGCGCTCCATCTCGACCAGGACCTGGAGGCGAGCGCGGGCACCGCCTCCGCCGGGTACTCGCTCTTCGCGCTCGCCATGATGATCGGGCGGCTCTCGGGAACGACGCTCCTCGAACGGCTCGGCCCGACCCTCACCGTCGTCGGCGGCGCCTTCGTCTCCGCGGCCGGGATGCTGATCTCCGCGCTTGCGCCGACCCTGTGGCTCGCGCTCGTCGGCTTCACCGTCATGGGCCTCGGCGTCGCGAACATCTTCCCCGCCACGATCGGCCGCGCGGGCACCCTCGCCGGCCCGCAGGGCGTGGCCACCGCTTCGACGCTCGGCTACGGCGGCCTTCTCCTCGGCCCCCCGGTCATCGGTTTCATGGCCGACTGGTTCTCGCTGCCGACCGCCCTGCTCAGCGTCTCGGTCCTCGCGGCGCTGGCGGGCGTCATCGCGTGGACGACGCGGCGGGCGGGCGAGGCGCGCACGCCGCGGGTCGCGGAGACGGCCTGAAGCACCCGCCCCGCCGGTGAGGACGGCGGGGCGGGACGAGGAGGGCTTGCGCACGCCCCGGCACATCTTCCCTGCGAGCGCCCCGGCTCGTCCACGTACGAGGACAAGCCGGGGCGCCCCCGCGTATCAGCCCCGCGCCCCCGCCCCCGTCCCGTCGGGGGTCTCCTCCGGTGCCGCGTCGGCGGCCGGGCTCGGCTCGCGGCCGGAGGCGGAGGCGCCGCGCTTCCTCGGCTGCGGGTCGAGGCGCTGGAGGGCGCGGTTGGCGAGCGGGTGGTTGCGGACGAGTTCGGCGAGCGTGAGGGAGCCGCGCGTGATGCGGGCGAAGGCGCTCCACGCGGGGCGAATGGTGGTGAGAGCCGTGTGGAAGAGGCCGGGGCGGCGTTCGAAGATGCCGAGCAGGCGGCGGCCGACCGCCATCTCGACGCCGAGCCCGGCCTTGATGGCGAAGGCGTAGTTGAGGGCCTGACGGCGGGCGTCGACCGCGTCGTGCGCCTCGGAGACCCGTACCGCCCACTCGCCCGCGAGCCGCCCCGAGCGCAGCGCGAAGGAGATGCCCTCGCGGGTCCACGGCTCCAGGAGCCCCGCCGCGTCACCCGCGACAAGGACCCGGCCGCGCGAGAGCGGCGAGTCCTCGGTGCGGCAGCGCGTCAGATGGCCGCTGGAGACCTTCGGTTCGAAGCCGGCGAGGCCGAGGCGGCCGACGAAGTCCTCCAGGTACCGCTTCGTCGCCGCGCCCTCGCCGCGCGCGGAGATGACACCGACCGTGAGGGTGTCCCCCTTGGGGAAGACCCAGCCGTAGCTGCCGGGCAGCGGGCCCCAGTCGATGTGCACGCGGCCCTTCCAGTCGGCGGCGACGGTCTCGGGCACGGGGATTTCCAGTTCGAGCCCCAGGTCGACCTGGTCGAGCTTGACGCCGACGTGCGCTCCTATCCGCCCCGCGCTGCCGTCCGCGCCGACGACGGCCCGCGCGAGCAGCGTCTCGCCGCCCTGGAGGACGAGCGCGACCGTGCGCCGGTCGGGCACGGCGGGGCCGTGCTGCTCGACGCGCTGCACGACGGCACCGGTCCGCAGTTCGGCGCCCGCCTCCTGCGCGGCCTCGACGAGCCCGAGGTCGAACTCGGGCCTGTTGACGAGGCCGAAGAGCATGTGCCGGGCCTTGCGGGTGCGCTGGTACTTGCCGTCGAGGCTGAAGGTGACCGCGTGCACCCGGTCCTGGAGCGGCAGGTCGAAGCCCGGCGGCAGGCTGTCCCTGGAGGGCCCGATGATGCCGCCGCCGCACGTCTTGTACCTCGGCAGCGCGGCCTTTTCGAGGAGCAGGACGCGCCGCCCCGTGACGGCCGCCGCGTAGGCCGCCGAGGCTCCGGCGGGACCCGCGCCGACCACCACCACGTCCCACACCCGTGAGGTGGCCGCCGAGTCCTGAGCTGTGTTGTCGCTGCTCACGATGTGCTTCCGCTCCCCATCCCGCTGTTGACTGCTGTGCGTGACCCCGGTTTCCCGGGCATCCTACGGCCGGGCGGCAGGTGGTCCGGCTGTGGGAGTATCGAGAGATCGTTCGCCGTGCACACACCCGCGCGCGAGCCGTCGGGATGTCCGTGAAGTCCCTTGTGGGACCGCGCGGAGAACCCGGTGTACCCGCTACAACGTCGCAGTCCCCTGGAGGGTGCCCATGTCGCCGAATCCGTCTGCGGAATCCGCCGCAGCGAACCCGCTCGCGGAATCCGTCGCCTCCTTGATACCGCACGCCCAGGAGGAACTGGCGGAGCTGGTCGCCTTCCGTTCCGTCGCCGATTTCGAGCTGTTCCCGCGCGCGGAGTCCGAGGGCGCGGCGCGCTGGGTGGCGGACGCGCTGCGCGCGGAGGGCTTCGAGGACGTCGCGCTCCTCGACACGCCGGACGGTACCCAGTCGGTCTACGGCAGGCTCGCGGGCCCCGAGGGCGCGCCGACGGTGTTGCTCTACGCGCACTACGACGTCCAGCCCCCGCTCGACGAGGAGGCGTGGCGGACGCCGCCGTTCGAGCTGACGGAGCGCGAGGGGCGCTGGTACGGGCGCGGCGCGGCCGACTGCAAGGGCGGTGTCCTCATGCACCTCCTCGCGCTGCGCGCCCTCAAGGCGAACGGCGGGGTGCCCGTCACGGTGAAGTTCATCGCCGAGGGCTCCGAGGAGCAGGGCACGGGCGGCCTGGAGCGGTACGCGGAGGCGCACCCCGAACTGCTGGGCGCCGACACGATCGTCATCGGCGACTCGGGCAACTTCCGGGTCGGCCTGCCGACCGTGACGACCACACTGCGCGGCATGACGATGGTGCGGGTCTCGATCGACACGCTGGCGGGGAACCTGCACTCGGGCCAGTTCGGCGGCGCGGCGCCCGACGCGCTCGCGGCGCTCGTGCGCGTCCTCGACTCGCTGCGGGCCGAGGACGGCTCGACGGCCGTCGACGGGCTTCCCGCGGACGCGGAGTGGGACGGGCTCCAGTACGCCGAGGAGGACTTCCGCGCGGACGCGAAGGTCCTCGAAGGCGTGGAGCTGATCGGTTCGGGGACCGTTTCCGACCGGATCTGGGCGCGCCCCGCCGTGACAGTGCTCGGTATCGACTGTCCGCCGGTCTCCGGTGCCACGCCGTCCGTGCAGGCGGCGGCGCGTGCGCTCGTCAGTCTGCGGGTGGCGCCCGGGCAGGACGCCGTGAAGGCGACGGAGCTGCTGACGGCGCACATCGAGCGGCACACCCCGTGGGGCGCGCGCGTGACGGTGGAACAGGTCGGCCAGGGCCAGCCGTTCCGCGCGGACACGACGAGCCCGGCGTACGGGGCGATGGCGCGCGCGATGGCCGTCGCCTACCCCGGCGAGGAGATGCAGTACGCGGGGCAGGGCGGCTCGATCCCGCTGTGCAACACCTTGGCGGGGCTCTACCCGGAGGCGGAGATCCTGCTCATCGGGCTGAGCGAGCCCGAGGCGCAGATCCACGCGCCGAACGAGAGCGTGTCGCCGCGGGAGCTGGAGCGGCTGGCGGTCGCCGAGGCGGTCTTCCTGACGGAGTACGCGACGGACGGGCGCTGAGCGGTACGAGGTGGGGCGGCGCCGCGCGCGGAAAGGTCGCGGGCGGCGCCGCGCGCGAAGGTCGCGAACGCGCCGCCCGCCCGTGCCGGACTCCCGGTGCCCGTGTCCCGCGCTCAGCCCAGAGCGTAGCGGCGTGTGAAGCCGGCCCCGGTGGCGCACGTTCGGTGCATGGACACCTTGACGGTACGGCCCGGCTTGCACGTCTTCCGCTTCCCGGTGGGACAGGCGTACCTGTGGCACGAGAACGGCGCGGGTGGCGCGGACGGCGCGCTGACCCTGGTGGACGCGGGTCCGGTCGGCGCGGGCGAGGAGATCGCGGCGGGCATCCGGGGGCTGGGGCTCGACCCCGCCCGTCTGGAGCGCGTCGTGCTGACGCACGCGCACGAGGACCACTGCGGCGGAGCGGCGGAACTGGCCCGCGCGTACGGCGCCGAGGTGGTCGCGCACCGCTGGGAGGCCCCCTACCTACGGCACGAGACGCCGCTTCCGCCCCCGGTGCTGCTCGACGCGGAGCTGCCGATCTGGGAGGCGACGCGCGGGCTGCCGCCCGCACCCCCGACACGCGTGAACCGGCTGGTGGAGGACGGCGACCCGCTCCCCTTCGGCGGCGGTGCCCGGATCGTGCACACGCCGGGCCACACCCCGGGCAGCATCGCGATCCACCTGCCCCTGCACGGCGTCCTGTTCACGGGTGACACGGTGGCGGTCACGGACCGCGTGCGCCTCGGCGTCTTCCACATCGACCGCGAGGCCGCCCGCGCCTCCCTGCGGCGCCTGTCGGTCCTGGGCCCGGCGGTGCTGTGTCCGGGCCACGGCGAGACGGTGACGGAGGACGCGGCGGCGGCGCTGGTGTACGCGGCGGAGCGGGACGGGGGGTTGTAGGTGTACGCACGAGGAGGCGACACGCTCACCCACCTGCCGGCAGTGGCGGCCGGAAGGCGTCACTCGGTCGGACGGCGCCGGGACGGGACCGTGCTCGCCGCGGGCGCGACGCGAGCCGCCGAGTGCCGTGTCGAGCAGTGGGAGGACGTCGTCGCGGTGGCGGCCGGCAACGTCCACACCGCGCGGAACACGGGCAGGTCCCACACGGTGGGGCTCCGGTCGGACGGCACGGTGCCGGCGACCGGCTGGAACGACGACGGGCAGTGCGAGGTCGCCAGCTGGCAAGGCGTCACGGCCGTGGCCGCGGGCTGGCGCCGCACGCTCGGGCTTCTCGCGAACGGCCGCGTACGGGCAGTCGGCCGGGGTGCGGAAGGACAGTGCGACGTACGGTCCTGGCGCGAGATGGTCGGCATCTCGTGCGGTGACTGGCACTCGGTCGGCGTCCGGTCGGACGGTTCGGCGGTGGCAGCGGGGAGCAACCGGCGAGGGCAGTGCGCTGTCGCAGGGTGGCGTGGCCTCACCGCCGTTTCGGCCGGCTGCCTCCATACCGTCGGTCTCCTGGCCGACGGGCGGGCCGTGGCGACCGGGGACGGGACGGCCGGGGCGTGCGAGGTCGATGCGTGGGAGGACCTGCTGGCGCTCGACGCGGGCAGTTACCACACCGTCGGCGTCACGACGTCCGGACGCGTCCTCGCGGCGGGAGACAACCGGTACGGACAGTGCGAGGTCGGCGACTGGCACGACATCGTCGCCGTGGCGGCCGGTTCGGCGCACACGCTCGGCGTGCGTGCGGACGGAACGGTCGTGGCCGCGGGGAACAACGCCGACGGGCAGTGCGACGTCGATGGCTGGTCCGGCGTCCGGCTCGCGTAGCGACCGCAGCCTCGTCGACGACGCCGAACGGGGCTGGTCACGTCAGCCCCGGTTCAGTCCGTCAGCGGGGTTCCCCGCTCCAGGTAGGCGATCGTGCCGGTACGCCTCGCTCGCAGCGCCCATCGCAGCCGCGCGTAGCGGACCGGGGGCAGGAGCTTCGCCGCCTCCTCCTCCGTGACGAAGCGCCAGTCGCGCAGTTCGGGGCCCGGCAGGACGAGAGAGGCGTGGGCCGCGTCGGGGAGGCGCCCGCCGTCGAAGAGGAGCCGCATGCCGCCGAATCCGGGCGGTATCGGGGGTTCCCAGTCGACGACGAGGAGGTGGAGCCCGGCCCGCAGGCGGACGCCCGTCTCCTCCTGGACCTCGCGCAGGCCCGCGAGCGAGGGTGCCTCGCCACGTTCGACGACGCCGCCGGGGAACTCCCAGCCGGACTTGTACGTGGGATCGACGAGGAGGAAACGGCCGGTCTCGTCGAAGAGGAGCACCCCTGCGGCGAGGGTCTCCGCCGTGGGTTCGGCGGTCTGCACGATCGGGCAGGCGGGCAGGGCGCCGGAGGCGAGCAGCCGGGCGAGGGCCTCGGCGGTGGGGCGCGGGCCGTGCGGATCGGCGGGGAGGGGGTGCGCGTCGGCGGTGAGCCAGTCGGCGAGCGCGCTCGCGTAGGCGGTGGTACGGGCCGGGGCGGGCGCGGCGGTGCCGTTGACGGTCGTGGGGCGGGTGCGCGTCGCCGTGGTGACGAGGTGGTCCCCCTGCGCCGCTTCGACCCGTACCGTCTCGGTCCGTACCGGCTCCGCCCACGCGTGCAGGATCGTTTCGTCAGCCTCGATCCGCACATGGTGCACAGCGATCGCGCGCGAGGCGAGGCGGCCGAAGAGGTGGTCGCGCCGCTCCTGGGCGTACAGCGGCAGCGGTACCACGAGCACGCCGCCCACCTCGTCCAGCAGCGCCGCCGCCGTCTCGACGAACAGGCGGCGCCACAGCGGCAGGTCGAGCGGATCGCTCCCCTCGGGCGGCGGCACCGGGAGCCGGGCGACGAGATCACGCGGATCGAACAGCGTGCTGTCCGCGAGGACGTCGCACACCTCGCGGGCCACCGCCCGCACCGCCGCACCCGTCGCCCCGTTGATCCAGACGATCACGGTCCCCCCTCTCTTCGTGGCCTCCTGTGGCTTGCCCGGTCGGCGGGGGAGCGAAAACCCCGGGGGCGCAACCTCCCGCGCGGGGGCACACGGTGGCGGGTGACGACCCGTTTCGGGGGCATACGCCTTGGCACGGACGACAAGGACACGGCTGGAACAGGCGGAGGTGCGCCATGACGCACACACAGGTACTGGATCGCTTTCCCGCGGGCGGCCCGCGCGGCAGTTGGCCGGCGGAGGAGCGGGCGGCGCGGGAACGGGCGGCAGGCAGGGCGGCGACGGTCGTCATGGATCTCGCCTCGGACGACTACCTCGTCGTGGTCGACACGGGCGAAGCGGCCGGGACGCTTGCGGCCTGACGGACGGTACGGGCCGAAGGGGCGCACGGGGCCGACGCGCGCAGACGCGCGGCCCCAGGGGGCGTGAAGCGGTTCGCGGGGCGCGGATGGAAGCGCGGGGGCGCACCGGCGCACACCATGGGGCGCGCAGGGCGTTCAGAGGGTGTGCCCTGGTCGGCGCGGTGGTCCCGACCGTACCGCGTGTCCCACGGGAGACGGATGTTTTCGCCGATATCGCCCGAACAGCCCTCACGCACGGCAATCTGTCCCTCGCGGACTGTTCCCTTTCAACGCGAGGACGCACCATGTCTCAGGTTCCCGACGCGCCCCTTGGCATCGGCACCGGCCCCCTCAGCGCGGCGCTCCAGGAGGAACTCGCCCATCTGTGGCGGGACCTCGACGACGCGCGGCACGGAGCCGTGAACGGCTACTGGTCGATGCGCTGCGACTGGCTCGTGAGCCGTATCAAGCGGATCACGCCGCTCGTCGGCCCGACGCCCTATCAGCAGATCCAGACCCCGCTCCTGGAGCAGGGCATCTACCAGCGCGTGCACGCCGAGCTCGGGATGCCCGCGCCGGTGGACATGGACGAGGTGGCGGCCCGGCACGACACCGAGGAGGCGCTGCCGACGAGCGCGCGCTGACGCCACCGGCCCTGAACGCTCCACCTCACGTCGAAGCATCTCTCGCCCTCACGTCGAGGCATCCCTCACCGTCCGGTCGGGGCATGCCCCGACGTGAGGCCGGGCCGCGTCGCGGCGCGAGCCGCGTCAGGAGGTGGCGCGCTGCCGCAGCGCGCCCGCCGCGGCGCCCACGAGGCCCGCGTCCGTGCCCATCTGCGCGGGGACGACCTCCAGGCCCTGGACGAAGGAGAGCGTGGCGTACTCCCGGAGCGCGGCGCGCAGCGGCGTGAAGAGCAGGTCG
>NZ_JAAGLR010000539.1 GCF_010548245.1 Streptomyces sp. SID11385
AGCGCGGGCACGTCGAGCGGGTGGTGGAGCGGCGGCTCGCGGCGCTCGCGGGCGGTACGGGCCGGATCGAGGCGTACTGCGCGTCGCTCCTGCGCGAGCGGCCCCCGGCCCCCGGCCCCACCCCGTCCGCCTCCGCGCTCCCCCCGCTCACCCGCCCGGACCTCCCGGACCGCCCCGGCCTCCCCGGTCTCCCGGACCTGCCCGGCCTCCCGACCACGTACCCGACCTACGGTTTCGAGGAGCCCTCCGGCAGCCCGACCGGCTCGCCCACGTCGCCCACGCAGGAGCCGGGCGGCAGCGCGTCGCCGACGCGGGGCCCGCACGAGACGACATCGGTGCCGCCGACGGACGCGCCGTCAACTCCCTCCGGAACGACGGAATCGCCGACACCTCCCGACTCCCCGGACCCGTCCGGACCGCCGCCCGCCGAGGACCGGCCGGCCCTCCCGGACGTCCCCTGAGCCCGCCGCGCGGGGGCGCGTGCGAACGGGGTGTGACACTTTTCGCGCCCTCGGCGCAGAGATAAGTGAGCCGACTGGTCATCGGCTGTCGCACGAGCCGGGGTTCCCCCCGTACCACCGGCTCGTTGCCACCGGCGCGGGCGGGACACGTTCCCCCGGTCCCGTCCGCGCCTCGGCGGCATACTGAGCGGCCGTTCAGTACACGATCACCTTGTCCCCCGTGCGCACCGCGTCGAAGAGCGCGGCGACCTTCGCCTTGTCCCGTACGTTGACGCAGCCGTGCGAGGCGCCCGCGTAGCCGCGCGCGGCGAAGTCGGGGGAGTAGTGCACGGCCTGGCCGCCGCTGAAGAAGAGCGCGTAGGGCATGGGCGTGTGGTAGAGCGTCGAGACGTGGTCGCGGGACTTCCAGAACACCTTGAAGGCCCCGTCGCGGGTCGGGGTGTACGCGGAGCCGAAGCGGACGTCCATGACGGAGACGCGGCGCCCGTCCACCATCCACGCCAGCGTGCGGCTCTTCTTGCTCACGCACAGTACGCGGCCGGTGAGGCAGCGGGGATCGGGCCTGCCGGGCGGCAACGTCGTCTCCGGGTACAGCTCGGCCTTCGTCGGCGCGGGCCCCGCCGCCCGCAGCCGCGCCCACGTCCCGCTGTCGAGCACGCCGCTCGCCCCGAGCCCCCGGTCCCGCTGGAACGCGGCGAGCGCCTGCGCGGTGACGTCCCCGAAGTACCCGGTCGGCTGCTGCCGGAAGAACCCGAGCGACCACAGCCGGGCCTGGAGGGCACGCACGTCGGCGGTCCGCTGTCCCTTGCGGGGGAGCGCGGGGGCGGTGGTACGGGGCGGGGCGCTCGGGCGCGGGGCGGTGGTGCGGGGCGCGGGCGGTGCGGGGCTCGTACGGGGGGAGGCGGGGCGGCTCGTACGGGCCGGAGCCGGGCTCGTGGGCGCGGGGCCCGAGCGGGCCGGGGCGGGCGACGCGACGGAGCCGGGCGCCTTCGCGTCCCCGGATGCACCGGCCCCGGCCACCCCCTCCACCCGGCACCCGGCGAGTACGAGCACGCCCAACACCCCTACGGTGACTGCCGATCCGTATCGCATCCGCATCCCCTCCTCGTCCGGACCCCTTGTGGTTTCCCCGGACAGGACGGGACGAACCGTCCGCGAGAATGGCGCTACGTGCCGCCACCGAGCGAAAGGGCCCGTCTCCATGAGGAATGTGCCGCTGACGTTGAGCGAAGCTGCCGACCTGCTTGAGCAAGGGCTGCCCGGTCACCGTGTGGAGATTCTCCAGGGGAGGCTCACTGTGACACCGCCGCCGGACGCTTCGCACGCGCTGTCGTTGAGTTGGCTGGTCGAGGCGTTCGCCGGGGCGGGAGCGAGAAAGGCCGGGTTGCGATACGTCCAGGGCCTCGGCCTCTGGCTCCCCACCCGTCCCGACGATTTCGCCATCCCGGATTTCTCGATCGTCGAGGCCGACTTCCGCGACGCCCTCGTGCGCCGCAGCTGCTACGCGCCCGAGGTCTTCCGGCTGGTCCTCGAAGTGACGTCGAGCAACTGGTCCGACGACCTCGGCCCGAAGGTCGAGAGCTACGCCGCCGCCGGGGTGCCGGTGTACGTCGTGGTGGACCGCAAGCACGACGAGGTGCTGCTGCACCGCGACCCGGAGGACGGGGTGTACGTGACGGTGGAGCGGTTCAAGCGCGGGAGTTTCGTACCGGTCCCGGAGTCGGTCGGCGTCGCGCTGGACCTCCCGGTGGACACGCTGCTGGACGGGGACTGAGGCGGCGCGCGCGGGTGCGGCGTCCGCTGGCCGGAAGGGTCTGTCCCGGTACGTACGCGCGTGCGACACTGCCGCCATGTTCGGTGTCATCGATCTGCCCACGTACCTCGCGGGCGTGGCCCTCATCGTCCTGCTGCCCGGCCCCAACTCGCTCTACGTGCTCTCGGTGGGGGCGCGGCGCGGGGTGCGGACCGGATACAAGGCCGCCGCCGGGGTGTTCCTCGGGGACACGGTGCTCATGACGCTCTCGGCCGCCGGGGTCGCCTCGCTGCTCCAGGCGAACGAGGTGCTGTTCTCGGTCGTCAAGTACGCGGGCGCGGGGTACCTGACCTGGCTCGCGTACGGGATGATCCGCTCCGCGCTCGCGGTGTGGCGCACACGCCGCGAGCGGGCCGCCGAGGCGGCGGGCGAGGAGCTGCCGGCCGAGCGCGAGCGGCCCTTCCGCAGGGCCTTCGTGATCAGCCTCTTCAACCCGAAGGCGATCCTCTTCTTCATCGCCTTCTTCGTGCAGTTCGTCGACCCGGCCTACGCCCACCCGGCGCTCTCTTTCGTCGTGCTCGGCTTCTTCGCCCAGCTCGCCAGCGCCCTCTACCTCAGCGTCCTCATCTTCACCGGCACCCGCCTCGCCGCCGCCTTCACCCGCCGCCGTCGTCTCCGCGCCACGGCCACCTCGGCCGCCGGAGCCCTCTTCCTGGGCTTCGCGGTGAAGCTGTCGCTGAGCGGGGTGTAGCCGGGGCCGGGTGGTCTTTCCCGCTCAACCCGCCGCGCCTGCCGAACCCTCCTCCTCTCGCACCGTCGCCCCCATGCGCCGCGCCGCGAGCAGGAGTTCGCCCGGGGACGCGGGGGGAAGAAGACGCACGCGGAGCGCTTCCGCGGCGGGGGCGGCGGAGGTGAGGACGAGGGCGCCGGTGTCCTTGCCCGTCCCCTCCGCGAAGGCCAGCTCGGTCCACGGACGCCGCCACAAGCGCGCGGAGCCGTGCCAGTACTCCACGGCGTGATTCGTCGTGCGCAGACAGCGGGTACGGCCGAAGAGCGAGGCGCTCCCGCCGTCCGGCCGGCGTACGTCGTACAGGCCGAGTTCGTGCTCCCCGGGCGAGAGGCCCGCGCGGCGGGCCTTGGCCACACGACGGGCGCGCACGGTCGCGAAAATGCCCGGCAGGGCGAGGACGAGCACGGCGATGCCAAGGGCTCCGAGCCCCCACACCCCGAGAACGACGCTCGAAGTGAAAGACGCCACGAAGTACCACAGCCAGTCCCGGCTGATTCCCGGTCGTTTCCCCCGCCGTTCGTCCCTCGCCATTCGCGCCCCCGTTCGCTTCCCCGCCGCGTACCCGCCGGCCCCCGCCTCACGCCGGGGGCGCCACCGGCTCCGCGTGCGCCGCCGCGCCCAGGTGGCGCTCCAGCCACGTCACCGCGCCCACCGGGTCGAGCCCCTCGCCCGTGCCCGCCCACGCGATGTAGCCGTCCGGGCGGATGAGGTAGAGGCCGGGGCCGTAGGGGGCGTAGGCGCTGATGGCGTGGGTGCGGACGTGTTCGGGAAGGCCGGAGACGAGGGGGAGTGCCACCTCGTCGGGAGTGCGGCCCAAGCCCACCGCGAGATAGGTCCAGCGCGGGCCCCGGTAGACGTCGAAGAGGCGCTCCATGCCGGAGGGGCCGTCCGGTGCCCGGTCGCCCGCGTGGAGCGGGGCATCGGCGGGCAGGGTGTGCTCGCTCAGCGACGAGAAGCGGTAGTTCAGGCCCAGTTGGCGGGTCTCCTTGCCCCTGCGGGTCTCGCCCCTGTGCACGCGGGTGGAGAGGTCGAGCATTCCGGCGGCGACCGCCCGGCGCTCCTCCTCGTACGTGGCGAGCAGTGCCTCCGGCGCGCCCGCGAGTACCGCGCCGAGCTTCCAGCCGAGGTTGTACGCGTCCTGGATGCTCGTGTTGAGGCCCTGGCCGCCCGCCGGGGAGTGGACGTGCGCCGCGTCGCCCGCGAGGAGGACGCGGCCGTCCTGGAAGCGGTCGGCGAGCGCCGCGCGCGCGGTGAAGGCCGAGGACCAGGCCACGGCGGTGACCTGTCCGGGCGCGAGGTGCGTGCGCGCTGCGATCGTCGCCCGTACCGCCTCGGGGCCCGTCTCGACGGTGGTCCCCTCGGGGAAGGCCGTCATGAACTGGAAGTCCTCCGTGCCCGCGAGCGGGCACAGCGCCGCGAAGGCGCCGGAGCCGTCCGCGCCCGGGAAGACGTGCCAGTGCGTCCGGGGCAGCGCGCCCTCCGCGAGCCGCACGTCCGCGACGAGCATCGGCCTCGGGTCCACCGTCTCGCCCGTCATCCCGATCCCGAGCAGCCGCCGTACCGCCCCGCGCGCCCCGTCCGCGCCGACGACGTACCGGGCCCGTACGGTCTCCGCGCGCCCCGCGAAACGCAGGCTCACGCCGTCGGCGTCCTGCTCCAGGCCCGTCAGCTCGTGCCCGTACGCGACCTCGCCGCCCAGTTCCACGAGCCGCTCGCGCAGGAGCCGGGCTGTGCGCCACTGCGGCAGCATGAGCGAGCCGCCGTACGGCTCGGCCTCGGTCGCCTCCGTCTCCTCGACCATGCGGAACTCGTCCCCGGGCGTGCCGTCCGTCCACCGCAGGTTGGGCGGGTACGGGCCGCCCGCCGCCAGGAAGCGGCTCGCGAGGCCGAGGTCGTCGAGCACTTCGAGGGTGCGGGACTGGATGCCCTTGCCGCGCGAGCCCGCGAAGAGGTCGGTGCCGCGCTCGGCGAGCAGGACCCGTACGCCGCGGCGCACGAGGTCCACGGCGAGGGTCAGCCCGGTGGGCCCCGCGCCGATCACGGCGACGTCGACGTCGGGCGAGGTGTCGTGAGTTCGCATGGTCACTCCTTAACGGTGTTAAGCGGTGGTGCTCGCAAGGATGCGCTTAACAGTGTTAAGGAGTCAAGTGGTGCCCGCGCGGCCGTCTACATTGGGGGCGTGGCCAGCAAGAATCAGACGCCCCGGCTCGACCGGGCACAGGTCGTGGACACCGCGCTGCGACTGCTCGACGAGGTCGGGCTCGACCGGCTCAGCCTGCGGCTCATCGCCGCCGAGCTGGAGGTGAAGGCACCCGCGCTCTACTGGCACTTCCGCGACAAGCGCGAACTGCTCGACGAGATGGCCACGGAGATGTACCGGCGGATGACGGCGGCGGGCGACGAGCCGCCCGGCCTCGCCGCCGACGACTGGCGCGGACGGCTCACGGCGACCGCGCACGGGCTGCGCGCGGGCCTGCTCTCCTGGCGCGACGGCGCCCGCGTCTTCTCGGGCACGCGCTTCACGGGCGACGAGCACGGCCGCGGCATGGAGGCCCAGCTCGCGAACCTCACCGCGGCCGGCTTCACCTTCCCGCAGGCGGTGACGCTCGCCACGGCCCTCTTCACGTACGTCCTCGGCTTCGTCACCGAGGAGCAGGGCATGATCGCGTACGCCGACGACCCCCGCCCCGCACTCGACATGGCCGAGCGCGAACGCCGCCTCGCCGCGACCCCCCTCGCCGCCGAGGCGGGCCCCCTCGTCTTCGGCGACTACGACACACGCTTCACGGAGGGGATCGCGCTGCTCGTGGCGGGGGCGGGGGCGCGGTACGGGGTGGGGTGAGGCCGACGCGTACGGGTACGGGGCGCGCCCCTCGCGTACGGGACCGGGCGCCGCCTCCGTCCCCCGTAATGACCTCAGCGCCCCGTCCGCGCCTCCGTCACCCCCCGCGCCACCGCCCGCCGCAGCTTCGGTGTCAACGGCCGTTCCACGAACCGGTGCAGGAGCCAGGCGAGGAGCAGCATCACGCCGATCGTCGCGGGGAACGTGACGGCGGCCGGGACGCCGAGCGAGACGTGCAGGGCGCGCACGACGACCCAGCCCAGGTGCTCGTGGACAAGGTAGAAGGGGTACGTGAGCGCCCCCGCGACCGTCAGCCAGCGCCAGTTGACGCGGTCGAGCCAGCCCACGGCGATCGCGGCGACGGCCGCGAAGCCCAGCGTCACGATCGCGATGATCATGACCGTCGAGCGGTACGAGAAGGCGTCGGGTCCGTCCGGGTGCCACAGGTCGCCGACCGCGTAGTGCTGCCCGAGGAGCAGCCCGAGCACCGCGAAACCCCAGCCGAGGACGTCGCGGCGGTCGCGGTGCACGAGGTAGAGGCCGATGCCGCCGACGAAGAACGGCGCGTAGTTCGGCATGAGGACCTGGTCGAGCAGCGCCGAGTCCGCCGCGTCGCCGAGCGCGGCCGCGAACGTCCACAGCGCGCAGAAGAGGACGACCCTGCGCCGCGTCACGCCGGGCAGGACGACGCACACCGCGAAGAGCGCGTAGAACCGGACCTCCGCCCACAGCGTCCAGCACACCCCGAGCACGCGGGGCGCGCCGAGCGGCATCTGGAGCAGCGTCAGGTTGAGGAGCGTGTCGCTCGGCGAGAGGGCGTGCCACAGCACCCACGGCAGCGCGAACACACCGCTCACGAGGAGGATCGCGACCCAGTACGCGGGCATGAGGCGCGCCACGCGCGAGGCGAAGAAGTCCGTGAGGCTCCGCCCCCAGCCGCTCATGCAGATCACGAACCCGCTGATGACGAAGAAGATCTGCACGCCGAGCGGGCCGTAGGCGAACCACTCGTGCAGGCGCGGGAACTGGGCGGCGGGCGAAGCGCCCCAGGCCCGCGTGATGTCGCCGCCCCGGCCGCCGTAGTGGTAGCACGCGACCATCAGCGCGGCGAGGAGCCGCAGGCCGTCGAGGGCGCGCAGGCGCGGACGCCGGGGCCGTACGGGCGCGGCCGCCACCGGCGCGGGCGGCGCTGTCTCGGTGGGGAGCGCGCGGTGGAGCGGGGCCACGCGGACGGGCTCGGCGGGTGCGGACATGCGCGCCTTCCTCGGGGCTGGGTGACGACCTTCGGGACGGGGTGTCGACGAGGCCGCCGTTCCCTGTCGGGGGCCGCCGTTCCCGGTCGGGGGAGGCACGGCGGCCTTGGCAGCGTAGGGAGCGCGACGGCCTCTCGTACGGTCCCGGCGGGTCCGTTCGCCAGGTCTTCGGCGAGAGTTCACCGGCGACGCCCGTGCGCGGCGATCGCCGAGGGAAGGGGATTCGCCACCCCTTCGCCCCCCGTTCACCTTCACGTGGCGGCGCTTTACCCCGCGCGCCGAAGACTGCCGCACGCCCCCCGTCCGCGACCACGCGCCCCGAGGGGGGACGGACCTCGCCCCCGCGGCGCACCGCACACCCGCACCACCGAACCGCCAGGAGAGCCATGCCGAGAAGCCGAGCCCTCAGCCCGCAGGAGGAGCGGGGTGCCGTCGAAGAGGCGCCGCCCACCCTGGAGGAGTGCCTGCGGGCCTGTGCCACGCACAGCGGGAAGCTCGTCGCGGGTCTCGACCGGCGGCGCGGCGAACTCGCGGAGGCGCTACGGGCCCTGCTCGCCCTGCACGCCTCGCGCGCCCTCCCGGCCGGAGCGCCCCGCGCCGAACGCGGCCCGGTCTCCGCGCTGTTGCGCCGCGCCCAGGCCACCGCCACCGCCGCGACCACCTCCGGCCCCGGACCGCTCACGCTCGACAACCCGCTCCTGGACGCGCTCCTCGCCGTCGGCGGCAAGGCGCTCGACTGCGGGTACGAGGACGAGCGGGCCCTCGCGGACGTCGTCTCGCGCTGCCTGGTCGCCCTGCGCAAGGGCTCCCGCGCCGCGTGGCGGCTGCGCGGGCGCGTACTGGAGGCGCAGGGCGCGTACGCGGAGGCGGCCGACGCCTACGACGAGTACCTGTCCAGGACCGAGGAGGACGGCTTCGGGGTCCGGGCCCGCGTCGCGGGGCTGCGGCTCGCCGCCGCACGCGAACGCGACCTCGCCGGGCTCCTGGCCGCGTCCCGCCCCGGGGCCGAGGCGTACCGCGCGGAGCCCCTGACGGAGACCTGGTTCGACGGCCTGGAGCACGTCGACCGCGGCGAACTCGACGCCGCGCACGACCGGTTCGCCGGGGCGCTGCTCGGTCTCGCCGACCGGGGCGAGTGGCGCGAGTTCCAGGACGCCCTGGGCCGCACCCTCGACGTGAGCCTCCACGACCTCGACAGCCGCGTCACGGACCCGGGCCCCGACGCGCCCGCCGCCCGCGGCGCGGACGGCGATCCCCGCACCGCGCTCAACGTCCTCCTCGCCCACTACGCCGACCTCGCCCGCTCGCGGCAGCGCGGCCCCGTCGAGGACCCCACCTTCGGCGGCGCGAAGTGGCTCTCGCTCGGCGAGTTCCGCAACAAGATCGCCGGACGCTCGATCTGCCTCGTGGCCAACTCCGGCCGGGTGGGCTCGGGTTCGCTCGGCGCCGAGATCGACGCCTACGACCTCGTGGTGCGCTTCAACTCGTACCGCATCGACCCGCGGGCGACCGGCGCGCGCACCGACATCCACGTCACGATCCACAAGCACGCCTTCAACTGGGACCAGCACGTCGACACCCGCCTCGTCTTCGGTGGCGACGTGGGCGCCTGGCGGTCCTCGCTGCGCAACCGGCTGGTACCGGGAGCCCAGACGCACCTCGGCGACGACTCGCTGCGGTGGCCGCTGCGCGAGATCGGCAAGGTGGGCCCCGAGGAGTGGCCCGCGATCCCGACCACGGGCTTCAACACCCTCTTCCTCCTCGACTTCCTCGACGTGAACCCCGTCATCGACCTCATCGGCTTCGACTTCTACGAGAGCGGCGCCTACCGCACGAGTGAGGCCATGAGGATGCCGGTGACCTCGGTCCACGAGTACTCCGACGAGAAGACGTGGGTGCTCGACCGCGCGACGAAGGTGACCGAGCACCGGATCAGCCTGCGCTGAGCCCGGCGCCACAACCCCGTACCCCGCACCGGACTTGAGGACACCACCCCGCCATGCCCCGTACCACCGCCTCCGCCGCCCCGCCCGCCGTCCACACCCCCGCAGCCCCCGTGCGCGAGGCCGCCGGGGACGACGTGCGCGACCTCACCGGCAAGCGCCGCGTCGCCTTCGCGAGCTTCGTCGACGAGAACTACCTTCCCGGCTTCCTCGCCCTGCTGCGCTCCCTCGCGCTGAGCAACCCGGAGGTCTGCGAGGACTTCCTGGTCCTCCACGACGGCCTGCGCCCCGCCTCGCTCGCCCGCATCCGCGCCCTGCACCCGCGCGTCAAGCCGCGCCGCGTGGACGCCGCCCGCTACGACGCCTACGCCAAGGGCGACCAGAACAACTACCTCGTCCGCAAGGCGTACTTCCTCCTCGACGTCTTCCGCGTCCGCGACTACGACACGATCATCACGCTCGACACGGACATGGTCGTCCTCGGCGACCTCTCCGAACTCCTGCGCCTGCGCGAAGGACTCGCCGCCGTACCGCAGTTCTTCTACGGCACCCACAAGCTCAACAGCGGACTCCTCGTCATCCAGCGGGAGTTCCTCTCGGACGCCTTCTGCGAGCGCATCGACGAGACCGGGCTCGCGGGCAGTTACGAACTCGACAAGCACGACCAGGGCATCCTGAACGCCGTCCTCGACGGGGACTTCGTGCGGCTGCCCGCGCGCTACAACTTCGTCAAGCGCCGCCTCTCGGGCGACAAGCCCGTCCCCGAGGACACCGCCGTGCTCCACTTCACCGGGCGCCACAAGCCCTGGCAGGGCGGCGAGAACGGGTACGCGGAGGCCGAGGCGCGCTGGCGCGAATTCCACCTGACCGAGCGGGAGTTCCAGGACGCGTACCTCGCCCTGCCGGGCGCGAAGCACCCCGACCTCCTCGTGCACCTCGGCACCCCGTACGTCCACCGCACGGGCGACGTCGACGCGGCCCGCAAGATCGCCGCGGCGCACATCGGCGCGGGGCACTTCGAGGAGGCCGTCGAGATCCTGCGCGCGGTACGCCTCCCGGTGCACGACGCCTGGCCGCACGAAGTGCTCGGCCACGCGCTGCTCAGCGTCTCGCGCTACGCCGAGGCGACCAGCCACCTGCTCCTCGCGGCCACGTCGCCGAACCGCGCCCCGACCGCCTACAGCCGGCTCGCGCAGATCGCCTGGATACACCACCGCGACGAGGAGGCCCACGCGTACGCCGAGAAGGGCCTCTCCGTCGACCCCACCCACCGCGCCTCGCGCATCTGGCACCAGCGCACCCGCCACGCGGCCCCCGGAGCCCCGCTGCCGCACCAGCCCGAGACCCCCGCGCACGAACAACTCGCCCACGTCGCCTTCTACATGGAGGGCCAGGGCAACGCGGGCGACAAGGTGCTCCCCGAGTCGGTGCGCCTCGCCCTCGACGCCGACCCCTCCGCCCGCCGCTGGCACTCCCTGCACGCGCACCGCCTCTTCGACCGCGAGGCGCTCGCCGAGGTCAACCGGCGCCGCGGGCTCGTCATCGGCGGCGGCGGCCTCTTCATCCCGGACACCGCGCCGAACGGCAACAGCGGCTGGCAGTGGAACGTACCGCCCGAGCACCTGCGCGCGGTCGACGTGCCCGTCATCGTGCACGCGGTCGGCTTCAACGCCTTCGACGGCCAGTCCTACCGCCACCGCCGCTTCCACGAGAGCCTGCGGCTCCTCGCCGAGCAGTCCTCCTTCTTCGGCCTGCGCAACCACGGTTCGGTCGAGAAGGTACGGGCCCTGCTCCCGCCGCACCTGCGCGAGCGCGTGCGCTGGCAGCCCTGCCCGACGACGGTCACCCGCCACCTCGTGCCCGGCTGGACCGACCCCGTCGCGCGCGAGGACACGATCCTCCTCAACGCCGCCTACGACCGCGCGGGCCTGCGCTTCGGCCACGACTACCCGTACTTCCTCGACCAGATGGCCCGCGCCGTCCGCGGCCTCGGCGCCCTCGCCCAGGTGAAGATCGCCGCCCACGCGCTCGACGACGAACGCCTCGGCCACGACCTGCGCCGCACGCACGGCATCTCGCTGCCCGTCCTGCCGATGTACGACTGGGACAACGACGAGATCCGCACCGCGTACGCGAAGACGCGCCTGGTCATCGGCATGCGCGGCCACGCCGGCATGATCCCCTTCGGCTGCGGCACCCCGATCCTCAGCCTCGTCTCGCACCCGAAGATGGCGTACTTCCTCGCCGACATCGACCGCCCCGAGTGGGGCATCAGCGTCCACGACCGCCACCTGGCCGACCACCTCACGGAGACCGCCCGCACCCTCCTGTCCGACCACGCGGCGAGCGTGGCGGACGTCCACGAGCGGCAGCGGACGCTGTGGGAGGTGACGCGGGCGAACGGGGCGGACATCAGGGCGGTGCTGGCCTGAGGGGGCGGAGAGGGCGGGGGCCGGGGCGCCCGGCCGGCGATGGCGGCGGGGCGGCGTATCGGCTGCCCCGCCCGGGAGCCGCGCCGCCCCGCCCCCTCCCCCTATTTCCTCCGCGCCACCCGCGACCGCAGCGCCCGCGTCCTCCGCGCGACCTTCCGGACCGTCGCGTTGCGGGGCAGGAAGCCCAACTGCTGGGGGATTCCGCCCGGGAGGCCCAGCGTCGTCAGGCGCTTGCGCTTCACGTAGCGGCGGGCCGTCTCCTCGCCGCATTCCGACAGGTGGGCCTCCGCGCGCGCTCGCAGTCCCGGGTGGATCTTCGGCTGCATCGCGAAGCCGACCGCGACGAGGAGTTCCTGCGTCGCGGGGCTCGCCGCGAGGTCCTGGGCCGCGACCGCCTCGGCGTCTTCGAGATCCGGGAGGAGGGCGTCCACGAGGGTCACGGGGACGCGGTTGCTGTTCTCGAACGGTGTCAGCCGCTCCAGGAGCCGGCCCGTCCCGGTCCGCGCGACCGGCAGCCCGTAGAGCGTCGCCGCCGTGAGCAGCGCCGTCGAGAAGCAGCCGACGACGAGCGCCGGCTTCAGCACCGGATACAGCGTCTCCGCGAGCAACGGCACGTCGAGCACCACGAGTTCGGCACCGAGCCGCTCCGCCTCGGCCTCCATGAGCCGGGCCCAGCGGGCCGGCGCCGTCGGGTGCGGTTTGAAGACGAGGCTCCGGTGGCCGCGCGCGACCGCGCCGCGCACCATGTCGGCGTGCAGCGTCTCCTCCTCCTCGGCGGTGAGGATGCCGAGTGCGGACAGGTACTGGCCGAGGAGCAACGCCGGTCGGGTGGACGGGAGACCGGGCAGCTCGGGCGACTCCTCGGCCACCTCCGCGAGCACCCGCACGAACGCCTCCGCGTCCACGACCTCCCGCCGCACCCCGAACTCGCTGAGCAGCAGCGGCTCCAGGCCCGGTACGAGGTCCAGGTGCAGCAGCCGCTCGATGCGGGTGCCGAGGAGCGGGTCGAGCTTGTTCCGGGTCGGCCCGTAACTCATGAGCCCGTCCGCGTACACGTCCACGCGCGCGCCCGTGAAGATCGTCGTGACGGCGAGCGCGGGCACGACCTGGATCGACTCGACGACGAACTCGACCTCCTCGTCGGCCCCGAGCCCCCACAGCAACCGCAAGTACCGTTCCCACAAAGGCACATCGTCCGGCGCGGGGTCCCAGGCGCCGGGGTGGAAGGGCGCGATGGCCTCGTTCCAGTGCCGTACCTCGTCGAAGCGCGTGCGCAGCCGCGAGAAGCCCGCGAGCGCGTCGGGGCCCGGCGTCGTCTCGGGGTTCGCCGCGTTGTTGCTGAGCAGCAGGATCGTACGGTCCACGGGCGTGAACTGCCCGGCGTCGACGGCCGCGGCGAGCGTCGCCGTGCCGTACAGCGTCGAGGCGAGGAAGATACGGGCGCTCACGCGGCCACCCCCACGGCGGGACGACGCCGCAGGCGGCGCAGCAGACCCGCCCGTTCGACGTCCATCGAGGAGAGCGCGGCGGCGAGCACGTCCTGCGGCAGCCGCCGCAGCGCGGAAGCGCTCCGCGACTTCAACTCCCTTGCCACGGAAGGCTGGAAGTACTCGATGCGCCCCAAGTGGTGGGCGATGATCGCGCAGTACGTCCGGACGGCCTTCGGCAGCAGCACGGCGGCGTCGGGGTCGGCGGAGGTCTCGGCCACGACCTGGTCGAAGGCGGGCAGGAAGTCGAGCTGGCGCATGTCGCCGACCTGCGTCAGCGAACTCCCCACGCCACGCCGGTAGAAGTACCCGAGCGTGTTCACGGCCGCGCAGCTCTCGGCCTCCCGGTGCAGCCGCCAGATCCACGGCCGGTCCTCGGCGGTGTGCAGCCCCTCGGGAAAGTCGAGCAACCCCCGTTCGAGGAGCCGCCGGTGGTACAGCCCGGCCCACGAGTACGGGTAGTCGACGGACGTGGACCGCTCGGCCGGAAGGATGAGCGCCCGCGGGTCGAGCACGACACCGCGCCGCCCGATCGGCGCCCGGTACACGGACCGCGCCCGCGCGGTGCACCGCACGTGGTCGACGCGCAGGAAGTCCACACCGAGCCGCTCGGCATCGGCGACGAGCCGTTCGAGATACCCGGGGGCGAGCCAGTCGTCCCCGTCGAGAAACGTCAGCCACTCCCCGCGCGCGGCGGCGAGCCCGCTGTTCCTGGCCGTCCCGATACTGCTGTTCACCTCGTGCCGCACCACTCTCGCGGGCGCCCCGAGCCCCCCGACGGCATCCGCCACCACCTCCCCGGTCCCATCGTCGGAACAGTCGTCCACGAAGACGAACTCGTAGTCCGGCCGGGCATTGGCGCGCAGCGAACGCAGCGCCTCGGACACATAGGGCCGCACATTGTGGAACGGCACGATGACGGAGAGCTTGAGCACGGCCGCGACGCTAGGCCGGACGACGAGCGGGCACCTGAAGGCGGGGCGTACGGGAGGTGAAATCAGGGGGGCGGTGCGGTGGAGAGGCCCGGACGTCCCCTGCTCAGCCCCCGGGCGCCCCTCCGCTCAGGCCCGGGGCGGAGCCCCGAGAGTGCGCCACCGGCGCCCCACTGGGCCGCTCGGGTGACTCGCCCGGCCCCCTCTTTCATTCGCTCCACTCTGTTCACCCCCCGTTGCCGTCATGTTCGGTGTCCCCTCGGAAACGGTTCCTAGCGTCCGGGGTGTGTCGATAAGCAAGACGAAGTCCCCGCGCGTCGCGGTGCTCGCCGACTCGGACACGCGGTGGAAGTGGGGAGCCCTCACGGCGGCCCGCGTCGCCGGGTGCGAGGAGCCGGACGGGTTCCTGCTGCGTGGCCGGGCCACCCCCACCGCGCGGCAGCTCCGCGAGGTCGGGGTGCGGGCCGCCTCGCTGCGGGAAGTGACCGCGAACGGGTTCGTACGGGCCATGGGCGAGACGGAGTACGACGTCGTCGTGCTCGCGCTCGTCGGCGGCGGCGTGCAGGCCCTCGTGCACGGGCTGCGGTACGCCTGGCAGGGCGCCGCCAAGCGGCCCGTCCTCGTCACCGGGTACGTCGGCGTCGTCTACGAGAAGCTCGCGGACGGGCTCCTGCTGCGGCACGGCGCCGATGTCGTGCTCGCCAACTCGCGCGACGACGCCGAGCGCTTCCGCGCCGTGTACGAAGGCGTCGGCGCCGACAGCGCGAGCGTCGTCGAGTGCGCCCTCCCCTTCCTCCAGGGCGAGCCCGCCACGGGCAACAGCGAGGGTCCCGTGGTCTTCGCCGTACAGCCCTCCGTCCCGGAGCGCCGTGCCGACCGGCTCTACCTCCTGCGCCGCGCCGCGCAGCACGCCCGCCTCCACCCCGGCCGCGAAGTCCTCGTCAAGCTCCGTTCCCGCCCCGGCGAGCACACGACGCACATCGAGGAGCAGCCGTACCAGAAGCTCGCCCGCTCGATCGAGCTGCCGCCCAACTGCCGCCTCGAATACGGGCACATGGGCACCATCCTCGACACCGCGAGCCTCCTCGTCACGGTCAGCTCGACGGCCGCCCTGGAAGCCCTCCACCGCGGCGTGCCCACGGCGGTCCTCACCGACCTCGGCATCCGCGAAGCCCTCGGCAACCACGCCTTCCTCGGCTCCGGGTGCCTCACCTCCTGGGACGCGCTCGACGCCGGGCACCTCCCGAAGGCCGATCCCGCCTGGGCCGCGCGGCAGGGCGTCGCGAGCGACCGCCCGTACGAGAGCGCCTTCGACGCGGCCCGCGCCCGCATCGCCGCCCTCCTCGCGCGCCCCCAACTGCCGCCGCTCGCCCCGTACTACACACTCGCGACCGCCCCCGGCTACCTGCCCGGCATCCTCGCCCGCCACCACCTCGCCCCCGACGGCTCCCCCCTGCCGGGCGCGCCGAGCGACACGCGCCCGCCCGGGCCGCTCAAGCAGGTCGTGCGGCAGGCCGCGCGCGGCGCCTACCGGCACGGCGTCCAGCGCGTCGCGCCCGTCATCCGCCGCATGGGGGAGCTGTGACCACCGGAACCGCGACCACCACCAGCGAAGGCCCCGCAATGACCCCTCGTGTCCTCGCCGTCATCCCCGCCCGGGGAGGCTCCAAGGGCGTGCCCGCGAAGAACCTCGCACCCGTCGGCGGCGTCCCGCTCGTCGTCCGCGCCGTGCGCGAGTGCCTGGCCGCGCGGCACGTGACCGACGTGCACGTCTCGACCGACGACCCCGCGATCTCCCGCGCGGCCCGCGAGGCCGGGGCCGCCGTCGTGCGCAGGCCCGCCGAACTCTCGGGCGACCTCGCGAGCAGCGAGGCCGCGGTCCTGCACGCGCTCGACACGTACGAGGAGCGGCACGGCGCCGCGCCCGACGTCGTCCTCCTCGTCCAGTGCACGAGCCCCTTCCTCCTCGCCTCCGACATCGACGCGGTCGCGCGGGCCGTCGTGGACGGCGGCGCCGACTCCGCGCTCACCGCCGCGCCCTTCCACGGCTTCGTGTGGCGGGAGGACGACGAGGACGGCGCGCGCGGCGTCAACCACGACCGCCGCACCCGCCCGCGCCGCCAGGACCGCCCCGAGGACCTCGTCGAGACCGGCGCGGCCTACGCGATGGACGTCGCCGGGTTCCGTACCCACAAGCACCGCTTCTTCGGCCGTACCGCACTCGTACGGACCGACGCGGCGCGGGTGCTGGAGATCGACGACCCGCACGAGCTGGAGCGCGCCCGCCTCCTCGCCCCGCACTTCGACGCCCACCGCCCCGGCGCGCTGCCGACCCGCGCGGACGTCGACGCCGTCGTGCTCGACTTCGACGGCACGCAGACCGACGACCGCGTCCACATCGACGCCGAGGGCCGCGAACTCGTCTCCGTGCACCGCGGCGACGGCCTCGGCATCGCCGCGCTGCGCCGCTCCGGGCTCGCCCTGCTCATCCTCTCCACCGAGCAGAACCCCGTCGTCGCCGCGCGCGCCCGCAAACTCCGCGTGCCCGTCCTGCACGGCATCGACCGCAAGGACCTCGCGCTCAAGCAGTGGTGCGAGGAGCAGGGCATCGCGCCCGAACGCGTCCTGTACGCGGGCAACGACGCCAACGACCTGGCCTGCTTCGGCCTCGTCGGCTGGCCCGTCGCCGTCGCGAACGCGCACGACGCCGTGAAGGGCGCCGCGCGCGCTGTCACGACCGTGCCCGGCGGCTCCGGAGCGATCCGCGAGGTGGCCGGCTGGCTCCTCGGCGGCGACCTCGGCACGCGGAACACGCCCGGCGGCCCGGCGGCGCGCGACGCCCGTACGGACCAACTCCCCCCGGAATCGACCGAGTCCACCTCAACCCCCCACACCCACCAGCACTGACCCAAGGACCCGCAATGAGCAACGTCACCACCACCCCCCGCCTCCGCGCCTTCGGCTCCCGCGAGGTCGGCCCCGGGCGGCCCGTCTACGTCACCGGCGAGATCGGGATCAACCACAACGGCGAGCTGGACAACGCCCTCGCGCTCATCGACATCGCCGCCGACGCCGGTTGCGACGCCGTCAAGTTCCAGAAGCGCACGCCGGAGATCTGCACCCCGCGCGACCAGTGGGACATCGAGCGGGACACCCCCTGGGGCCGCATGACGTACATCGACTACCGGCACCGCGTCGAGTTCGGCGAGGACGAGTACCGCGCGATCGACGCGCACTGCCGCGAGCGCGGCATCGACTGGTTCGCGTCCCCGTGGGACACCGAGGCCGTCGCGTTCCTGGAGAAGTTCGACGTGCCCGCGCACAAGGTCGCCTCGGCCTCGCTCACGGACGACGAGCTGCTGCGCGCCCTGCGCGCCACGGGCCGCTCCGTGATCCTCTCGACGGGCATGTCCACGCCGCGCCAGATCCGGCACGCGGTCGAGGTGCTCGGCAGCGACAACATCGTGCTCTGCCACGCCACGTCGACCTACCCGGCGAAGGCCGAGGAGCTGAACCTGCGGGTCATCCACACCCTCCAGGCCGAGTTCCCGAACGTCCCGATCGGCTACTCGGGCCACGAGACCGGGCTCCAGACGACGCTCGCCGCCGTCGCGCTCGGCGCCACTTTCGTCGAGCGGCACATCACCCTCGACCGCGCCATGTGGGGCTCCGACCAGGCCGCCTCGGTGGAGCCGCAGGGCCTCGCGCGCCTCGTCCGCGACATCCGCACGATCGAGCACTCGCTCGGCGACGGCGTGAAGAAGGTCTACGAGTCGGAGCTGGGCCCGATGAAGAAGCTGCGCCGGGTGCCCGGCGTCGTCGCGGAGGCGGAGGCGGCGGTGCTGGCGGCCGACGAGGCGGCGGACGAGGCCGCGGCCTCGGCCCGCGTCTGAGCGCGGTCAGCCGGATGACGATCCCGGGGGCGGCGGG
>NZ_JAAGLR010000568.1 GCF_010548245.1 Streptomyces sp. SID11385
CCCACGGCCCCCGCCTCGCCCTCCGAGCCCTCCGCGCCCTCCGCGCCCGCCAAGCCGACGGCGACGTCACCCGCCGCGAGCGCCACGGCCGCCCCGCCGCCCACGGCACCCGCGTCCACGGCCCCGCGCCCGCCGATCGTGACCCGCGCGCAGTGGGGCGCCGACGAGTCGATGGACGACGAGGCCCCCGAGTACGGCACCAAGGTGTCGGCGGTCTTCGTCCACCACACGGTCGACGCCAACGCGTACTCGTGCGACCAGTCCCCCGCCATGGTGCGCGCCATCCGCACGTACCACATCAAGACGAACGGCTGGAAGGACATCGGGTACCACTTCCTCGTCGACAAGTGCGGCACGATCTTCGAGGGCCGCAAGGGCGGCGTGGACCTGCCGGTGATCGGCGCGCACACGTACGGCTTCAACACCGACACGACCGGCATCGCCGTCCTCGGCGACTACAACAAGGCGGCGCCGTCCTCGGCGGCGAAGACGGCGATCGCGCGGATCGCCGCGTGGAAGCTCGGGCAGTACAAGGAGGACCCGACCGGCAAGGTCGGGCTGGTCGCCGGGGCGGACGGCTCCGGGACCGGCGGCAAGTTCAAGAAGGGGCAGACGGTCACCCTCAACCGGATCTCGGGCCACCGCGACGGTTACGCGACCGAGTGCCCCGGTACGCAGCTCTACGCCGCGCTCCCCGAGATCCGCACCCTCGCGGGCGGCTCCGTCGCCGGGCTGAGGATCACCGGCTTCACCGGGGCGGGCGTCTCGGGCACGAAGGCGTGGACGAAGGGCTCGGCGACCGTGCGCTGGTCGGCGACGACGCCGAGCACGCTGGTGAACCGCTACGAGGTGCTGGTCGACGGCAAGGTCGCCGTCACCGCGAAGGCCACGGCGACCTCGGCGGCGCTGACCTTCGCCTCCGGCACGCACACGGTCGCGGTGCGCGGGACACACGTCTCCGGCAAGGCGAGCACGACGGCGGCCACGACGGTCGTGGTCGACAGGACGGCGCCCTCCTTCGCCACCAAGCCCTCGACCGCGCTGCGCACGGGCACGGTGGGCAGTACGTCCGTGCCGGTCACGCTCAAGTGGGCGGCGACGGACGCGGCGGCGCTCAAGGAGGTCCGGCTCACGAAGCCGTCCGCCGTGACCTACGGGCCCACGACGAAGAGCGCCTCGCTCACCGCGAAGCCCGCCACCACCACGACGTGGTCGCTCACCGCGTACGACCAGGCGGGCAACACCGCCTCGGCGAGCACCACTTCGGCCCCCGCGATCCTCCAGGAGAGCAGCGGCAAGAAGACGGGGAAGTGGACGACGAAGTCCTCGTCGAGCTACCTCGGCGGCAAGTCGTACAGCTCCTCGGCGAAGAACGCCTCGCTCACCTACACCTTCACGGGGCGCGGCGCCTCGCTCGTCTTCTCGCGCGCGTCGACCTCGGGGCAGGTGTACGTGTACGTGGACGGCGCGAAGAAGGCGACGGTCGACCTGAAGTCGGGCACGACCAAGTACCGCGACGCGCAGTGGACCACGGCGTGGTCGAAGAGCGGCAAGCACACGGTGAAGGTGGTCGTGGTGGCGACGAAGGGCCGCCCGACGATCACGACGGACGGCCTGGTGTATCTGAAGTGAGCTGCGGGGCCGCCCGGTTCGCGGACCGGGCGGCAGCCCCGCCCGTGTGAACCGGGCCAGGTCCCGTACGCGAGACGCCCGCACGAGCCCGCGCCCGCACGGCGAAGGAGCGGCACCCCCGCACAGGGTGCCGCTCCTTCGTGCTCCGGGTGCCTCCCGCGCCCCGCCCCGGTGAGGGTGGGACGGGCGGGGGCGGGGGCGGCCCGGGGCGGGGACCCCGCGAGGGGTGGTCCGTGGGGGCCGGTGGGCTCAGGCGGTCGTGTCCTTCTCCGGCTTCGCGGCGGCGCGGGCCGCCTCCAGGCGGGCGACCGGGATGCGGAAGGGCGAGCAGGACACGTAGTCGAGGCCGACCTCGTGGAAGAAGTGGACCGACTCCGGGTCGCCGCCGTGCTCGCCGCAGACGCCGAGCTTGAGGTCGGGGCGGGTCGCGCGCCCGGCGCGGGCCGCGTCGGCGACGAGCTTGCCGACGCCGTCGCGGTCGATCGTCTCGAAGGGCGAGACGCCGAAGATGCCCTTCTCCAGGTACGCGGTGAAGAAGCTCGCCTCGACGTCGTCGCGCGAGAAGCCCCAGACCGTCTGCGTGAGGTCGTTGGTGCCGAAGGAGAAGAACTGCGCGGCCTCGGCGATCTGCCCGGCGGTGAGCGCGGCGCGGGGCAGCTCGATCATCGTGCCGAGCGAGATCCCGAGGTCGGTGCCCTGCTCGGACTCGATCGAGGCGATGACCTCCTCGGCCTCCTCGCGGACGAGTTCGAGCTCCTGCACGGTGCCCACGAGCGGGATCATGATCTCGCCGCGCGGGTCGCCGCCGTTCTCGCGGCGGTGCGCGGCGGCCTCCGCGATGGCCCGTACCTGCATCGTGAACAGGCCGGGGATGACGAGGCCGAGGCGCACGCCGCGCAGGCCGAGCATCGGGTTCTGCTCGTGGAGGCGGTGGACGGCCTGGAGGAGGCGGAGGTCGTTCTCGTTGGCGTCCTTCCGCGATTCGGCGAGCGCGACCCGTACGGACAACTCCGTGATGTCCGGCAGGAATTCGTGGAGCGGCGGGTCCAGGAGGCGGACGGTGACGGGGAGTCCGTCCATCGCCTCGAACAACTCGATGAAGTCCTGCTTCTGGAGCGGGAGCAGTTCCTCAAGCGCCTCCTCGCGCTCCTTGTCGGTGTCGGCGAGGATCAACGACTCGACCAGGGTGCGGCGTTCGCCGAGGAACATGTGCTCGGTGCGGCACAGGCCGATGCCCTGGGCGCCGAAGCGGCGGGCGCGCAGCGCGTCGGCGGCGTTGTCGGCGTTGGCGCGCACGCGCAGGCGGCGGGTGCGGTCGGCGTAGGCCATGATCCGGTGGACGGCGGCGACGAGTTCGTCCGCCTCGTCGGCGCCCGCGTGCATCCGGCCCTCGAAGTACTCGACGACGGGCGAGGGTACGACGGGTACCTCGCCGAGGTACACACGGCCGGTCGAGCCGTCGATCGAGACGAGGTCGCCCTCCTCCACGACGGTGCCCTCGCTCGTCGTGAGGCGGCGCCGCTTGGTGTCGACCTCCAGTTCCTCGGCGCCGCAGACGCAGGTCTTGCCCATGCCGCGCGCGACGACGGCGGCGTGCGAGGTCTTGCCGCCGCGCGAGGTGAGGATGCCCTCGGCGGCGATCATGCCGTCGAGGTCGTCGGGGTTGGTCTCGCGGCGGATGAGGATGACCTTCTCGCCGGAGCGGGACCACTTGACGGCGGTGTACGAGTCGAAGACGGCCTTGCCGACGGCCGCGCCGGGCGAGGCGGCGATGCCGCACGCGACCGCCTCCGCGCTCGACTTCTCGTCGAAGCGCGGGAACATGAGCTGGGCGAGCTGGCCGCCGTTGACGCGCTGGAGCGCTTCGGCCTCGGTGATGAGGCCCTGGTCGACGAGCTGGGTCGCGATGCGGAAGGCGGCGGCGGCCGTGCGCTTGCCGACGCGGGTCTGGAGCATCCACAGCTTGCCGCGCTCGATCGTGAACTCGATGTCGCACAGGTCCCGGTAGTGGTTCTCCAGGGTCTCCATGATGCGCATCAGCTCGTCGTACGAGGGCTTGTCGATGCCTTCGAGGTCGGCGAGCGGCACGGTGTTGCGGATGCCCGCGACGACGTCCTCGCCCTGCGCGTTCTGCAAGTAGTCGCCGTAGACGCCCTGGTGGCCGCTGGCGGGGTCGCGCGTGAAGGCGACGCCCGTGCCGGAGTCGGGACCGAGGTTGCCGAAGACCATCGAGCAGACGTTGACGGCGGTGCCGAGGTCGTGCGGGATGCGTTCCTGGCGGCGGTAGAGCTTGGCGCGCTCGGTGTTCCACGAGTCGAAGACGGCGTGGATCGCGAGGTCCATCTGCTCGCGCGGGTCCTGCGGGAAGGCGCGGCCGGCCTCGCGCTCGACGAGCTTCTTGTAGCTCTTGACGAGCTTCTTCAGGTCGGCGGCGTCGAGGTCGACGTCGGTCGCGGCCTTCTTCGCCCTCTTCGCCGACTCCAGGGCCTCTTCGAAGAGTTCGCCGTCGACGCCGAGCACGGTCTTGCCGAACATCTGGATCAGGCGGCGGTAGGAGTCCCAGGCGAAGCGCTCGTCGCCGGCCTGCGCGGCGAGCCCCGCCACGGAGGCGTCCGAGAGGCCGATATTCAGGACGGTGTCCATCATCCCTGGCATCGAGAACTTGGCGCCGGAGCGGACGGAGACGAGCAGCGGGTCGTCGGCCTGGCCGAGCTTCTTGCCCATCGCGGTCTCCAGCGCGTCGAGGTGCGCACTGACCTCGTCGCGCAGGGCCGCGGGCTCCTTGCCGCTCTCCAGGTACGTCTTGCACGCCTCGGTGGTGATGGTGAATCCGGGCGGGACCGGCAGGCCCAGGTTCGTCATCTCGGCGAGATTCGCGCCCTTGCCGCCGAGGAGATCCTTCAGGTGACGGTTGCCCTCGGTGAAGTCGTAGACGAATTTCGGCGTCTCCCGCGCCTCGCGCGGCGTCTCGGGAGCGGACGCGACGGACGTGCCCGCACCGGCACGGCCTGCGGCCTCGGGGTGCTGCTGCTTTGTTGACGACACGGGACTGACTCCTCGCGGCTGACTGCCCTGACGGCGAGGAACATACCCAGATCCAAGGTGATCCGGCACCTGGACCTGGGGGTCATGCGGGCACAACGCGCCGCCCGCCAGGAGATCGAAAGTGCCGTCAGGGAGGGGCGCGGGAGGGCGCGCGCTTCAAGCCCTGAAAACGGAAGATGTAGCTCCGGTAAATTCCGCTCGGATGAGCAGGGGTTGTCGTCATTTGCGTTCACTTCCTGAAGCCAGGCGAGATGGCACGCGGTGCCACGCTTCGGGAGCCGAAAACCCACCTCTGGCGCTCATCTGAGTTAAACCACTCTCAGACGTGGCGCGAATCACCCGGAAATCCGGCCTTGAAGGACCACGATGCGGACACGGGTGCGAGCCGGACGTACGGCCATACGGGTGAGCGCGGGTGCGGAGGACCGGGGGCGACATCGAGTGCCGGGAAAGCGGTCCGGGGCGCTCCGAGAGCGTCGCCGATCACGGAGAGTCGCGAAATGCCGGGCCGAGTGGCGGGGAGGGGCCGGGGCGCGGAGGCTGGAGCGGTGGCAGACCCGCTCCCCGGAGGAGCGGTGGCAAAGGTCCGCTCCCCGGAGGAGCGGTGGCGAAGGTCCGCTCCCCCGGAGGTACGCGTGATGGCGGTTGCCCCTCCTCTCCCCCTTGGGCTCGACGGCCTGTGGACGCTGCCCGGCGTCTACGCGCCGCAGGCCGACACCCACCTGCTCGCGCGGGCCCTCGGCACCGAGCCGATCGGCCCGGACACCCACGTGCTCGACCTGTGCACCGGCAGCGGGGCGCTCGCCCTGCTCGCCGCGCGGCGCGGCGCGCGGGTCTGCGCGACGGACCTGTCCTGGCGGGCGGTGGTCTCGGCGCGGATCAACGCGGCACGGGCCGGGCAGCGGGTGCGGGTGCTGCGCGGGGACCTCT
>NZ_JAAGLR010000596.1 GCF_010548245.1 Streptomyces sp. SID11385
CTCGCCGAGGGTGGCGCGTACGGCGAACCCGCCCGCGAGCAGCGCGACGCCCCAGGGCAGGCCCGGCGGGGCCGACGTCGCGGGCGGCGTCGCGCGCGCCGTTCCCGACGCGGTGGGCGACGGAGTGAAGGCAGCGGTCGCCACCGCGGTCGCGACGGGGACGAGGGCCAGGAGCGTGATGACGGCCGCGACGGGCAGGTCGAAGCCTGTGCCGAGCGCCTTCGCGGCGCCGTCGCCGAGAGGCTGGACGCCGAGGCTGCCGCGGGCGAGGAGGAAGAGCAGCAGGGCGGCGACGGAGCCCAGGGCGCAGAACGCCGCGCTGGCCGTGGCCGTGAGCAGGCGCAGACCGCGGGGGGAGAGGCCGTAGGGCGGTTGGCCGCGCTCCGGACGGAGCGCGGGGTCGGTGCGGGAGACCGCGACCGCGACGTACACCGTGGCGGCCAGGGGCACGAGGCACCAGGCGAGGCGCTGGACCGAGCTTGCCGCGCCGTCGTGCGACAGGGCGTGCCCGAGGGCGGCCAGGAGGAGGAAGCCGGTGCCCGCCGACGCCGCGCTCACGAGGAGGCGTCGCGCTTGGACGAGCGGCCTGCCGCCGCGTACTAGACGGAGACTGAGCACGTCGCCCTCCCCTCTTCCGTACCGGGAACGTCACCGGAGACGGACGTCGCGTGGGCGAGGCGTCCGTCGTGCAGGGAGACGGAGCGGTCGGCGAGTTCGGCAGCTTCGTCGCCGTGGGTCGTGAGGAGCATGCTGATGCCATGCGTGCGCGCCGCGGTGACCAGGGTGCGCAGCAGGACGGCGCGGTCGGCCGAGTGGAGCGTGGCGGTCGGCTCGTCGGCGAAGAGGAGCGCGGGGGTGCCGGTGAGCGCGCGGGCCATCGCGATGCGACGTTGCTCCAGGTGGGTGAGCGCGTGAGGGCGGCGTCGCGCGCAGTGGGCGACGTCGAGGCGTTCCAGCCACTCCGTCGCGACGTCGCGTGCGACGCGGTGCGGGACGCCGCGCAGGAGGAGCGGCAGCGCGGCGTTCTCCCATGCGGTGAGCTCCGGGGAGAGGTGCGGCTTCTCCTCCAGCCAGCCGAAGTGGTCGCGCCGTACGCGGGCGCGGCGCGCGGTCGACAACTCGTGGAGCGGCGCGCCGTCGAACCAGATGCCGCCCTGGTCGGGGCGGACCATGCCGGCGAGGCAGCGCAGCAGGGTGGAGCGACCGCTGCCGCGTGGTCCGCCCACGGCGAGGATCTCGCCGTGTCGCAGGCTGAGCGTCACGTCGCTCAGCACGGGGGAGCCGCGACGGGTCACATGCAGGCCCTCGGCCCGCAGCACGTCGTCGGCCGGGGATGGCGAGGGGGCAGCCATGCAGTGCACCTCAGTTCCGCTCGGGGCCGTCGGATGCGGGGCGGCTCGCGGTCGACGCGACGGTGCCGCGCCGCGTGGCGCGTGGTGGCGGACTGACGTCGCGTGGGCACGCGGGCCGTCGCGCGGAGCGCGTTGTTCGTCCCTAAATCGCCTGGAACGTAACACGCGGGGTGCGGCGTCGCGCGCCATCCGGCGCACGGCGCGACGGTGGACGTCGCGACATCGCGCCGTCACGTCGCGTGGTCACGTCGCGTCAGCACGTCGTGTCGCGTCATTACGTCGCGCGGGCGCGGCGAGGACGTGGCGGGTAGGCGGCGGGTACGTCGCGTAGGAGGCATGCGAGGTCGCGCCGTGTCCGGCCAGGTCGCGCGGCGATGTCGCGGGGGCGCGGCTACGTCGGACATCGCGTACGCAAGCCGCCCCGCCTCCTGCGCGCCGACGCGTGGTACGTCGCGTACGTGCCGTTGGGTCGCGACATCGCGTCGGGGGCGACGTCGCGTGCGCGCCAGGCGTCGCGCGCCACGTCGCGGCCAGCGGCGTCGCGCCACGTACCGGATCGCCCACCACGTCGCGTCGCTTCGTGCCGCACGACGTCGCGTCGCTTCACGTCGCGTCGCCTCGCACCCACGACGTCGCGTCGTCCCACGCCGCGTCGCCCCACTGCCCATCGCCTTCACCCGACGCCTCGCCTCCCCCCACGCGCGAAAAACACCCCGGCCCCCGCTCTCACCCGCAAGAGTGAGACGGGGCCGGGGGCCTGGGGCCGGGCATGGGGCCGGGGTCAGATCTTCGTCCATGCCTCCGTGAGGACCTGGCGGATGATGCCCTCGATCTCGTCGAAGGTGGACTGGTCGGAGATGAGCGGGGGCGAGAGCTGGATGACCGGGTCGCCGCGGTCGTCCGCGCGGCAGTACAGGCCGTACTCGTAGAGCTTCTTGGAGACGAAGCCGTAGAGGATGCGCTCGCTCTCCTCGTCGGTGAAGGTCTCCTTGGTGGCCTTGTCCTTGACCAGCTCGATGCCGTAGAAGAAGCCGTTGCCGCGGACGTCGCCGACGATGGGGAGGTCGCGGAGCTTGTCCAGGGTGGCGAGGAAGGCGCCCTCGTTGTCGAGGACGTGCTGGTTGAGGTTCTCGCGCTCGAAGATGTCGAGGTTGGCGAGGGCGACGGCGGCGGAGACGGGGTGGCCGCCGAAGGTGTAGCCGTGCAGGAAGGTGTTGTCGCCCTGGTAGAAGGGCTCGGCGAGGCGGTCGGAGACGATGCAGGCGCCTATCGGCGAGTAGCCGGAGGTCATGCCCTTCGCGCAGGTGATCATGTCCGGCACGTAGTCAAACTTGTCGCACGCGAACATCGTGCCGAGGCGGCCGAAGGCGCAGATCACCTCGTCGGAGACGAGGAGGACGTCGTACTGGTCGCAGATCTCCCGTACGCGCTGGAAGTAGCCGGGCGGCGGCGGGAAGCAGCCGCCGGCGTTCTGGACCGGTTCGAGGAAGACGGCCGCGACGGTGTCGGGGCCCTCGAAGAGGATCTGCTGTTCGATCTGGTCGGCGGTCCAGCGGCCGAAGGCCTCGGGGTCGTCGCCGTGGATCGGCGCGCGGTAGATGTTGGTGTTCGGCACCTTGTGCGCGCCCGGTACGAGCGGCTCGAACGGCGCCTTGAGCGCGGGCAGCCCGGTGATCGACAGCGCGCCCTGCGGCGTGCCGTGGTAGGCGACGGCGCGCGAGATGACCTTGTGCTTGGTCGGCTTGCCGGTCAGCTTGAAGTACTGCTTCGCGAGCTTCCAGGCGGTCTCGACGGCCTCGCCGCCGCCCGTCGTGAAGAAGACCTTGTTGAGGTCGCCCGGGGCGTGGTGGGCGAGGCGCTCGGCGAGCTGGATCGCGGAGGGGTGCGCGTAGGACCAGACGGGGAAGAACGCGAGGTCCTTCGCCTGACGGTGCGCCGCCTCGGCCAGTTCGGCGCGCCCGTGACCCGCCTGGACCACGAAGAGGCCCGCCAGGCCGTCCAGGTAGCGCTTGCCCTGGTCGTCGTAGATGTAGGTGCCCTCGCCCCGCACGATCGTGGGGACGGGCGCGTTCTCGTACGACGACATGCGGGTGAAGTGCATCCACAGGTGGTCGTACGCGGTTCGGGAGAGGTCCTTGCTCACGGCTATCGGGTTCCCCACATGTAGGTCTGCTTCTTGAGCTTGAGGTAGACGAAGCTCTCGGTGGAGCGCACTCCGGGGAGGGTGCGGATCCGTCTGTTGATCACATCGAGAAGGTGGTCGTCGTCCTCGCACACGATTTCGGCCAGCAGGTCGAAGGAGCCGGCGGTGAGCACGACGTACTCGACCTCCTGCATCGCCGCGAGCGCGTCGGCCACGGGATCGAGGTCGCCCTCGACGTTGATCCCGACCATCGCCTGCCGCCGGAAGCCCACGGTGAGCGGGTCGGTGACCGCGACGATCTGCATGACGCCCTGATCGAGCAGCTTCTGCACGCGCTGGCGCACCGCCGCCTCGGAGAGGCCCACGGCCTTGCCGATCGCGGCGTACGGGCGTCTGCCGTCCTCCTGGAGTTGTTCGATGATCGCCAGCGAGACGGCATCGATCGATGAGCTGCCGCTACCGGTCCTGGATTCTGAGCTGCGACTGACCACGCCCTCACTCTGCCCGAGGACTCCGCAGTTCCGCAAGCCCAAATCGATGAAATCCGTTGTTCCAAGGCTTTGAAAACACCGATTCCGCAGCCGACGGGGAGTGGGTGTGTCGAAAGCGTCGCCTTAACGGCTAGGGTGGGTGTCTCAGGCTTTGGACACGGAGCTGTGGACAGGGAGCCCTGGACACCGGGCTTCGGACACCGACAGGAGGGCCGGCAGTGACCACCGAACTGCGCCGACTGCGCAACTACATCAACGGCGAGTTCCGCGACGCCGCGGACGGCGCGACCACGCGGGTCGTGAACCCGGCCACCGGCGAGGCATATGCGACGGCGCCCCTGTCGCGTGCCGCGGACGTGGACGCCGCTATGGACGCCGCCGCCGCGGCGTTCCCGGCGTGGCGCGACGCGACGCCCGCGGAGCGGCAGCGCGCGCTGCTGAAGATCGCCGACGCCTTCGAGGAGCGCGCCGAGGAACTCATCGCCGCCGAGGTCGAGAACACCGGCAAGCCGGTCGGGCTCACCCGTAGCGAGGAGATCCCGCCGATGGTGGACCAGATCCGCTTCTTCGCGGGCGCGGCGCGCATGCTCGACGGGCGCTCGGCGGGCGAGTACATGGAGGGGCTCACGTCCTTCGTACGGCGCGAGCCGATCGGCGTCTGCGCGCAGGTCGCGCCGTGGAACTACCCGATGATGATGGGCGTCTGGAAGTTCGCCCCGGCGCTCGCGGCGGGCAACACCGTCGTCCTCAAGCCCTCGGACACGACGCCCGCCTCGACTGTCCTGATGGCCGAGATCATCGGCTCCGTGCTGCCCGCCGGCGTCTTCAACGTCGTGTGCGGCGATCGCGACACGGGACGCCTCATGGTCGAGCACGACATCCCGGCCATGGCCTCCATCACGGGCTCCGTGCGCGCCGGGACCGAGGTCGCGGGCTCGGCGGCCAAGGACCTCAAGCGCGTCCATCTCGAACTGGGCGGCAAGGCACCCGTCGTCGTCTTCGAGGACGCCGACGTCGCGAAGGCCGTCGCGGGCATCTCCGAGGCCGGCTACTTCAACGCCGGGCAGGACTGCACCGCCGCGACGCGTGTCCTCGTGCACGAGTCGGTGCACGACGAGTTCGTCACCGCTCTCGCCAAGGCCGCGGCCGAACTGCGCACCGCCGGGCCCGACGACGAGGACGCCTTCTACGGGCCGCTCAACAACGCCAACCAGCTCGCCCAGGTCAGCGGCTTCATCGACCGGCTGCCCGCGCACGCCAAGGTCGAGACCGGCGGACGCCGCGTCGGCGACAAGGGCTACTTCTACGCGCCGACCGTCGTCTCCGGGCTGCGCCAGGACGACGAGATCATCCAGAACGAGGTCTTCGGGCCCGTCATCACCGTGCAGTCCTTCACCGACGAGGCGCAGGCCCTCGCCTACGCGAACGACGTCGAGTACGCCCTCGCCTCGTCCGTCTGGACGAAGGACCACGCGCGCGCCATGCGGATGTCCAAGTCGCTCGACTTCGGCTGCGTGTGGATCAACACGCACATCCCGCTCGTCGCGGAGATGCCGCACGGCGGCTTCAAGAAGTCCGGCTACGGCAAGGACCTGTCGCTCTACGGCTTCGACGACTACACGCGCGTCAAGCACGTGATGACGTCGCTGGACTGAGGCGAGGCCCTCCGGGGGGGCGGGTCCGGATTGGCGGGCCCGGTCGGCTTCCGAGGGGGGATGAAGACGGCTCGTGCCGCGCTGGGGCGCGGTGCGGGCCGTTTCTTGGTGGGGTGGGGTGTCGGGAGTGTCAGGGGCGTCGCGTGGTGGGGTGCGACGTTGCGGGGGTACGGGGGATGCCGCGAGGCGAGGCGTAGCGGGGACGGGGCGCGCGGTACGTCGCGTGGCGTCGCGGTGGGGGGCACGTCGCGTCGCTTAGGGGCCACGTCGCCTCGTGCAGGCGGACATCGCGAGCGGGGCCACGTCGCGTCGTGGGGGGCTACGTCGCGTGGCGGGGCGCGACGTCGCGGGGGTACGTCGCGTGCTCGGAACGCGCCGCCTGCGCGGCGGGGCTGCGCGCCTGGGATGCGCGTCGCGTCGTACCCGTACCGCCATCGACACTCTGTCTTCTCCGCGCCGCCCCGCGAGGACGCGACGTCGATTGCCGTTGGCGTGTGACGCGCGTCATGCTGCGCGCGTGCCGAAGCCATGGATACCCCGGTCCCTTTCCGCGGACGCCGCCGCCGACTTCACCGCGACGTCGCGTACGTCCCGGGCGGCGTCCACGTCGCGCGCGCCGCGCATGCCCCGCGCGCTCGGTACGTCGCGTACGTCGCGTGTGCCGCGCGGCGTTCCGACGCGACGTGCCGTCCTGCGTGATGGCGCCGCGGCGGCGGGGCTGCTGGGGCTCGGCGCGTGCGGC
>NZ_JAAGLR010000624.1 GCF_010548245.1 Streptomyces sp. SID11385
CGCCCCCGCTCTCCGCCGCCTCCGCTCCCCGCCCCACACCCCGCCCCCTCACCCGCGCACGCCCCCGCTCACCAGCGCGGCTCACCTGTCACCCGCCCGGCTCAGATGCCCGATCGACCCCGATCCGCCCGCCCGGAAAGTCCGCTTCACCCGCTCCGTCCCACGGATTGCGGCCGAGTCCCGGGCGTAGGCCGGTACCGGACCCCCGGCCGGTTAGGCTCATGCAGCGGAAGGCCCCGCAAGGGCCTCCGCAGACCTGCTCCACATCCCAGAAGGAGATGCTCGTGCCGTCCATCGACGTCGTCGTAGCCCGGGAAATCCTGGACTCCCGAGGCAACCCCACGGTCGAGGTCGAGGTCGGCCTCGACGACGGCAGCACCGGCCGTGCTGCCGTGCCCTCCGGTGCGTCCACCGGTGCCTTCGAAGCCATCGAACTGCGTGACGGTGACGCCAACCGTTACCAGGGCAAGGGCGTCGAGAAGGCCGTCCTCGCCGTGATCGAGCAGATCGGCCCGGAGCTCGTCGGCTACGACGCGACCGAGCAGCGCCTGATCGACCAGGCGATGTCCGACCTCGACGCCACGCCCGACAAGTCCTCGCTCGGCGCCAACGCCATCCTCGGCGTCTCGCTCGCCGTCGCGCACGCCGCCTCCGAGGCGAGCGACCTGCCGCTCTTCCGCTACCTCGGCGGCCCCAACGCGCACCTGCTCCCGGTGCCGATGATGAACATCCTCAACGGCGGTTCGCACGCCGACTCCAACGTGGACATCCAGGAGTTCATGATCGCGCCGATCGGCGCCGAGTCGTTCTCCGAGGCCGTCCGCTGGGGCGCCGAGGTCTACCACACGCTCAAGAAGGTGCTCAAGGAGCGCGGCCTGTCCACCGGCCTCGGCGACGAGGGCGGCTTCGCGCCGAACCTCGACTCCAACCGCGCCGCGCTCGACCTCATCGTCGAGGCGATCAAGGAGGCCGGTTACGTCCCCGGGCGTGACGTCGCGCTCGCGCTCGACTGCGCCGCCTCCGAGTTCTACAAGGACGGCAAGTACCGCTTCGAGGGCCAGGACCGCACGGCCGCCGAGATGACCTCGTACTACGAGGAGCTGGTCGGCGCCTACCCGCTCGTCTCCATCGAGGACCCGCTCTTCGAGGACGACTGGGAGGGCTGGGCGACCGTGACCGAGCGCCTCGGCGACAAGGTCCAGCTCGTCGGCGACGACCTCTTCGTCACCAACCCCGAGCGCCTCCAGCGCGGCATCGACGAGAAGTCGGCGAACGCCCTGCTCGTCAAGGTCAACCAGATCGGCTCGCTCACCGAGACGCTGGACGCCGTCGAGCTGGCCCAGCGCAACGGCTTCAAGTGCATGATGTCCCACCGCTCCGGCGAGACCGAGGACGTCACGATCGCCGACCTCGCCGTCGCCACCAACTGCGGCCAGATCAAGAGCGGCGCCCCGGCCCGCTCCGAGCGCGTCGCCAAGTACAACCAGCTCCTGCGCATCGAGGAGATCCTCGACGACGCGGCGGTGTACGCGGGCCGCTCGGCGTTCCCCCGCTTCAAGGGCTGACCGCCCCGGCCCGCACGAGAAGGGCTGAGCCTCCGCACGCCCCCGCACCCGGTCCCGTACCGTGTGCGGGGGCGTACGCGTGTGTGCCGTACGCCTGTGCGCACCACCCGTACGAGGGGGAGAGCCGGGATGGCACGGAAGAACGACGGCGAGCGTTTCTCGACCGCGACCCGTCTGCGCGTCCTCGGCGAGCAGACGGCGGCCCGCGTCTACCGCTCCCAGTCCCGCCGCCAGGCCCGCCGCTCGCGCCTCACCGGGCGCGCCGCGATCCTCGTCCTCGTGCTGTGCGCGCTGATCGTCGCGCTCGCGTACCCGATGCGGCAGTACATCGCCCAGCGCGACGAGATCGCGCAGCTCCAGCGCGAGCTGAAGACCCACCAGGACGACGTGGAGCGGCTGCGCGACGAGAAGGCCCGCTGGCAGGACCCCGCCTTCGCCCGCCAGCGCATCCGCGAGCGCCTGCACTACGTCCTCCCCGGCGAGACCGGCTACACCGCCCTCGTCCCCGGCGCCGCGAGCGCGGGCCCCGAGCCGCAGGACGCGGCGGCCACCCGCCCCTGGTACACCAACGTCCTCGGCGGCATCGACGAGGCGGACCGCGCGGCGGCGCTGCGCTGAGAAGGGGCGCTGCGCCGAGGTGGGTGCCGGGCGGGGCCACCCGTGCGTACGGGGATACTGGAAGCCGTACGCGCGTACGCGCCGCCGCCCCGTCCCCGATCGAGAGCCCCGCATGCACACGCCCCCGCCGACCACCGCGCCCACCGAGCCCACCGAGGCGGATGTCGAGGTCTTCCGGCTCCAGCTCGGCCGGCCGCCGCGCGGACTGCGCGCGATCGCGCACCGCTGCCCCTGCGGGGAGCCCGACGTCGTCGAGACCGCCCCGCGCCTGCCCGACGGCACCCCCTTCCCGACGCTCTACTACCTGACGTGCCCGCGCGCCGCCTCGGCGATCGGCACCCTGGAGGCGAACGGCGTCATGAAGGAGATGACCGAGCGGCTGGCCCGCGACCCGGAACTCGCCGCCGCCTACCGCGCCGCGCACGAGGACTACATCGAGCGCCGCGACGCGATCGAGGAGCTGACCGGCTTCCCGAGCGCGGGCGGGATGCCCGACCGCGTCAAGTGCCTGCACGTCCTCGTCGCGCACTCGCTCGCGGCGGGCCCCGGCGTCAACCCGCTCGGGGACGAGGCGATCGCGATGCTGCCGGAGTGGTGGCAGAAGAAGCCGTGCTCGGAACTGTGTGCTCAGGAGGACGCGAAGTGACCCGCGTGGCAGCCGTGGACTGCGGCACCAACTCGATCCGCCTGCTCGTCGCCGACGTGGACCCGGCGACCGGCTCGCTCGTGGACCTCGACCGCCGTATGGAGATCGTCCGCCTCGGCCAGGGCGTGGACCGTACGGGCCGCCTGGCCCCGGAGGCCCTGGAGCGCACGTTCGCCGCCTGCCGCCAGTACGCGGCGGCGATCGCGGAGCACGAGGTCCCGGCGGGCGACATCCGCTTCGTGGCGACCTCGGCCTCGCGGGACGCCTCGAACCGCGACGACTTCGTGCACGGCGTACGGGACATCCTCGGCGTCGATCCCGAGGTGATCACGGGCGCCGAGGAGGCCCGCCTCTCCTTCACGGGCGCGACGCGCGAACTGGGCGAGGACACGTACCTGGTCGTGGACATCGGCGGCGGCTCGACGGAGTTCGTCCTCGGCACGAAGTCCCCCCGCGCATCGCGCTCGGTGGACATCGGCTGCGTCCGCATGACGGAACGCCACCTGACGACGGACGACGGCACCCTCCTGGACCCACCCCCGGCGGACCGCGTGGCGGCCATCGAGAAGGACATCGAAGCGGCGCTGGACGAGGCGGAGTCGGAGGTCCCCCTCACGGAGGCGTCGACGCTGGTCGGCCTGGCGGGCACGGTGACGACGCTGGCGGGAATCGCCCTGGACCTCCCCGCCTACGACTCGCAGGCGATCCACCACAGCACGTTGACCCGCGCGGACGTGGACACCCTGACCACCCGCTTCCTCACCTCGACGCACACCGACCGCGCGTCGATCCCGGTCATGCACCCGGGCCGCGTGGACGTGATCACCTCGGGCACGCTGATCCTCCGCGCGATCATGCGGCGGACGGGGGCGGAGCAGCTGGTGGTGAGCGAACACGACATTCTGGACGGCATCGCTTGGAGCGTGGCGGGGGAGTAAGGGGCTTCCGCCGGGGGAAGCCATCGCGCGTGCGCAGCGAAGACGGCGATCAGTACAACGAGTTCAGCGGCGAGGGGCACGGGCCCGTCTTCCAGTTCCGCAACTGGTACGGCGACTACCGGCCCCTCGCCGTGTCCCCGCAGCCCACCGAGGACGCACGCGCCGTGGCGGACCGCCGGGCGCGGCAAGCTCGCGCTCGACGCAGGTTTCTGTGGCTGACGGTCTGCTGGGTTGCGATGTTCTCCCTTCTTCCCCTCGGTCTTCTCGTCCTCTTCGTGCTTCCGCTGATGGACGGCCTCTCGGGTGGACTCCTCAGGATGCCGCCGCCCGACGATGCCGTCCCGCTGCGGCTGGCCGCCTATGTCGTGGGCTGGATGCTTCTCGCGCTGCCCGTCACCGCCGCACGAACTCGCGCGCGCCACGAAGCGGAGCATGGAACGACACTGCCCTGGCGCCAAGCACTCACACGCGCCGAAAGGCGTGACTGATTCAACCGGCGCCCCTCACCACCGCCAGCATCTCCGCCATCCCCACCGTCGCCCCGCCCTCGGCGAGTACGGCCCGTGCCTCCCGTGCCAGCGCTCGATCGGCGGCCTCCTCGCAGGCAGGGCACTCCACGCGCTCAGCGCATGCGCACTGTTCCCTCACCACCGCCGCGCCGCCCTTTCCGGCAGGAAGTACTCCCGCACCCGGTGCTCCGCCCACAGCCGGGCCACCCGCGCGGGGTCGGGGTCGGAGGCGTAGCCGGGGCAGATGCGGCAGCCGTCGGTGTGCGGGGGCGGTACGTCGTCGGGGTGGTCGTCCACGAGGTGCGCGGCGAGCGCGAGTTGGGCCCGTACGGTCCCGTCGCCGACCCGCGCCTCCCGCAGCACCCCCGCGTACAGCAGCAGGCACGACGTGCACCCCCACATGAAGGGCGGCGGCACGAGCGTCACCGCACGACCTCCGCCCACACGGCCTTGCCGAACGGTGTGTCGTACGCGCCCCACCGGCCGGAACACAGGGCGTCCAGGATGAACAGCCCGCGTCCGCGCTGCCGTTCGGCCGAGGCGAGGCGGCGGCGCGGGTGCCGCCGGACAGGGTCCCTGACCTCGACGCGGGTTCCGGACCCGGTGACCTCGACCGAGACGGAGAGGAAGTCGTCCGGCTCCGTCCCGTACCGCACGGCGTTGCCGACCAGCTCCGAGACGACGAGCTCCACGTCCTCGATGTGTCCGCCCGGCACCGATGACACCTTGACGAGTTCCCCCCGCACAAACGTGCGGGCCCGTTTCGCCGATTCCGGCTCGCCCGGCAGAACGAGGAGCGGGGTGGGGGAAGTGGGCGGTTTCGCCCAGGAAATCTCACTCATGGGGACACCCGATCTGCAACGCCGTCAGGGGCGTCGCGGTGGTTGCTTGCGATCAGGGTGATAGATGACACACGGCACGTGCAAGCTCATCTGGAAAGAAATGCAAAATTGCATATGCGTGTGCCGCAGCACCCATAATGCCGAAAGGCCGGATGACATGGGCGGATGGCGACGGGCAGACTGACCCCACGCGACCGAGAGGGAGGAGCGATCGCATGGGCGTACCCACCGTCAGACGTAGGCGACTTGGCCGGAAACTGCGCGAACTGCGCGCCGAAGCCACCCTCGAAGAGATCGCGGAGGCGGCAAAAGGCACCTTCAACGTCTCCAAGCTCTCCCGGCTCGAAGGCGCCAAGACGGCCGCGAAGGCGACCGATGTGGAGAGGCTGCTCGACCTGTACGGGAGTCTCGGCCGCACCGTCTCGCCGGAACTGCGGGCCGCGCTGCTCGACCTCACCCGCGAGGGAGCCAAGCGCGGCTGGTGGCAGTCGTACCGCGCCGTTCTGAGCCCCGTCTACGAGGACCTGATCAGCCTGGAGGACGAGGCGTCGTCCGTGCGGACCTGGCAGATGGGCGTCATCCCCGGCCTGCTCCAGACCGGCGAGTACGCGCGCGCCTTCATGCGGGCGATCAGCATGTCCGACGCCATCGAGGAACGCATCGACGCGCTGGTGGAAGTGCGGCTCGCGCGGCAGGCCGTCCTCACCCGGCGGGACGAGCCCCTCAAGCTCTGGGCCATCATCGGCGAGTCCGCGCTGCACACCCGCTGCGGCGAGGGCGTGATGCGCGACCAGCTCGGCCGCCTGCTGAGCCTGGCGCAGCGCCCGAACATCACCGTCCAGGTCCTGCCCTTCGACGCCTCACCGCACGTCGGGCAGATGGGGGCGTACGCGATCCTCGGGTTCAACAACCTCCCCGACCTCGATGTCGTGCATGTCGAGAGCCTGACCTCGGCCTTGTACGTCGAGGACGCGGGCCAAGTCGCCGTGCACGGAGCCGCTTTCGAGCAGTTGCAAGCCGCGGCCCTGCCGGTGGACCAGTCCGCCGAACGCATCGCACAGATAAGGAACACCCATGATTCGTGACGCCTCCCGTCTTCCCGTGACGTGGTGGAAGTCCTCGGCAAGCGGCACACAGTCCGACTGCGTCGAGTGCGGAAGGCTCGGCGCGCGGGCCGTGGCCGTACGGGACAGCAAGCGGCCCTCGGGCCCCGCCCTCGTCGTGAGCCCCGCCGCGCTCACCGCTTTCGCCACGGCGGCCGGCGCAGGAACGCTCGGCGCCTGACCCGGCCCGAAAGCCGCCCGTCCGCCCCGCACCGGGGTGGACGGGCGGCTCTTTCGTGTGCCCGCGAGAGCCGCCCGTCCGCCCCTGACCGACGGGCGTGGCCCCAGGGCCACGGTGTCCACGCGTTCGTCCTCTTCGTGGACGTTCCGCACGGTGCGCGGCGCGTCGAGCGGCGTGGTCCGTTCCCCTGTACGCGAGGAGGCCACCCGTCATCCCTCGCGCCCGCGCGTGCCCCTGGGGTGAGTGAGTGCTCACCCACCTGAGAGGACACCTTCCGGGCCCGCGCCCCAGGCGATCGCGTTCTCGCGGGGTGCGGGGCGCGGGCGGTGGGCGCCGCCTCGGGCAGGACCTGGAGGCGGCGGCCCCGGTCGTCCGCAGCCGTCGCCCCTTGACGCCTGGCCCGCCCGCCAGAGCCCGGCCCGGGCTCACGGTGTCCACGCGTTCGTCCTCGTCCCGGACGTCCCGCACGGTGACCGCCGCATCGAGCGGCGTGCCCCATTTCCCCGTCCGTGAGGTGGCAGTCCGTCCTCCCAGGTGAGTGAGCACTCACCCACCTGGGAGGACACCTTCCGGGCCCGCGCCCCAGGCGATCGCGTTCTCGCGGGGTGCGGGGCGCGGGCGGTGGGCGCCGCCTCGGGCAGGACCTGGAGGCGGCGGCCCCGGTCGTCCGCAGCCGTCGCCCCTTGACGCCTGGCCCGCCCGCCAGAGCCCGGCCCGGGCTCACGGTGTCCACGCGTTCGTCCTCGTCCCGGACGTCCCGCACGGTGACCGCCGCATCGAGCGGCGTGCCCCATTTCCCCGTCCGTGAGGTGGCAGTCCGTCCTCCCAGGTGAGTGAGCACTCACCCACCTGGGAGGACACCTTCCGGGCCCGCGCCCCAGGCGATCGCGTTCTCGCGGGGTGCGGGGCGCGGGCGGTGGGCGCCGCCTCGGGCAGGACCTGGAGGCGGCAGTCCCGGTCGTCCGTAGCCGTCGCCCCTCGACGCCCGGCCCGCCCGCCAGAGCCCGGCCCGGGCTCACGGTGTCCACGCGTTCGTCCTCGTCCCGGACGTCCCGCACGGTGACCGCCGCATCGAGCGGCGTGCCCCGTTTCCCCGTTCGCGAGGTGGCCGTCCGTCCTTCCGGGCCCGCGCCCCACGCGACCGCGTGCTGCTGTCAGGGCCGTAAGCGCTCGCCGCCGTGCGTCGGGCCGGACGGGCAAAGCGTCGGTGCTCCCGCCGTGCCCGTCGCATCAGTCGCCCGCCGTGCGACGCGCGAGCGTTCGTGCGGCCGGGACGCGAGCGGAGGGGGGACTACTCCACCGGGAACGTCACCCCCGTCAGCTCCTCCGACACCGTCCACAGCCGTTCCTGGACGGCCTCGTCGTGGGAGGCGGGGCTGGACGTGACCCGTCTCGGGGTGCCGCGGAGTTCGCCCGTGCCGCCGGGGCCGTAGTAGTCGCCGCCCGTCGCCGTGGGGTCGGTCGCGGCGCGCAGGGTGGGCAGGGCGCCCATCTCGGGCTTCTGGGTGAGCAGGGGGGCGAGCCAGGTGACCGGAAGGCGGAGCGCGGCGGGGGTGTTGCGGATGAGTTCGGTGTTGGAGACGCCGGGGTGGGCGGCCGTCGCCACCGTCGTACCGCGCCTCGCGAGGCGCCGCTGGAGCGCGTACGTGAACATCAGATTGGCGAGCTTGGCCTGGCCGTAGGCGCCCGTGCGGCTGTACGACCGCTCCCATTGCAGGTCGTCGAAGTGGATGGCGGCCCGGATGCGGTGGCCGGTGCTGCTGACCGTGACGACCCGGGAGCCGGGGACGGGCAGCAGCCGGTCGAGGAGCAGGCCGGTGAGGGCGAAATGCCCGAGGTGATTGGTGCCGAACTGGAGTTCGAAGCCGTCGGTGGTCGTCCGCTTCGGCGTGTACATCACGCCCGCGTTGTTGATCAGGAGGTCGATGCGCGGGTGGGCCGCGCGCAGCTCGGCCGCGGCGGTCCGTACCGAGTCGAGCGAGGTCAGGTCGAGGGTCTGGACGGTGACCTCGCCCGGCATACGGGCCGCCGCCTGCTCCCCCTTCCCGGCGTCGCGGACGGCCAGGACCACCTTCGCCCCGCGCGCGGCGAGCGCCCTGGCGGTCTCGAAGCCGAGCCCGGTGTTCGCGCCGGTCACGATCGCCACCCGCCCGTGCTGGTCGGGGATGTCCTGCTCGGTCCAGTTGTCACTGCTCATGACGCGCTCCTAAGAAACCAACGGTCTGTTACGGGGAACGTAAAAGACCGCCGGTCTTCTGTCAAGGAACCGGTGGTCTCTAAGCTAGGCTGGCGGGCGTGACATTTCAGCGAGCACGCAGCGAGGAGCAGCGGGAGATCCGCCGCCGGGCGATCCTGGACACGGCCGCGGCGATGCTCGACGAGATGCCCGTGGCCGAGGTGAGCCTCAACGAACTCAGCCGACGGGTGGGCCTCGCCAAGTCGAACGTCCTGCGGTACTTCGAGTCGCGCGAGGCGGTGCTGCTCGAACTCCTCGACGACTTCCTGGGGGAGTGGCTCGCCGTGCTGGCGGACGAGCTGGCCGCGGGCATCGAGGCGGAGGCGGCGCCGGAGGCGCGGGCGGAGCGGCTGGCGGAGATCCTCAGCCGGTCGCTGGCGAGCCGTACGGTGCTGTGCGACCTCTTCGGCGCGCAGGGCGGCGTCCTGGAGCACAACGTCTCGGTCGAGGTGGTCAAGCGGCACAAGCGCTCGTCCCTCGCGAAGCTCGCGGGCATGGCCGAGCTGGTCCGTCACCACGTGCCCGAACTCGGCGAAGGCGCGGAGATGTTCTGCCTGACGGGCCTGATCTCGGCGGGCGCCCTGGCGGCATACGTCCCGCCGCCGCCCAGCCTCCTCGCCGCCTACGAGGACGAGCCCGCGCTCGGCGTGCTCCACCTGGACCTGTGCGAGGCCCTGCGGATCTCGCTCACCTCGGCGCTCCTGGGCGTTCTGCCGCGCGCCTGACCTCCGGACGCCGCGCGGGGAAGCCGTGCGCCGTTCGGCCCGCCACGGGGGCCGAACGGCCCTGGCCGGGTCCTCGCCGCAGGGTGTCTCCTGAAGGGGTGCGCCGGAGGTTGTTGGTCATCGCTCGGGCTGTCCCCTCCACGTCCCCAACCACCCCCGGAATCCCGGATTCCGCCCCTCTCCCACGCCCTCTCGCGCTCCCCGGCGCGGAAAGTTCGTGATTTCCTTCACAAGGAAATCGGCCCCTGCGGGCGAGGTCTGGGCCGTCGTTGTGATCCAGGAGGCACTCAGGCGGGCGGCGCCGGGCGCGGATGAGGGTTTCGGGGGGATTGCGGCGCGGTGTCGCGCGCGGTGGTACACGTACCCCGTGCGCGCTGAGGCGCTGCTCACAGGGGGTGCGGAACGCCTCGCGAGGCCGAGTGGTTCCCCCTGCGCGACATGACATGGATCACGTGGGCGGCGCAGTGTAGCAGAGGGGTGGGGGAAGCTTGTGAAGGGGCGCACGAGGTACCTGTGCGGGGCGGGTGGATACTCGACTTCATGAGCACCACGGAGCGTCCCCGAATCCTCGTAGTGGGTGGTGGGTACGTAGGACTGTACGCAGCACAGCGCATCTTGAAGAAGATGCGCTACGGCGAGGCGACCGTGACGGTCGTGGACCCCCGCTCGTACATGACCTACCAGCCCTTCCTCCCGGAAACCGCCGCCGGCAACATCTCGCCGCGCCACGTCGTCGTCCCCCTGCGCCGTGTCCTGAAGAGGGCCGAGGTCCTCACGGGCAAGGTCTCCTCGATCGACCAGGACCGCAAGGTCGCCACGATCGCCCCGCTCGTGGGCGAGTCGTACGAGCTGCCCTTCGACTACCTCGTCATCGCGATGGGCGCGGTCTCGCGCACCTTCCCGATCCCGGGCCTCGCCGAGCAGGGCATCGGCCTCAAGGGTGTCGAGGAGGCCGTCGGCCTCCGCAACCACGTCCTCGCGCAGATGGACAAGGCCGACTCGACCCACGACGAGGCGATCCGCCGCAAGGCCCTCACCTTCGTCTTCATCGGCGGCGGCTTCGCCGGTGCCGAGACGGTGGGCGAGCTGGAGGACATGGCCCGCGACGCGGCCAAGGACTACCCGAACGTCTCCCGCGAGGACATGCGCTTCCTCCTCGTCGACGTCGCGGACAAGATCCTGCCCGAGGTCGGTCCCAAGCTCGGCGAGTACGGGAAGAAGCACCTGGAGTCGCGCGGCGTCGAGGTCTACCTCAAGACCGGCATGGACTCCTGCGTGGACGGCAACGTCAAGCTCAACAACGGCCTTGAGGTCGAGGCCGGGACCATCGTGTGGACCGCGGGCGTCAAGCCCAACCCGGCCCTCGCGAAGTTCGGTCTCCCGCTCGGCCCGCGCGGTCACGTCGACGTCGGCGCCGACCTCCAGGCCACCGGCACGAACTACATCTGGGCCGCGGGCGACAACGCGCAGGTCCCGGACATGGTCGGCCGCAAGGCCGGCAACCCGAACGCCTGGTGCCCGCCCAACGCGCAGCACGCGCTGCGGCAGGCGAAGGTCCTCGGCGACAACGTCGTCTCCGGCATGCGGGGCTTCCCGCAGAAGGAGTACAGCCACTCCAACAAGGGTGCGGTGGCGGGCCTCGGCCTCCACAAGGGCGTCGCGATGATCGTCATGGGCAAGATGAAGATCAAGCTCAAGGGCCGTCTCGCCTGGTACATGCACCGCGCGTACCACGGCATGGCGATGCCGACGTTCAACCGCAAGATCCGCGTCTTCGCCGACTGGACGCTCGGGATGTTCCTCAAGCGCGAGGCCGTCTCGCTCGGCGCCGTCGAGACGCCGCGCGAGGAGTTCTACGAGGCCGCCAAGCCGGCCCCGAAGCCCGCGCCCGTCGCCGAGGTCCCCGCCCCCAAGGCGGAGGCCACCAAGGGCGAGTCCGCCGAGCCCGCGAAGGCCGGCTGACCCAGCGACACCGGGACCGAGAGGTCCGGCGAGACACCGGGTGCGCGGTGCGGTTCCCTCCGGGGGCCGCACCGTCCCCGTAACGACGTACCGGAAGGGGCGTCCGCCATCCGTGGGGCGGACGCCCCTTCCGTGTGCCCGGGTGTTTTTCCCGCATTCCTCATTCCGCCTGCGGCTGAAAAGGATGGCGCCACCACGGATTTTCCGCTTCCCTTGCGGTGACTGCTTCTACGTTGTACGTGGGGCTGCGCGAACACCCACCCGGTGTTTACGTAGGGGGGAGACGTCACGGCCCGCGCCCCTGACGCGCTCCCCGCGCCCAGCGGAACTCCCCCGGAGGTGTGCGCCATGCAGGACGCCGCGTCGCGGCTCACCGACCTCGCCCAGGAACTGCTCGGGGCCCCGCTCCCGGTCCGGGTACGGGCCTGGGACGGCAGCGAAGCGGGTCCGCCGGGCGCCCCCGTCCTCGTCGTACGCCACCGCCGCGCCCTGCGCCGCCTGCTCTACAAGCCGGGCGAACTCGGCCTCGTGCGGGGCTGGGTGTCCGGGGAGCTGGAGGTCGACGGCGACCTCTACGACGTACTCGACCGGCTCTCCTCGCTCGTGTGGGACCGGGGCGAGGACGACACCGCGCCGAAGAGCCTGCTCCAGGCCGTACGCCGCCCCGAGGTCCGCGCCGCGGGCCGCGCCCTGCTCCGCCTCGCGGGCCCCGGGCTGCCGCCGTCCCCGCCGCCCGAGGAGATCCGCCGCCCCGGCCGCGGCCACCGCCACACCAAGGGCAGCGACCGCCAGGCGATCAGCCACCACTACGACGTCGGCAACCCCTTCTACGAGCTGGTCCTCGGCCCCTCGATGGTCTACTCCTGCGCGTACTGGAGCGAGGGCGGGACGCTGGAGCAGGCCCAGCGCGACAAGCTCGACCTCATCGCCACCAAGCTCGACCTGCGCCCCGGGCAGCGGCTCCTCGACGTCGGCTGCGGCTGGGGCTCGATGGCGCTGCACGCGGCGCGCGAGTACGGGGTCGAGGTCGTCGGCGTCACACTCTCGCGCGAGCAGGCCGCGTACGCCCGCAAGCGCGTCGCCGAGGAGGGCCTCGGCGACAAGGTCGAGATCCGCGTGCAGGACTACCGCGACGTCCACGACGGCCCCTTCGACGCGATCTCGTCGATCGGCATGGCGGAGCACGTCGGCGCGGCGCGGTACGAGGAGTACGCGCACGACCTCTACGCCCTCCTCAAGCCCGGCGGGCGCCTCCTCAACCACCAGATCGGGCGCCGCCCGCTGCGCGACGAGAGCGCGTACACGATCGACGAGTTCATCGACGCGTACGTCTTCCCGGACGGCGAGCTGGCGCCGATCGGCACGACCGTCTCGCTCCTGGAGCGGGCCGGTTTCGAGGTACGGGACGTCGAGGCGCTGCGCGAGCACTACGAGCGGACGCTGCGGGCCTGGGTGAGCAACCTGGAGGCGCACTGGGAGGAGGCCGTCCGGCTCACCTCGCCGGGGCGGGCCCGGGTGTGGCGCCTGTACATGGCGGCCTCGGCGCTCTCCTTCGCGCGCAACCGGATCGGCGTCAACCAGGTGCTCGCGGTACGCACCCCGGAGTCCGGCGAGTCCGGGCTGCCGCCCCGTCCCCGTACCTGGCACAACTGACCGGAGGCGGGCTCTCGCGCAACTGCGCAGGAATCCACCCGTACCGGACCGGAACCACGACCGCCCCGCGGACCGTCTTGACCGACGCGACCGCGGGGCGGTCGCCGTGCGAAGGCCCGCGCGCGGGTCCGGTCGCGGAGTCTCACGGAGAGGACAGTGAATTCCCGTCATTTACCGCCGACCCGCTGCGGGCCGGTCGGCGGGCAAAGCCCTGCCCCGAGATCTGACGGAGCGTCAGGCGGCAATAAAATAAGACAGGATGCAGTCTCCGTTCGCCCGTGCGGACGGAGCGCCCCCGATAGGCTGCGAGACGGCAACGGGGTGCATGGCCTGCCCGGATGGTGGAATGCAGACACGGCGAGCTTAAACCTCGCTGCCCTTCCCAGGGCGTACCGGTTCGAGTCCGGTTCCGGGCACCACCCACTGACCCGCTGACCTGCGGACACACGCCGCCGCCGCGAGGCTCGCGCCGAGGAGGCCGCCGAGGGCGTTGCAGAGGATGTCGTCGGCGTCGACGACCCTGCCGATGCTCACCGTGTACTGCGCGGCCTCGATGCCGAGGCTGGTCAGGAGTGCGCATCCCGCGGCCCAGGCGAGGCCGCGGCGCCGGTGCGCGAAGTACTGGAGGACGGCGAGCGGCACGAACATCGCGGTGTTCGCGACCATCTCCACGACGGTCATCTCCAGCTCGTCGCGGGCCAGCCCGGCGAACCTGTGGAGGGGCGGCCACCAGATGGTGCGGTGGGGCGTGAAGGGACCGATCGGGAAGACGGTCGCGTAGAGCACGAGCGCCAGGCAGAGCGTGTACGCGAGGCGGCTGAACCCCCTGGTCCCGGCCGGGCGCCGGACCCGTGCGGCGCCGAGGGCGAGCGCGAGGAGCGCGACGACGGCGAGGAAGGCCGCCACGGTGAAGGGAGTGATGTACAGGACTATCCGCCACATGGGGCCCGAACCTAGGGGCCGGACGAGCGACGAGCGAGGCGAGCGAGTGGGGGCTCACCCGATCGGGTCAGGGATGTCCCCGCCGGGGGCGTTCTCCGGTTACCAGCCGAGCCTCCGCCGTGCTTCGCGGTCGCGGGCCTCGCGGGCCTGCCACTCCCGGGCCTCGCGTTCCTTGCGGGCGCGGGCCTGGTCCGCCTTCCACTCGCGCTCCTCGCGGTGCTGCCTCTCGCGTGCCGCCCGGCTCGGCGGCTGCCTGTCCGGGGTCTCCTTCTCCGCCTGCGCCGCACGCTCCTCGGGGGTCAGGGCCGGGCCCTCCGGGATCTCGCGGTGCACGACGTCGATCCCGAGCACCTTGCCCGTCACCACGTCCGCGCCGTCCAGATCGATGACGACGGCGAGGAGGGCGAAGGGGACCAGGAGGAGGCCCACCAGCCAGCGCCGCAGCAGGCGCCAGAAGTGCGGGCGGCCGCCGTCCTCGGCGCGGATCACGCGCAGGCCCAGCATCAGCTTGCCGAGGCTGCCGCCGAACCAGCGGCCGAAGAGGACCTGGTTGAGGAAGGAGCAGCACACCGCCGAGCCCCAGAGCAGGGCCGCGGTCGTCCCCAGGCCCAGTGGGTTCCCCTCCGTGGCGATCGCGTACGCGAGGGCAGCGGTGAACGCCGTCGGCACCGCCATGACCAGGCACAGGACGAAGTCCAGGAGGACCGCGCTGCCGCCGCGACCACTGCTCGCCGGCGGTCCGACCCGCCTGCCGCCCGGGTACACGGTCGCTTGCGGCATCCGGCTCGCCGACTTCCCCGTCATCGACCTCAACTCCCCCAGAGGTGTTGGCGCTTCGGTGGGAGTGACGAGAGCGGCACGGTACGTGGTTCCCCCGGGCGCTCCCCGCGCGTCAAGGTCCCCCACGCGGCGAAGCCCGCCCCCGCGGAAAGCGCGGGCGGGCCCGTGGCCGTAGAAATTCCGGTGCGTCAGCCGAAGTTGGCCGCGATGCGGTCGCCCACCGACGGGTCGATGTTGCGCCAGTACTCGAAGGCGCGCTCGCGGACCTTGGGGGAGACGCCGTTCTGGAGGTGGCGGGTCACGTTGCCGACGAGGCGGTCGCGCTGGGCGTCGTCCATGACGTCGCGGACGAGGGAGCCCGGCTGCGAGAAGTCGTCGTCGGCCTGGTGGAGCGTGTACGCCGCGCGGACCATCTCGGCGGAGTCCACGAGCCAGCCCGCCGGGTGGTTCCAGCGCTCCTCGTCGGCCGTGGGGCCGCCGTAGGAGTTGGGGGCGTACGGGCGTGCCACGTCCGGCTCGTAGAAGCGCATCGCGCCGTCCTTCGCGTACGAGCGCACCTCGTTGATCGTGCGGTTCGGCGGCAGCTGCGTGTAGTTCGTCCCGATGCGGTACCGGTGCGTGTCCGCGTACGAGAAGAGCCGCGCCTGGAGCATCTTGTCCGGCGAGGGGCCGATGCCCGGGACGAGGTCCGAGGGGTCGAACGCGGCCTGCTCGATGTGCGTGAAGAAGTCCGTGGGGTTGGTGTGCAGCGTCATCCGCCCGACCTCGATGAGCGGGTAGTCGCCGTGCGGCACCGTCTTCGTCACGTCGAAGATGTTGAACCGGTACGAGGGCGCGTCGTCGTACGGGATCGTCTGGACGTACAGCGTCCACGAGGGCGCGTCGCCGCGCGCGATCGCGTCGAAGAGGTCGCGCCGGTGGTGGTCGGCGTCCTCCCCGGCCATCGCGGCGGCCTCCATGTCGGTCAGGTGGTCGACGCCCTGGTCCGAGTGGAAGTGGTACTTCACCCAGGTCCGCTGCCCGGCCCCGTTGACCCACAGGTAGGTGTGCGAGCCGTAGCCGTTCATGTTGCGGTACGTCTTCGGGATGCCCCGGTCGCCCATGAGGTACGTGACCTGGTGCGCCGACTCGGGGGACAGCGTCCAGTAGTCCCACTGCATGTCGTTGTCGCGCAGCGCGCTCGGGATCGTCCGCTTCTGCGAGCGGATGAAGTCCTGGAACTTGCTCGGGTCGCGCATGAAGAAGATCGGCGTGTTGTTGCCGACCAGGTCGTAGACGCCCTCCTGCGTGTAGAACTTCAGCGCGAAGCCGCGCGGGTCGCGCCACGTGTCGGGGGAGCCCTGCTCCCCGGCGACGGTCGAGAAGCGGGCGAGCATCTTCGTGCGGCGGCCCGGCTGGAAGAGGTCGGCGCGGGTGAACTGCGAGACGTCGTTGGTGACCTCGAAGGTCCCGTAGGCGCCGCTGCCCTTCGCGTGCACGACCCGCTCGGGGACCCGCTCCCTGTTGAACTGCGCCATCTTCTCGATGAGGTAGTTGTCCTGGAGCAGGAGCGGTCCGTCGGGGCCGACCGAGAGCGAGTACTGATCGCTCTCGACCGGGATGCCGGTGTTGGTGGTGGAGTTCGGGTCGGCCACTGCGGGTCTCCTTCGCGCTTCGCGGTGGGGCGCGGCGGACGGGTCCGCGTGCGCGCCCCGGGTGCGGGAGCCGCTCGGGTGCCCGGCGGGACCCGGGGTCATTCCTCACGTGGCGTGAGCGCCCGGGTTCGCTCGGTACGGCTCCCGCTCAGCCTCGGGTCGCGCACCCGGGGCGGCAACCCGGGGCCGGGAGCGCCTTCACCCACTCGGGTGAGAAGCGGTGCGGAAGGACGACGGGCGGGGGCGACGGCGGGGGACACTGCGGTTCTCCCGCTCCGCCCCGCCGCGCCCGCCCCGTCGCGCCCGCCCCGCAGCCCACGCCCCGCAGCCCACGCCCCGCC